>JAJYQV010000023.1 GCA_021794425.1 bacterium
GCGCACCTCGATCCGGTTGATCGGCGAGAGGCGCGCCTTCTCGGCGATGAAGGCGTCGAGCGACGCCTCGGCCCCGCTCCCCACGAGCACGATGTTGCGCGCGTCGTCTTCGCGCCGCTGCATCTCACGCAGCGCCTCCTCGGCGTCGAGCTTCACGATCGGTCTATTCATCGGGACGAACTTCACGAGCCGGTCGCCGAGCGCGCCGTCGAAGTAGCCGTCGGTGGGCGTCTCGACGATGCCGTACTTCTGTATCGCGACCGCGCGCCACGCCTCTTCGCGCTGGAAGTCGTAGTTGTTGACGCGATAGGAGAGGATGCCCTCGTGGAGCTCGGCCGCGGGCTCGGCGAAGAGACTCTCGCCCTTTGCCCGCTCGGCGCGCTGGTCGGTGACCACCTGCGCGAGGCGCTTGAGCGCGACCTGTATCGCGCCGCGGTTGATATCGCAGCCGATCCAGCGGCGGCCGAGCTTCTGCGCGGCGGCGAGCGTGGTGCCCGAGCCGGCAAAGCAGTCCATCACGATAGAGTTGGGATTGCTGCTCGCCTTCACGATGCGCTCGAGCAGCGCCTCGGGTTTTTGGGTAGGATAGCCGACAATTTCGTCGCGCCATGAAGACACGTTTGAGAAGTCCACCCACCAGTCCTCTGGTATTTTGCCTTGCTCGTGCCTCTCCATCTGTTTTTCCTCCTCATAATCTTTCCCATGTACACCTCGCACATGAGTAAAACCAGCTTTGTATGGAAGTCGGATTGCATCCGAATTAAAAATATGCCCGCTCGTTTTCCCATACCAAAGAATCGTGTCGTGCTTCCGAGGAAAATAGTTATTTACCGGCGTTGGCCCCGTATATGCCCATACGATTTCATCCAAGAAATTTTCCGCGCCGAAGACTTCATCGAGCAAGAAGCGGAGCTGGTGGCTCTTGTGCCAGTCGCAGTGCAGGTAGATGCTCCCCTGATCCGAGAGAAGCTCGCGCATGAGCTGGAGCCGCTCATACATGAATTGCAGGTAGGTGTCGTTCTTCCATATGTCGGTGTACTGTGTCTCCTCCGAGAGCGACTGGCCGAGCCCCTCGAGCCGGAGCTTCTCGCCGCGCAGCTCGACCTGGCGCACGTAGTCGGCGCCCGAGTCAAAGGGTGGGTCGATGTAGATGAGGTCCACCTTGCCGCGGAAGCCCTCGACGAGCAGCATCGAGAGGATCTCCTTGTTGTCGCCGTGCAGGAGCAGGTTGCGCCAATCTTTGGCGAGCGCTTTGTAGGCGGGGGTCGCGAGCGGCGCGGTGCCGTTCCACACCTCGGCGAGCTGGGCCGGGTAGTGCGAGACCTTGGCGAGGGGCTGCTTCCCCACCCAGTAGAGCATCGGACGGCCCTTCACCCGGGCGACCGGCGCGGTCGCCGCGGGCTTCTTCGCGGCGACCGCGCCGGGTTTCTTCGCGGCCGTCTTCGTCGGCTTCTTCGCCACCTTCTTCTTGTTGGTGAGTACGCTTGCCATGGTTTTCATTATACTATGCGGTCAGGAGAAAGAATGGGAGCGGAATCTGATAGACGCCGTCCTTGAGGCCGGCCGCTTCTTTCGTCACGAGAACGCCGAAAGCGTCCCGCTTGCCGTGTTCGGCCACGAATGCCGCAACGGTCTTCTGATGTCCGGCGTCGACCGTGTTGCGGTAGCAGACTTCGATCGGGACAGTAGACGTGCCGGCATGGACGATAAAATCGACCTCGGACGCGCCGCCTTTTCCGCGGTAATAGGTGATATCCGAGATGCCTTTGTACAGCGCGATGGTATTGTGTACGAGCGTCTCGGCGATGCGTCCGCGATCCTCTCCCTCAAGCGAGGTAGATCGGCGCGTAATCGCTTGCGTCAGCATCGGGTCGGCGGCATACAGCTTGGCATGCGTCGAGCGAAGACGCGTCGGCTTGCCGGTGTAGCGCTCGACCTTGCGAAGGAGCTCGGTCTGAAGCAAGAGCGGCAAGGCGTCGGCCAAGGTCGTGCGCGAAGCCTTCAGCCTCTTGTGAAGCTCTTCAAGGTTGTATTCTTCGCTCGTACGGGCAAACGCGTACCGCAAGAACCGATGGAACACTTCCGGCTTGCGTATCTCTCTGACGAGACGAAGATCCTCAAGGGTGACCAGGCGTACGAACTGCTCGTCAATAAACGACGCCTTGTCCGCGAGGCCGCCCGGCATCGCCCACAGTTGGGGGAATCCCCCGGCGAGCGCGTATTCGTCGGCGTAGCGGTTCCATAGCGGCACGTCGGCGAAGGCCGGATCGCGCGACAGGCTTTCGTATAGCGCGGCTACGGATGCTTTGCTGCCGATATCGAACGGTTCGCGAGCGCGGGCGAGAAGCGGGTGGCTCAACCCGTCATGGTGGTACCGTACGAACTCGCGAAACGTGAACGGCGGGAGCGACAAGTCTGCCAGGCGCCCGATGAGGCTCTCGAGCGAGCGGCGGAAGATCGTGTGCGAAGCGGAACCGGAGATGACGAAACGGATCGGATAGCGCAAGTCGATATATCGCTTCAGATACAATTCCCACCGTGGCAGGCGTTGCACTTCATCCAAGAAGCAGTAGAGCGGTTGGGGAGCAGAGCGGAGCGGTGTCCCGGCGACCGTCGCCCACTCTTTCAGAATCTGGTCGAAAAACGCCCCCTGCTCGTTAGGCGGCAACTGCTGGATGAGCGGGTCGTCGAGGGAGAAGAACATGATGCGCCGCGGGTCAATCTCCCGCCTGATAAGCTCCTGGATAAGCTGGTATATAAGCGTGGTCTTGCCGACCCTGCGCGGCCCGTTGATGAGAAGCGCGAGACGGTGCGTTGCCGTCATATGCTCGAGCGCAAGGTCGAAAGAGTCTCGTTTGAAGGTGGGAATATCAAGCGAGAACGACCGGTCCTCCCACCAGGGATTAGCCGCGCGGAGTACGTTTCGTATCGCTAAGACGCTGAACAGATCGTCTTGGTTTTCCTTATTTTTAGCCATATTTCAACGGATTACTGTTATGACCAGTATACTGTACATAGGTGTACTTGGTCAACCGCCGCGCATCTACTCCATCCATGTCTCGACCTCGCGGTACTTGGCGGCAGGGACAGGCGTGCCGGTCTCGATGACCTGATACTTGAAGCGGTTCGCGGGCACGCCGGCGAGGCGCTCGACGGCCTTCTTCTTGAGCCGGACGTCGATCTCGTTTAGGCCGCCTTCGCGCTTGATCTCGACGATGTAGAACGAGCCGTCCTTCTTCGCGATGACGAAATCGGGATAGTAATCGTGGTAGACGCCGTCGGCGCCCTTGTACTCGAAGCGGATGTCGGTGTACTTGCGGTCGGTCAAGCCGCCGGTGAAATAGATGTCGGCGATGTCGTCTTTGGCGAGGCCGTTCAGTTTTGCGAGCATGTCTTCAAGAAAGGCCTTCTCGGGCGCGGAGTCGAAGTTGTAGGGCGAGTAGTGGAAGCCGTAGCCGCGCGAGTTGTGCGCCGCGTCCTCGGCCGCGAGGAAGAGCGGCGGCTCGGCCTTGCGGAAGCGGATCGTGTTGTAGAGCACGCCCTGCTCGTCGGTCGCGAAGGTGGCGTTGCCCTTGTCGTCGACGAAACGCAAGATGGCGAGCACGCGCGTGACGCTCTCCTCGCGCGTCTCGTATTCGGCGCTTGCCGCGTCGAGCGCTTCGGCGAGACCAGCGAGGTGCGCGCGCGGGACCTCGCCGCGCGGGTAGAGCGCGGCGAGGCGGGCGAAGACGGCCTCGTGCGGGAGACGGTACGCGCGCGCGAGATACTCGGCGGCGTCAAACACGCTATGCGAGACTTCCTCTACCTTCACCTCGACCGCCGCGCCGCTCGGCAAGAGCGCGTGCGCCGAGCGCTCGAGCACCGGCGAGAATGCGGTGCGGTAGATGGCCGGCTTCGCCGATGCGATCGGCTTCTTGAGCGCGGCGAGGCGCGCGGCGGCGGGAGGCGCCGCGCGCCTCGCCCGCACGACCGTGCGCACACGCTCGGTGATGACGAGGCGCGGATAGTCGCGTTTCCGCACCTCAAGCTTCTGTTCGGCGTAGTCGGCGGGCGCGCGTCGGAGCGCGTCGATGCCGATGCCGAAGTTCTCCTCAAGCTCGCGCTCGAGTATCTTGCGGTTGGCCGATTCGAGATAGATCGATGCGGGCAGCGCGTTCCCCGGCACCTGCCGCAGGCAGCGCGTCGCCGCCTGGAGCACATAGGTGTTCGAGCTCGAGAGCTCGCGCACGAGCGCGGTCGCGAAGAGCGAGGGGCAGTCCCAGCCCTCGGTGCCGCGTCCGACGAGCAGGATGACGCGCTTCTGGCTCTCGGGGTCATTCAAGCGGCGGAACTCGTCCTCCTCGTCCTTAGTCGACTTCTGCGTGTTGACGAGCACGACGCCCGCGGGGACGCCGAGCCGCGCGAGCTCGTCCTCGATGACGCGCTTCGACTCGTCAAGATGCTCCTGCGTCTTGAAATAGAACGCGATCTTCGCGCGCTGCCCGCCCGAGAGCGCGACGTCCCCATAGCGGGAGAAGAAGTCGCGCACGACGTCGGCCACGACCTCGTCCTCGGACTGCTCGGCGAAGTCGTAGGCGATGATGCGGTTCTCGACGCTCTTCAATATGTTGTCGCTGATGCCCTCGGCGAGGCCGTACCAGCAGACGACGTCGCGCAAGAATTGCCGCTCGTAGTAGGGCGTGCCGGTCGTGTTGACCACGCAGACGAGGTCGGTCTCGCTCGCGATGTGGTCGATGGTCGCGCGAACGCGCTTGAGCTCCTCACCGAGCTTGTTGCCATAGGTGTGGTGCGCTTCGTCGGAGAAGATGCCGAGCGCGGGGAGCGAAGCGATCTTCTGCAAGCGGCGGTTCGCGAAGAGCTTCTCGCGCTCTTCTTTGGCCTCGAAGTCGAGCAGCGACGCCGTGGCCCGCTTTTGCAGCTTGCGGAGCGCGATCTTCTCGGTATTGGTGACGACGATGTTGAACGAGCCGCTCTCGACGACGGGGATGTCCGGGTCACCGTCGGTCGTATAGATGAGCTTCACGTTCGCGAGAAATTCGGCGAGCAGGCGCGGCGGGATAATGTCCTCGAACGGGAGCGTCGAGATCTGACGGAGCGAGTCGAGGATGGTCTTGCCGGGAGCGAAGACGAGCGCGTTCCGCATGAACGGCCCATCGGGGTGCTCAAGCGCGAGCGCGAACTCGGTCGCGATGATGGTGCCGATAAGCGCCGTCTTGCCCGCGCCCATCGTGAGCGCGAAGACGTAGCTCGGGTACGCGAGCGAGAGCGACTCGCGGAGCGCGTCAGCCGAGAGTAAGCGTGCGAACGCATCGTCGGAAAGAATCTCTTCAAGCGGGTCGCCGCCGCGCACGATCACATTCGCGACCGCTTCATGCGTCGTGGGGATGCCGAGCGCGTCAAGCCGCTCGACCCGGTCGGCGTAGAGCGCGTCATAGAGCGCCGCGAGACGCGGCGTCTGCCGCACGAGCCGCAGATACCAGTACGTCTCAAGCGCGGCGAACTGCGGCGGACGCAAGAAGCGCAGCGTGTCCTTGCCCTCGTGCGCATAGGAGAGCACTTCGCCGATCGGGTACTCGGCCGGGTAGCCCGCCAAGCGCCACTCCCTCACCGCCTCGGCAAGCCGATCGTGTAATGCCATATATGTATACTATCCTGTTTTTGGCTCCGCGGGTAGGATTCGAACCTACGACCAACTCGTTAACAGCGAGCCGCTCTACCACTGAGCTACCGCGGAATGTACCCTCCTCGCAGAGGGTACACTCGCATTCTAACCGAAAAATAATATGCTGCAATGCGTGGCGCGGTATTCTGTCCGATTCCGGCAAAGTGATTCTCCAGGTGCCCGAGAAAAAGGTGCGCGCGTTCTGTGGCTCGGATATACTGCGAGCACTATGCACTTGTCCCGTCAGACGAAAGTACTCATCGGTGCCTTGCTTGTCGCGCTTATTGCCGGCGGAGCGTTCTTCTTTGCGCACGGCAAGGGCGCTTCGGAGGCCGCGATGAGCGGCGACCAGGCGCGCTATGCTGAGACGCCTTCCGAAGCGACTCCGGCACCCATGGCGACTGCATCCTCAACCGCGCAGGCGCGCGTGCCGATCGTGGTCTACCACATCGTCCGCCCGTCCTACCCGAGCGACAGCGCGGCGGTAAAAGCGCTAGCGCTCACGCCCGAGATATTTGATGCGGAAATGAAATACCTCAAAGACGCCGGCTACCACGTCGTGCCGTTTAGCGCCCTTGAAAATTATTTCCTGAAAGGCACGCCCTTGCCCTCTCATCCGATCATCATTTCTTTCGATGACGGCTGGAGCGATCAATTCACGTACGCCTTCCCTATCCTAGAGAAGTATCGCTACCCGGCGACCTTTTTCGTCTTCACGAACCCGATCGGGACGCGCGGCTTCCTGACCTGGGACAACCTGCGCGAGATGCGAGACGCCGGTATGACCATCGCAAGTCATTCGCGCTCGCACCCGTTCCTCACGAAGATCACCGATCCCTCTGTGCTCTGGAACGAAATTGACGGGAGTAAACAGACGCTTGAAAAGCATCTCGGCATCACGGTAACCGAATTCGCCTACCCGTTTGGCCAATACAACGACGCTATCGTGGCCTTAGTGAAAAAAGCCGGTTACCGAGCGGCGCGGGGGGACTATGTGCAGCGCGGGGGGAAGCAATCGCTTGACCAGCTCTATGAACTGAGCGCCCTGAACGCGCCGACGACGCTTGACCTCTTTAAGCGGAAATTTCCCGCGGTTACGGCGTCTGATCCATGAGCCGGTAATCGCGCGGGAAAAATGTCTGCGCGAGCTTGAAGATGCCGTATGCCATGAATGGTGCGGCAAAGACATCGATAGAGTAGTGCACATGCGCGAGCAGCACGGCAACCGCGAACACGCCCGAGAGAGCGATGAGAACGACCCGCACTGGCTTCTCCTTCCAGAAGATGAGCGCCATGAGTATCGGCAGGCCAGTATGACCCGAGAAGAAGAGCCCTGTCTGCAGATTGAGGTATCGGTAAAGCGCGTCAAAGCTCCCGAGCCCGGGCACGATGTGGTCCGGATAGATGCCGACGTGCGTGAGCGAGGTGAAAACCGCCCGGATCGCGACGAAGAGCGCCACCGCTTTCAGGGTGAAAAGAACCGAGCGGGGACGGGAGAGAACGAAGAGCGCGCCGACGACGATGGCAATGAGGGCCATCTCGACGATGATGAAATTCAGATTAACGACCGGGATGTTGTCGAGGATGATGTCCCCGACCGGGGCCGAACTCGGACGGAGCAGATAAGTAAATGCGTAGATGTTTGCGAAGTGCTCAAGCAGGTACGCAAAGAAAAGCAGCACGCCCGCAGCGAAAAGCGAGCTGCGGTACCGGCGCGTGAGAAGGGTCTTGAGCGAGAATGAGTCGGGGTGGTCTGTCTCCATGTTTATTTCGCAAAGCACTTCACGCATCGGCAACCCTTGGGCTTGATATGCTCTTCGAAGAATTCGTCGCCGTAGTCGTAGGCGAGCTCATCCCCGGGCTTGATGCTCTTGATCGCATCGATCCAGACGCGGCCTTTCACGATGTTCGGCTCACAGTTAGGCTTGTGTGAGTAGTTAATATACCGCGCAAAGTTGTCGCGCGCTGAACCGTCGATCGTCTTTCGGCTGTTCACCTCGAAAAGATACTGGCTGCGGCTCGTATACTCCTCTTCTTTTGAAATGACGCGGCCGAAGTACTCGATGATGCGCTCACCTTTCTTAAACGGCCGCGTCGCAAAGAGGCCGAGTCCGGCGCTTGAGCGACCCAATCGAAGACCCTCCGGGCATACCGGCTTCTTTTTTTGCATATGCTTTGCGCTTAAGCTTCTGTGGTCACGCCATCGAAGTGCTCTTCACGCTCGTCGGCTTTGGTGGGCTGCACAGTGCCGTCTTTGTGCTCGGGCGGCGCATAGACGGTGTAGAGTTTCAAGTCCTCCGTGCCGGTATTCACGACGTTGTGCCGCGTGCCCTGCGGGATCACGACGGCGTCGTCGGCACCGACCTCGTGCGTGACGCCATCGAGCACGACGCTCGCCTGCCCCGCCTCGAAGCGGATGAACTGGTCGAGGTGATGCACCTCCTCGCCGATCTCCTCGCCGGGCTTGAGCGCCATGAGGACGAGCTGGCTGTTTTTCGCCGTGTAGAGCACGCGGCGGTAATCGGTGTTCTCAAGTGTCGCTTGTTCAATGTTGGTGATGTATCCTTTCATGCTTCTATAATAGCACGGTGCACAAACTGACCGCAATCGACGTGTAGTATACTGTCGCCACCATGAACGACCTCTTCACCCCGAATACTGGAAAAACGCTTGAAACTGAAGTTGCCGGCGCACGCTTCTTGCGCCTCCCGCTCAAAACGCGACTCATCCAGCCGAGTGATGACCTTATGCTTCTTCTCGAGGAGTACGCTCGCCCGCACCTGCAATCGGGCGACACCCTTTTCATAAGCGAGAAAGTCGTCTGTGTCTGTCAGGGACGCATCCTCCGCGCCGATGAAGTGAGGACTTCGTGGCTCGCGCGATTCCTCGCCAAGCGCGTGCGCAATTATGCCGGTACGCCGCAATTCCGCGGGCTCGGCCACGGTACGGCCCCGGCGATGCAGCTCCTCATCGAAGAAGCGGGTGTCCTGCGCGTGCTCTTTGCCGCCTTTGTCTCGGCGCTCACGCGGCCGCTTGGCCTCAAAGGAGCGTTCTATTATCTCGTCGGCAAGCAGGCGAAGTCCATCGACTGTCCGATGTCGTGGACGATAGAAGAATTCAAAGACTACGCGAAGAAAGCGCCCGACGATCCTAACGGCGTCGCGCGCCGCATTAAAGAACGCTTTGGAGTCGAAGCCGTCATTGTCGACGCAAATTATCGAGGGGCTTTCTCTCTCGGAAAATCCACCTCGGCCATCTCTGAAAAATTCATCCGAGAGCTCCTGCGCGACAATCCTGCCGGCCAAGACAGCGAGATGACGCCGTTCTTCATCATTCGCAAGACTGCCTAGAGCCTGTCTCAAAACCCTCCCCGAGCGAGGAGTGTTTCGTGTAAAAGACTTGAATGGGCCCTCTTTTACACGAAACAGTCCGAGCGAGGGGCGGATTTGAGGGTTTTGTGAACAAACTCTAAGTGCGTGGGTCGGAGCGCGGCCATTCAGGCGACGAGGCAGCTTTGCGCTCCATGGAATCGGCGCTGCGCACATGGCGCCAGCCGCCTTTGGGCACGAGGTCGTAGTGGACGCCGATCGAGACGGCGTCCACGATCGCCTGTGCGTCTGGCGCGGTAATCCAGCCGGTACCGAAGCGCGTGAGGTGGAGCGGCTTGCCGTAGCACTCAAGCGTCTTCTCACCCGTGGGCAGGAACCACTCGTTGAAATAGGAGAGCGCGAGCTCGCGCGGGGAGTGGTAGACGGGATCGCGGAAGCGCAGCACCGCATGGTTGGTCTTGCTCACCGCGCCCCAGTGGCCGGCGCGCCGGTAGAGGGCGATGACATGGTCGGTGTCTCCCTTCCCCTCGACAGCCGAGAGGTCCATGACCACCGGAGGCTCGCCGTGGATCCAGAGCGTGGTTGCAGCGAGAAGCGCCCCCTCGATGCAGTGGGCTTTGCGCTCTGCGAGCACGCCGCGCGGGGAGCGGTATGTCGGGCCGTCTTTCTCCCAGTTCATGGGGAGCGCGTCGAGGAAATCCTGGATGGCCGCGGGCGTCCGGAGCGCATCGAGGACGGCGTACTCGTCTTTCGTGAGCCCGGAGGCGTTCCTGCTCAAGCGTCGCATGATTCGAGCATACCGCACAAAAAGACGCGGCCGGCGCCTCTGGCGCCGGCCGCGTGCATAACGCGCGTTCCTGTTACTGGTTGATCGCGAGCGAGCTGCTCTTCCCGTCGACGAGCGCGACGAGCGCTTCCTGCGTCTCGGGGATGTGGTTCACGTCGACGTGGCCGACGACGCGATACGTGACGCCGTGGCAGACGCCGAGCACCTGGGCGGCGTTCAGCTTCCGGCCCTCCGCGTTCACGTAGTCCCTGCTCGTGTCGAGGAGGACATCGAGACGGTTCGTGAACTTCTGGTTCATCGAGTCCTCGATGACGCGGTAGCCGATCTTGTGCTCGACTACGCCATAACCGCACGAAGGGTCGTCCGCAGCCGCCGAACCATCGAGCTCGATAATGGTACCGAACGGAAGCTCCCGAGCGAGGTCCTGGGACCGCGCCGCAATGACTTCCGGGTTCGAGTACGCGCCTGAGGCGGTTTCAAGCGGAGAATCGTCGGTCTGCCCTGGCACGGCGTTGTACGCCGTCAGGGTGACCGACCGGGTACTCGGAGGCTCCGTCCCGTCGTTCCCGGCCGCTTGGTTAGGAGCGGACGAGTCTGGCGAGGTGAGGGTCGCGAGCGGCATGGCCGCTGCGCCGAGCAAAAGCGAAAAGCCCATAAGGGCTCCTAGAATAGGCATTGAATGTAAGTAGCGAAATAGTCAATGACTACCTCGATATCCCGAAGATAGCATATTGACACTTATTTGTCAATATGTCGGGATGCACGGTTTTTGAGCGGAGGAACGCCCGCGCCGGCTTCGCCGGCGCGGGCGTTCCTCCTTCTCAAGCCACTGCCCCTCTCCCGTGCGCCGAGCACAATAAAGCGGCATCGCCTCGGCGGGCTGGCTAGAGCATGTTTCAAAACCCTCCCCGAGCGAGGAGTGTTTCGTGTAAAAGACTTGGATAGGCCCTCTTTTACACGGAACAGTCCGAGCGAGGGGCGGATTTGAGGGGTTTTGGAACAAGCTCTAGGAAGTTATCCAGGGAATTGTCGGGCTCGGGTACGCTATACTAGGCTACATATGACCATCCTACAGAGCCTCATCCTCGGTATCGTCGAGGGCCTTACTGAATTCTTGCCGATCTCTTCGACCGGGCACCTCATCCTCGCCTCTTCCCTCCTCGGGGTGGGGCAGAGCGACTTCGCCAAGACATTCGAGATCGCGATCCAGCTCGGCGCGATACTCGCGGTGGTCGTGCTCTACTGGCGCTCTTTCCTGAACGTCGAGCTCCTGAAGAAGCTCACCGTCGCTTTCATCCCCACCGGCGTCATCGGACTCGCCATGTATCACATCCTGAAGACGTATCTCCTCGGCAACGATTGGATTGTGCTCTCGACGCTCTTCCTCGGCGGTATCGTCTTCATCCTCTTCGAGCGCTGGTACGGAAAGAAGGAGGACGCTGCGCAACCTGACGCGCCCATCACCTACCGCCAGGCGCTTTTGATCGGCTTCTTCCAGTCAATCGCCATCATCCCGGGCGTCTCCCGGAGCGGCGCGACCATCGTGGGCGGCATGGCGCTCGGCATCGCGCGCCCGGCGATCGTCGAGTTCTCGTTCCTCCTCGCCGTCCCCACCATGCTCGCGGCGACCGGCCTCTCGCTCCTGAAGACGAGCGCTTCCTTCACTCCGCACGAGTGGCTCGTGCTCTCTGTGGGCTTCGTCGTCGCCTTCGCGGTCGCCATCCCGAGCATCATCTGGCTCCTCCGCTATGTGCGCAGCCACACCTTCACCGCCTTCGGATGGTACCGCATCGCGCTCGCAGTCGCCTTCGGCGCCTTCCTGCTCTTCGCGTAGCGTACACGCTAAAACAATATGCGCTTCCTCGACACCCGGCTCGTCATCCTGCCCGGAGCGGTGGCGCTCCTGCTCGCGGGGAACCTGCTCTTCGGCCCCCCCTCCCTCGCGATCGCGGCGATCGTCATCGGGATGGCGCAGCTCCTCGTTGTCGCGTATCGGAGCATCCGCGCGGACGACTGGTCGCTCGACTACATCGCCTTCCTCGCCATGCTCGTGGCGCTCGCGACGAGCGAATGGCTCGCGGGCGCCGTCATCGCGCTCATGTACGCGGGCGGCCGCGCGCTCGAAGACTACGCGAGCCACCGCGCCGAAGCATCGCTCGCCTCGCTCCTCGCGAAGATCCCGAAAACCGCGCTCGTGAAGCAGGGTGATGAGACGGTCGAGACGCCGCTTGCCGAAGTGAAAGAAGGCATCACCATCGTCATCCGTGGCGGCGAGCTCGTGCCGCTCGACGGCACGCTCGCGTCAGACGAGGCGGTCCTCGATCTCGCCAACCTCACCGGCGAGCCCCTGCCGGAGTCGGTCACGAAGGGCGCGTTCGTGAAGAGCGGCAGCGTGAACGCGGGCGATGCGTTCGAGCTGTCCGTCTCGGGGACGCTCGCCACCTCCACCTATGCGAAGATCGTCGACCTGGTGAAAGATGCCGAGCGCGACCCGTCGCCCTTTGTGCGGCTCGCCGCACGCGCGAACGTGCCGTTTACGGTGATCACGCTCGCGATCGCCGCGCTCGTGTACCTTGCGACCGGCGACGTCGTGCGGCTCCTCGCGGTCCTCGTCATCGCCACCCCCTGCCCGCTTCTCATCGCCGCGCCGGTCGCGTTCATCGGCGGGCTCTCCCGCGCCGCAGGCAGGAACATCATCGTGAAGACGCCTGCCACGCTCGAGACGATCGCCCGGGTAAACACGATCTTCTTCGACAAGACGGGCACGCTCACCCTCGGCACGCCGCAGCTCGTCGGCACCGAGCTCCTCGTCCCGCACGCGACCGAACGGCAGGCGCTCTCCTTGGCCGCGGCGCTCGAGTTCCATTCGATCCATCCGCTCGCGCGCGCCATCCTCGCGGCCGCGCACGCCGAGCACTTCACGCCTTCCCCGGCGCGCGAGGTCACTGAGACGGTCGGCACCGGCATCGCGGGGAAAGTCGACGGCCACCAGGTGGCCATCGGCCAGGCGCCCGATGAATACCGCCACAAGGACGGCATCTCGCTCCTCCTCCAGGAAGACGGCGCGCCGCTTGCGGTCTTCCACTTCGCGGACGTCCTCAAGGACGACGCGAAGGAGCTCCTCCACGAGCTTGCCGGAAACGGCTACCGCATCGCCATCCTCACGGGCGATCGCGAAGAGCACGCCCGAGCCATTTTCGACGGTGCTGCGCACTTCACCGTGCATGCCGAGTGCACGCCGGAAGACAAGTACCGCTTCGTCGAGGAGGCGCGCGAGCGCGGCGAAGTGGTCGCCATGATCGGCGACGGATTGAATGACGCTCCGGCGCTTGCAAAAGCCGATGTCGGCATCGTCTTCTCCGGCACCGAGAACAGTGCCTCGATCGAGGCGGCAGACGCCGCCATTCTCGGCCACGACGTCGGGCTCATCCGCGACCTCCTCGCGCTCTCGAAGCGCTCCGTGCGTATCGCCGGGCAGAGCGTCTACGTCGGCATCGGCCTCTCGGTCGTCGGCATGCTCGTGGCCGCGGCAGGCTTCATCGCGCCGGTGACCGGTGCCATCCTCCAGGAAGGCATCGACGTGACCGTCATCTTAAACGCCCTCCGCGCGGCGTTCCGCCCACGCGGATAGAAAAAACCCAGCTGCGTACGCAGCTGGGTGATGTAGGTCGGGCTTATATTCCTTGGTCAGTATCGAGCTCGGTTATGATCGACTCCGAGTAGAAACGCCCATCATCCGGGCAAATAAACCCGACGGTTGTCCCCCGAAAGATACGGTCAAGCGCTTCCTCCTCGAAAGACTCGAGATATTTCTCGAGTCCTGCGAGCGCGAGACCCGACGTGGGACCAGCCTGTGGGTTAACGAGACTCCAGAGCTCTCGCGTCCTGATGAAAGACGCTTTGCGATCAACTTCAACCACTGCATCAACCGCTCTTCTCCAGGGGAATCTCACGACATCTTCCATCCTCTTGCGGTCACGCGCGCCCGGCACCCGCTCGCCCTCTGCGGGACGCACGCCGAGCACTATCGGACCTGCGCGATGCTGTCTGAAGAAATTACCGACGCCGGTCACGGTCCCTCCTGAACCCATGGCGACCGCGATGACACCGATATCGTCGCCGAGCAGTCGCACTATCTCCGGCCCCGTATAGAGCTCATGCGCACGGACATTCCCCCAGTGCCCGTACTGATTGAGATGGTAATGCCCGGGCTTCTGCCCTTCTTCAACAGCCCGTTCCGCGACACTTTGCTTGCCGCTCGGATGAATGACTTCAGCCGAAGAAAGCGCTGAGAGGATGCTTTTCTTGCTTTGCGGGACATCTAGCGCCACCACCACTTTCACGTGCTCAAAGCCAAAAGCCCTTGCGAGCCGCGCCACTGCATGACCTGTATTGCCGCTTGAGTCGATCACAATGGTATGTTTTCCGACATACCGCTCGTCTTTTACATCTTCAAGCATCATTCGGACGGTCGGGACGGTTTTGATATGAGGGAACACGCCGAAAGTAAACAGCGCGGCGATCTTGATGTCGTATTTGGCAGCAATACTGCCAGGTTGTTTGGGGAGCCACGCCGCCGTCATCCACTGTTTTCCTTCTGGATTGAGTGCTTGAAAAATGGCGTTTTCGTATACTTTTTCTAGTGTGTGCATTCCATTCTCCTTAAGAAAGAAAAGCCTGATTACAAAGAACTTCTGAGTACGAGAATACGCCTCTCCCAGGAAATGACAAACCCCGCGGCGCGAAGCGCCGCGGGGCCCTGTGTCTGCGGACTACTGGGGCCGCCAGCCCTTTTTCACCTCGGTAATCCGGTTGTCGTCGTCAGTAAAGACGACCGTCGGGCTCATTTTCGCTGCCTCTTCAGCGGTCACCCATGCTTCGCCGAGCACGACCACCTTGTCGCCTTTCTGGAAAAGGCGGGCCGGCGGACCGTTCAAAATGACCTCACCCTTTCCTTTTTCGCCTTTCAATATGTAGGTGCGCCAGAGGACGGCATTCGAGAGGTTCGTAATCTGCACCATCTGCCCGGGCAGAAGCCCCGCGGCTTCAAGAAGCAGCTCATCTATAGTGATGGAACCGACGTAATCAAGACTCGCATCCGTTACCGTCGCGCGATGCAGTTTCGCGATGCATACATTTATTAACATGTGGTGAATATACCATATTGCCTTCGTAAAAAGTGCTATTGTGAAGAAAACGTCCTATGAGCATCCTCTTCCTCGTGAATATCCTCGCGTTGCTCTTTTCGTTCTTTGTCGTCGGCGTGCTGCTCGGCGCGCTCTTCTCGCGGCCGTTCCGAGAAAAAGTCGCTAGTGTTCTCCACCTTGAGCACCTGCTCCTCAAGAAGCCG
>JAJYQV010000043.1 GCA_021794425.1 bacterium
GAGCCGAGCAAGAGGAAAAAGGCGGTCACGAGAAGGAGCATGCCGATGTCGAGCGGAAGCGGGAAGGTTGCCGCGCCGGTGAGGAAATAGCGCAATGCGTCGACGCCGTAGGAGAGCGGATCAAGACGCGCAACGAGCAGGAGTGCGGGCGGCACGTTGTTGAGCGGAAAGAGCGCACCCGAGAGGAAGAAGAGCGGCATCACGAGGAAGTTCATGATGAGCTGGAACCCCTGCATGTCCTTGAGCTTCGAGGCGACGGCAATGCCGATTGAGCTGAAGAGGAGCGCGATAAGGAGCATGATGGCGAGCGCCGGCACGATGCCGAGCCACGATGCGGGACGGAAGCCCGCGACGATCGCGATCGCGAGCACGAGCGTTCCTTGCGTCGTCGCGACCGTCGCGCCACCAAGCGTGCGCCCGAACATGATAGCGAGCCGCGATACCGGCGCGACCATCGTCTCTTTGAGAAACCCGAACTGGCGGTCCCAGATGACTTGCATGCCGTTAAAGATTGCCGTAAAGATGATCGACATGCCGATGATGCCCGGCGCGATGAATTCAAGATATTTCCCCTGGCCTGCTTTCGCGAAAACCGGCCCGAGCCCGTACCCCAGCGCGACGAGGAAGAGCACCGGTTGTCCGAGCGCGCCAACGATGCGGCTCTTGGAGCGGATGAACCGCTTCACCTCCCGCAACCACATGATATAGACCGCTTGCATAATACAAAAATTAAATGTTAAACATTTAACGCATTATTATCAGCGGCCGCCGCCGTGCCATATCCTCCCCCGCGTGCGCATCCGGTCGAGCGCGCTGCCCGCCTCTTCGCGAATAGCGCTTCCCGTGAGCGCGAGGAAGGCGTCCTCAAGCGAGGCGGTGCTCGTCTGCGCTTGCAGCTCTTTGCTCGTTCCTTGCGCGATGATGGCACCATGGTCGATGATGGCGATGCGTCTGGCCACGCGATCGGCCTCTTCCATGTAGTGCGTGGTGAAAAAGACCGTGATGCCCTCGTCGGCGTTGAGCTTCTGCACGTAGCTCCACAGGTGATTGCGCGTCTGCGGGTCGAGCCCCAGAGTCGGCTCATCGAGGAAAATGATCTTGGGGTGGTGCAGGAGCCCACGCGCAATCTCGAGCCGACGCTTCATCCCGCCCGAGAAGTCGCGCACGAAACTATCACGTCGGTCAGAAAGCTCCACGAGCGCGAGCAGCTCTTCGACGCGCTTTGCCAGCGTGTCCTTCGGCACGCTATAGAGCGCGCCGTGGAGCTCCAGGTTCTCAAGCGCGGTGAGATCTTCGTCGAGAGAAGGGTCTTGAAAAACGATGCCGAACGAGCGGCGCACCAGATCAGAATCGGTAACCGGATCGTTTCCGTCGATACGGATTGACCCGGAGGTCGGGTGGAGCAGGGTCGTGAGCATCTTGATGGTCGTCGACTTCCCCGCGCCGTTGGGGCCGAGGAAAGCGAAGATGCCGCCCTCCTCGACCGAGAACGACACGTCCTTCACCGCCTCGAAGCTGCCGAAGCTCTTCGTGAGACGCTCGACTTCGATGATGTTCATTATAGATGTGGTACGCCGCTTATTTGCGTTTCTTCTGAGCGACCGCGGCCTTGAGAAACTCCGTAAAAAGCGGATGCGGGGAAAGCGGGCGGGCTTGGAGCTCGGGGTGGAACTGGGTGCCGAGCATGAACGGGTGCTTAGCGCGCGGGAGCTCGGCTATTTCCATGAGGACGCCGTCGGGCGAAGTGCCGGAAAAGACGAGGCCGGCTTTTTCGATGCGCTCGATGTACTCCGGATTGATCTCGTAGCGATGGCGGTGGCGTTCCTCGACGAGATCCTTCTTGTATGCCGCGCGCGCGATGGTGCCTTTCTTGAGGCGGGCCGGGTAGGCGCCCAGACGCATCGTGCCCCCGTAATTCTTGTCGGCGAGCAAATCCTTCTGATCGGGCATCACATCGACGACCGGATCGACGGTATGCTTCTTTATCTCGGTGGTGTGCGCGTCCTTAAGCCCGAGCACGTTGCGCGCGTACTCGATGACCATGAGCTGCATGCCGTAGCAGAGGCCGAAGTACGGGATCTTCCTCTCGCGCGCGAACCGTATCGTTCTGATCTTGCCCTCGATGCCGCTTTCACCGAATCCGCCCGGAACGATGATGCCCTGCTGCTTCGCGAGCTCGGCAAGCGTCTTCGCATCACCCCTCTCGATGTCTTTCGAATTGACCCAGGTGATCTTCGGCCGCAGCCCGAGCTTTGCGGCCGAGAATTTGATCGCCTCGATGACCGAAAGGTACGCGTCAGAAAGCACGAAATCGCCCGTATCGAAATATTTGCCGACAATCGCGATGGAGACTTCCGGCGCTTTGGCGTCTGCCACCGCCGTCGCGAACTTCCTCCATGCGGCGAGCGACGCGCGGCGCTTCTCCGGCAGATTGAGCGCACTAAGGAGCGCGTCGCTGAACTTGTCTTTCTCGAAATTAAGCGGCGCTTCGTAGATGCTCTTGATGTCGGGCGCGGAGATGATACGGTCGGCATGCACGTTACAAGAAATCGCGAGCTTCTCTTTGCGGCGGGCATCAAGCGGCTGCGGCGCGCGCGCGATGATGAAGTCGGCCTGCACGCCATAGGAATTGAGCTCGCGCACGGCGTGCTGGGTCGGACGCGTCTTCATCTCCCCGAGCGTGCTTGGCACGGGCAAGTACGAGACCATCACGAAGAGGACGTCATCGGGGTGCCTTACCTTGAGCATGCGAGCCGCGTCGATGAAAAGCGCGTTCTGGAAATCGCCGATCGTACCGCCAATCTCGATGACCGAGATGCGGCTTCCATTGTGCTCGGCCGCCGCCTTGATGCGGCGCGAGATCTCGTCGCGCACGTGCGGGATCGCCTCGACACACTTGCCGCCATACTCGAGCGCGCGCTCGCGAGCGATGACCGACTGGTACACCATGCCGCTTGTCATGTAGTCCCCGTCGGTGAGGTCGTGGCCGAGGAATCGCTCGTAGTTGCCCATGTCTTGGTCCGTCTCAAGCCCGCTCTTGAGGACAAACGTCTCGCCATGCTCGGTCGGGTTCATCGTGCCGGCATCGACATTCAGGTATGGATCGACCTTTACGAGATTCACCGGATACCCCTTCTGCTGGAGCAAAAGGCCGATGGAGCTCGTGACGACGCCTTTGCCCACGCCGCTCATCACGCCCCCGAGGACGAAAATATACTTGTGACCCTCTTTTGCCATACCTATGCTTTCAAGTATTTACGAATAGCGAGCACCGAGGCGATACCGCCGAGCAGGATGCCCGAAAGCATGATGATGGCGAAGACGAGCATGAAATGACTGCCGTAATAGCCCGCGATGCTGAAGCCGCCAAACCATGCTTGCGTTCTCACGCCCGCGTACCACGTCGCCGGCCACAGAAGGAGAAGCACGGCGATCGCCGCCGTGACGCCGGTAATGATGCCCGTCACGATGAACGGTCCTTGGATGTATGCGTTTGAGGCGCCCACGAGCCGCATCACGGCGATCTCGTCCTTGGCAACGTAGATGGCGAGGCGGATCGTGGCAAAGGCGATGAGGATCGACGCGAACGCGAAGAGGATAACCACGGCGAAGCCGATCTCGCGCGTCGCGGCAATCGCGAGTGAGAGACGATCGATGACTTCTTTGTTCTGCGCATAATTGATGCGGTCGACAATCGACGTGCCTCCGGCAGAGAGCGCCGGCGACGCCTCAAGGAACTTCACGATGCTGTCGTATTCCGACGGGTCTTTTGCGCGTACCTCAAGCGAAGCATCGAGCGGATTGTTCCCGAGCTCATCGAGCGCCTGGAGCGTAAGCTGGTCGGTCGCATGTCGCGCACGGAAAGCCGTGAGCGCGTCATCGGCGGACGTGTACGTGACACTCTGCACTTGTGGCAACTGCTCAAGCTGGCTCTTCACCGCAAGGATGTCCGCCTGTGCCGCGGTGGTGACGAAGTAGACTGACACGTCTACCTTGTCTTTGATCGTGTTGAGCGTGAACGTGAGGAGCGCTGAAAGAAAGATGAGCGAGCCGATGATCGAGAGCGTCACCGTCATGATGAGTACGGTGGCCGCCGAGACCGCACCGCCGCGCAGGAAGCTCTTGCCACCGCTCACGAGCACCCGCTTGAAGATCATCCAGTTCATATCCATCAGATGAGTATACCAGCCCGCTCCATGATTGCCCCGCGCGTCATGCTACAAGACATACTTTCCGTCAACGTCGTCGCGCACGACCCGCCCGCGATCGATCGTGATGACGCGCTTCCCGATGGCGTCGACGATGCCTTTGTTGTGCGTCGTGATGATGATGGTCGTCCCGAGCTCGTTGATCTTTTTCAAGATCTCGACGACCTCGTAGGTGTTGATCGGGTCGAGATTGCCGGTGGGCTCGTCAGCGATGATGAGCTCCGGCTGGTTGATGATCGCCCGGCCGATGGCGATGCGCTGCTTCTCGCCGCCCGAGAGCTGATCGGGGAAATGCCGCGTCTTGTCGGCCAGATTCACCAGCTCGAGGATGTACGGGACGTCGCTCGCGATCTCGTCGTCCGTGCGGCCCGCCGCCTCCATCGCGAAGGCGATGTTCTCGTACGCGGTCTTGTTGGGGATGAGACGGAAATCTTGGAAGACCATGCCAATCTTGCGGCGGTAATGGTGGAGCGCCGAGCTCGGGAGGTCGTTCACGTCGACGGACTCGAAAAAGACGTTGCCATCGGTGGGACGCTCCTCGGCGAGCAGAAGCTTGAGGAGCGTCGTCTTGCCGGCGCCTGAATGGCCGACGATGGAGACGAATTCCTTGGGAGCGACGGAGAGCGTGACATCCTCAAGGGCTGCCATGTCACCGTACTGCTTCGTCACCTTGTCGAAATAAATCATGCGTAGCGGTTCATCATGCGGCGGCCGCCTCAAGCGCGCCGATGCGCCGCTCGTGGTCGATGACGGTAACCGCGTCCTCATCCACCGCTCGCGCGACGCCGTCGAGCGTTTCTTTCATTTCGTCGACCGTTTCCTTGAACGACCCCATGCGCTTCTCAAGAGCCGTCGCGCGGTACGCGACTTCCTGCAGCCCTTCTTCTACCTTGTTGAGTCGACCTTCGACCCTATCGAGACGACTCTCGACTCCGTCGAGACGACTTTCGACTCCATCAAAACGCTCTTCGACGCGGGCAAAACCAGTCTGCATCGCCTCGGCAAGGTCTTGTACCGCATGCATCACGTCTCGCGTCGTCGGTTCCGCAGTAGTCTCCCGTGTACTCATGCTGATCATTGTACCCCACCCTGCCGGCCTGCGTCTAGAAACGCGCAACCCGCGCCCGAGAGGGCGCGGGTGGGGATAACGCCCACTACTCGCCCGCCGCGATTGCGGCATCGATGAAAGGATCAAGGTCTCCTTCGAGGACCCTCTCGGGATTACCGGACTCGTGCTCGGTGCGGTGATCCTTGACCATCTTGTATGGGTGGAGCACGTAGGAGCGGATCTGGCTTCCCCACTCGTTAGCAGTCGTCGCGGCTACCGAGCGGCCTTTCGCCTCTGCCTGGCGGGCGGCTTCTTCGCGCGCGAATATCTTTGCCTTCAAGAGCCCGAACGCCTTCTCGCGGTTGGCGAGCTGGCTGCGCTCGCTTGAGACGTGCACCGAGAGGCCGGTGGGTTTGTGGAGGAGCCGGACCGCCGTCTCGACCTTGTTCACATTCTGCCCGCCCGCGCCGCCCGAGCGGGTGAAGGTCATCTCCACGTCGTCCGGCTTCAAATCGACGGCGTCCGTCGCGACGAGCATCGGGAGCACCTCGACCATCGCGAAGCTCGTCTGACGTTTGGCAGAGGCGTTAAACGGAGAAAGGCGCACGAGCCGATGCACGCCCGCTTCGTGTTTCAGACGGCCGTACGCGCCCGCGCCCGAGACTTCGATGAGCACGTTCCGATACCCTCCCTGCGCGTTCTCGTTGGCGTGGAGTTCCCGCGTGCGCCAGCCTTTCTGGCTCGCGTAACCCTCGTACATGCGGCGGAGCATCCGCGCGAAGTCTTCGGCGTCGTCGCCGCCTGCGCCCGCGAGGATGGCGAGCGTGGCGTCGCCCGCGTCATGCAGATCGCCCGTGCCGCCCTCTTTGAGCGATTGGTACTCAGCAACCGCGCGTTGCGCCGTATCTTTGTCCGCCCAGAAGTCGGGCGATGCCATCATCGCCTCAAGCTCGGCGAGCCGTGTCTCTCTGTTGTCAGTATGCGCCATGACTACTGTCGTGCGAGATAATCGCCAGGGTTGCGCCCTTCTTTTCTTATCGCCCGCTCTAGATTCTCTTTTTCCGCGAGCGTCTTTTCGATTCTTTGGAATATTTCTCTTCGTTCACGGATGCCGCGCTCATGTTGCTCGGGAGTCGGTTCCTGTATTTGTATCGCGTCGTTAATATGCCCATCCAATTCCCCTTCGAGCCTCTTGATTTCCTCGAGTAGTTTCCGATACTTCTCGGGAGTATCTTCTACCGACGCTTCTTCGCGCCAACGAGCCTCATTATGCCGCGCTTTCCCCATGCGTTCCATGAACCCTATAGTAGTCGAGGCACGCAAGCGGCGCAATCACGGGAATTGTCTCTGAGCCGCCCCCCAGATTCGAACTGGGGACCTACCCCTTACGAAGGGGTTGCTCTACCAACTGAGCTAGGGCGGCGTCTCTCTCTTATATCATAGGTATCCGTATCGCGAAAATGTCTTCGGGAAAAGAAATAAGGCAATCCTTTTGTGGATTGCCTTATGCAGGGTCTTATCTTATTTTTCGAGCACCCAGTCACTGTGCTCGTTCGCCCTTTTCCACGTCCTCCCTTGGGAGTCCGTGGCGACAAGCTCAGGAGCAGCTTCGCTGCTGCTCGCGACCTTGTTGGCGGTGGTGCTATTTTGGCTCACCGTCGTTGCCTGGTCTCCCGGGCACGGGAGACCCGTGTCCTTGAAGGCTTGACGCACGATGGGGTTCGCGCACATCACCACGCGGGCGGCGGCGCGATACCCCATCGCCGCCAACTGCCGTGCGTTAAGGCGATTTTGGCAGTCTTTGTCGGTCCACGTGCTCCCGACCGAGATGCCGAATGCTACTCCCGAAACTCCACCCGACGAGGAACCCATGCAGGTCTCCGTCAGCGTGGTGGTCAAGGCCGGTGCCACGACCTCTGGAGCAGACCTGACGGTCATCTCCGTGCTCGTCGGCAGGGACGCCGGGTTAAAGGTAATCGCCTGCGATGCCTGCTGGCCTTGCAGGTTTTCGGTCCTGTTAACCGCGACCCCCGACTGCGCTTGTGCACCAGAGACGGAGCTTGAACTCGCCCCCGCTCCCGCCATCGTGGTGTCCGCGAAGGCGGGCACCGCTATGGTGGCAAAAACTAGGGTTGCTGCTGCCATGAGCATTTTCATTTCGCTTCTCCTTTCTGTTGAGGAAAACAAAGGGAAGGCGAGCCTTCCCTTTGACTACTACTTATCTACTAGGGAGCGGGAGGGGCCATGGTGAACCCGTGCCCCGCGCTGGCGCCTGCGCCTGCGCCTGCGGAGACCGTCGAGAAGACGCCTCCGTAGGACGAGGCATAGGAGCTGGCCTGGCTGTACGAACCGGAGTTCGCATAGTCATGCCCCTCATTGGCGTATCCGCCGGAGTTTGCTTGGGCCGAGGTGCTGCCGAGTCCGTGGCCCATGGTGAAGGTGTTGATCCCCCCGTTCATATCCACGGTGGTGTAACCGTGTGGGCTCATGGAGCCCGCGCCACCATTGTAGGCGGCGCTGACCCCAGCCCCACCAACGCCAGAGAACCCGGCGTTTCCGGAAACCCCTCCATCGACATTACTCCACCCCGCGGCGAAAGCCGGAGAGGCGATGGCCAGAACGGCGGCACTGATGGCGACCGCGATGGTTTTTTTACCCATAATTACTTCCTCCAAACAAACGTGACAAAGATCAAAGCTGCGGCAGGATGCCGCAACCTCCTTGTCTGAAAAGGAGACTAGAATACCTGCCTGTTTTTGTCAATCGTTGACAAAATATTTATATATTGTGAGCCGAGAGTCGGGATTGAACCGACGACCTGCGCCTTCGCTTACACCTCCCCTTCATCATATGCGAGAGGGCTAGACTGTATCTTTATCCAGCCCCGGTTTAGTCTTACAGAAACCGGGGCTGGACACCCTTGTCAGTCGTTCGGGCGCGAAAGATTCGCGCCACGGTCTTGTCCATACTCTGGATATTAACCGTTATTCGGGATTCACTAATCTGTTACCAGAGAAGTGGGCAGGGACTGCGTCCCACCATGGCGCTGCTCTACCAACTGAGCTATCTCGGCACTTCGCACTCGTGCATACTACCCGATTTTCTCCCGTTTTCCAATCCTTCCTTGCTGGGTGCTATACTCCCTCCATGAAAGGCCTCAATCACTACGAGAAAGAGACGCGCCCATGGGGCGATTTCGAGCGGTTCACCCTGAACGAACCGGCGACCGTGAAGATCATCACCGTGAACCCCGGCGAGGCGTTCAGCCTGCAGACGCACGAGCATCGCGATGAATTCTGGCGCGTCCTGAAAGGCTCCGGCACGGCACACGTCGGCAGCGAGGAACGCATCGTGCGCGAAGGCGACACGCTCTTCTCGCCACGCCACACCGAGCACCGCATGACAGGCGGCCCCGAGGGAATCACCTTCCTCGAAATCTCCTTCGGCGACTTCGACGAGCACGATATCGACCGGCTTGAAGACAAGTACGGCCGTGCAGAAAGGCCGAGCTAGCGCGGCCGCGCCGATGCGCGCCTTCTTCCTGTACACAACACTCATGCCCGCGCGGCCTTTCTCGTGGTACAGTCTCGGTGGAAGAACACCGCGCCTCGGTTCGGGAAATTCAGGTGCCCTTCTTGCCCTGGGCAGCGATCAAGCATGATCTATGACAACCTCATGAGGAGAACGAAATGGGAATAATCGTTGTGGTAAACACGGAAGAGGATCTTGGGCTCGAGGCGGTGAGCAAAGTGCTCGAGTCGCTCAACGTCCGGGCGGAAATCATCTCCTACACCACGGATCCTGGAATCGGGGGCCAGCCTATCGGCATGCACTACATGAAAGAACGCGCGTGCCACCGTGCGCTGCACGCGCAGCAACGGCACCCAGAAGCCGACTTCTGCATCGGCATCGAGAAAGGCATTCTCCCCAGCCTGGAAGAAAACCGATGGCTCGATGCTTTTTATGTGTGCATCCGCCGCCTGGAAGACGGCCGCGAATCGGGCGCCTTCGGGACTCCGTTCCCCCCTTCGGAAGAAGTGGCGGAGGATATCGGGAGCTATCTTCCCGAGACTCCGATTCCGCACAGCTACATCGTCCGCTCGGCTGTCCTGCGCGCGATCTCTCCCCTGCTCCCCCTCTCTCCTTCCGGGTGAGCAACGGGTACTAATGTCCGGCGAAGCGACACTTCGCCGGACGACTTTTTACCCGTCTCTTTCGCTCGAGCAACGGTCATGCTAGAGTCGCAACGGAAAGCTGTAATTGACTCAACCAACAGTGAAGGAGGGCGCCATGAACGCCACGGTTATGGTAAGCACCGCAAAAGAAATCAAGGAAACCTCGGAAGAAATACATGCGATATTCCAATCGCTTGAGGTCCCGGTGGATCACGTGTTTTTTTGCGACACGTACCCGGACGAAAGCAGCAACGTCGGTCTCGATAGCATAGAGCGAGGCGCTCGGCGGCGCGCCAATCAGGCGCGAGAACAGCATCCGGGCGCTGATTTCTATATCGGCATCGAGAGCGGAGTCGTCTACGGAACGGGGCGTCGATTCGATATGTACTGCGTATTCATCCGTTCCCGAACGGGTCGCGAGTCGCACGCACACGCGACATTCTTCCCTCCGAGTGAGCCGCCATCGGCTGATGATGCCGAGCAAGATTTCCAGAAATATCTCTCCAACGCTCCGATGACGCGCGCGCAAACCATCGCGCAAACCATCCGCCGCGCCGTTTTTGCCGTGGTCGATTCTTCAGAATAATGCAGCGCACACGCCAGACAGGAGCCTTCGGCTCCTGTCTGGTGTTTTGTAAACCAATTCCAAACTCAAACCAAAGACCAAAATAATTTACTTGCCTCGCGCTCGAAACGCCCCCCCATCTGGGCGGTGTTTCTATGTTTTTCTCATTTGCGCGGTCGATGGGACTCGAACCCACGGTCTTCTCCGTGACAGGGAGATGTGTTAACCAGCTACACCACGACCGCTCCTTTCTCTTTCTTCATGGCCTGAAACCGTTCAAAAACGACTCGTTTCCTGACCAATTGCAAACCTGAAGAAGTACCCCGATTATACATGAGTTCATACAATTTCAAAGAGTCGCGCGTCCCGAATTGCAATCGCGAATAATTGCCTTTCGAGTCATAGAGCGACCCGCCTTCGATTCCGTGCTCGTTGAGTCCATCGAGCAGGAAAGACAGGAAATCTCTCGAGCATGAAGTAAACGCTGTCAGCAATGTCAGACTCGGGGTCTTCCGGCACTTCTTCGTGACCACGAACCAGACATTGCCGTCTCCGTCGAAATACCCTCGGACGAAATCGGAGAAGTAACGCTTGGGGACTTTGCGTACTGACAGATTCTTTGTTTTCTGCTCGGTCAGCCCCAACGCACGCAAGTCATCGCACATCTCGATACTGCCGACCTGGAGACGATAGAGGGTCTTCTCGTTCCGCTTCATCTCCCGTATATGCATACGTTGTGATAGCGTATTACACTAGACAACTTATACACAAAGGACGTTCCCGAAAACATCACGCGTCACTTCGTTCCTTATGGTGCGACCAAGAAAACAAGGCGCGTACTCGCGACTATGTTTTCTGAAGCACTCTCGTGGTGCCGGCGGCAGGGATCGAACCTGCGACCTTAGCTTTATGAATGCTACGCTCTAACCAACTGAGCTACGCCGGCATATGAAGACTCTACCAAATTACACCGGCAATTCAACAATGAAGGTCGAGCCCTTGCCCGCTCCCGCGCTCTCGGCACGGACGGTGCCGCCGTGGTCTTCGACGATCTTCTTTGCGATGTAGAGGCCGTAGCCGGTGGAGTGGACGTTCACTTTCTGCGAGTCTTTTCCGTGGCCGCCCTCGGTAAAGAGGCGCTCCTTGTCTTCGTCGGTGATGCCGACGCCCGTGTCCTGGACCGCAAAGACGATCTTCCTGCCCTCTCTCTTGAGCGAGACGGCGATGGAGCCCAACGGCGTGTAGTTGATGGCGTTGTCGATGAGGTTGCGCAGCACATGATCGCCGATTTCCCCTCGGTCGCCGACCATCTCGTATGGACCGTCTCCCGCGACGAACGAAAGGTCGAGACCCTTCGCTTGCGCGGCAGGCTTCGCCTTCTCAGCCGCCTCTGCCGCGAGCGCCTTGAAGTCAAACGATTCCTTCACATAGGTCACGGTACCATTTTTCAAGTTCGACGCTTTGAGAATGCTCCCGACCGAGCTCACCCCCTGACGCGTCTCGGCGAGCGAGTGCTCGACAAACGGCTTAAGTCCCTCAGGCAGCGCGCCGAAGTCGCCGTCGACGAGCGCCGAGAAAGCGCCCTCTGCTTTGGTCAAAAAGCCTTTCACTTCGTGCCCGATGAAGTGGATAAGATTTTCCTGGCGTGCGTTTGTCACCGAGAGCTCTTCCGTGAGGTTCTGGAGGCTGAGCGTGTCTCGGACGATCTTGATGCTCCCGAGGAGCACGATGAGAAACGCCGTGACGTTGATGACGACCCCGCTCAGCTGCGTCGAGTACAGGATGTTCACGAAGCTGAACACCGTCACCATGAAGCCCAGGAATGCCGTCGTCGCGACTTTCAGGTTGAAAAGGTGGTGACGAGAGATGGCATACGCCGTAAAAACAACGAACGGCAAAAGGAACAAAGCGCCCAAAGGTATCCATCGAACATTAAGGAAGATGCCTGGGAGTACCAGATTGAAAGTGACGAGAAGGGAAAAAGTAATAATCGCTCCTAACAGGATGAGCGAATAGGCGCTACGCTCATGGCCCGATGTCTTTAACATCTTCTTTATGAAAATGACGAATCCTGAGAGAATGAGCGCGATGATGGTGAGAGCAAAGGGAAATATCCCCCAAGTCACTACTGTTTTTGAGACTGCTCCCCCACCTGATATCTCAGCAATACTGGAAAAGACGAACGGGCTTAGAGTAAGCGTCGCGATGATGAAAATCCATGGAACTAAAACAAAACGATACCAGGCAGGGAATTCTTTCTCTTCAAGAGGAAAGACATAAAGAAATCTGAAGAAACTGAACGCATGCCATACTCCAAAGAAGATGACGAGGCGTAATAGCCAAAGCACCAATGTGGGATTAGTCACTTGATAGTTAATGTAATTAGTGACACTCCAACAAATAGTAATCGCTGAAAAAATAAAAAACGAACGGCTCGTTACACTTGTAGGATTATTTGCATAGATTTCATACCCCAAAAGGCCGATTGCCGCCACCGCAACGCCGACGGAAAGAAGGTCGAGATTTATGAAAGGGAGCCCAGAAAGCAACGAGGGGAAACTAGTTTCAATCATGTCTAGGATTTCCGCAAGTAATGAGCGGTTGTAGTATAATATGAAACATTCCCGCCATCATTGTCAACCTCGCTCTTCATTTTATACCGCACTAAAGAAATTATTGTTCCGTTCAAGAAAATCGGTGATGCCCAGGCAGCCAACGATTGAATCGCGGCGTGAATCCAGCTCTTGTACCCGTCGAATTCGAAGTGCCGTTTGCCGACCGTGCGGACGGTGCGATCCAATTTATCCTGCTCGGCAGGATTCAGGTGGTGCCGGAAGAGCGAGTGATACACGAGATCGAAATACCGGGACCCGAATTCCTGATCGAGTCCGAAGATATCGTTCGTGCACATCACGATGAGCAGCCTCTTCGTCGTGCTCTGGCGCATCTGCTCAAGCTCGCGTGCGGTAAGCTCCCCCGTCTCGACTATCTCTGCGTCATCCGCGAGCCCTTTCAGGTTCTTGTCGGCGATGCGGCGCGTAACGGGAGACTTGTCGACCGCGACGATGGTGAGCCGAAACGGATGATTCGCCTTGAGCGCCCACTCCGCGACCTGCCGGTCGACCTCCATCCCGCCGGCGCCGAGGTCCGCGATGACCAGGTCGCGCGATTCTTCTCGCATGTATTCCGTGATGGCGTTCACGAGCGGCGTGATGAGCCCGGGCTGTTTGCGCTTCTGGAGCTCTATGAGCCGCGTATGCATCGCCACGTCCCACTCCTCGACCGGGAAATCGGTCAGCTCAAGGAGGCGCGAGCCGTCGAGTTTCGGCGCGACCGTGAGGAGCCACCAGACGTATCGCGGCAACGAGCGCGCGGCTTCCAGGAACGCGATGTTCTCGCGGATCGCATAGGCCTTCCTCTCATCGGGATTCCCGGCCTCAAGTTCCGCAAGCTTCTTGAGCGCGGCGTCGATCTCTCCTTTTCGAGACATATGTTTCCCCTCCTCTTCAGGGTGCTCTGGATCGGGGTGCATAATGGATAGTATAAACCAAACGGTCCCGTCTAGCGTCCTCCCCTGGGAATAAGGGGTCTTCTCCCATTCAGGCGAATGAAAATCTGAGCGTCGCCTTCAACATCCGTCCCTGGCGTCACAACCGCGTTGGATTGGTTTATCCGAAACCACCATGGTGACAGAGGATCTCAGATATGAGTTCCTGACGCAGGCCTTGAACCACTCCCTCTCACTACGATGAAGGGTATATTTTGTTCATCAAGATACCGCGAAAGCATTTCAATTTGAGTACCCTTGCCGACCCTATTGGGACCTTCAAAGCCAACAACACTAACGTTGAAGTCTTTATTGATAGATTTCATTTCAAAATCCTCCATCTTTGATGGTTGATGTACCTATCGAGGGGAAATTTCCTCGACTTCTAGAATAGAGAGTACGCTGTTTTACTTATTTAGTCAAGCCAGCCGTAATGGTTCAACATCTTGGGTAGACTTGGGTGGTGCGCAGGATCCAAACTCCCTTCCCATTGCCCCGAGCAAGTAGGCCAAGCTCGACTTGCCTTGAGCTCTTCTTGACTAGAGACTCTAGAGATACAGGGTTGCCACCTCCTCAAGCGGGAAGCGGGCCGCGCGGGCAGTAGGCTGGCCGCCATGTCCAAGACGAAATACGAAGGCGATTGGCTCACCGCCGGTCTTGAATATCTGCGCAATCTCCTGACACGCACCCGTGATAAGCTCGCGCGCACCTGGAGAAAAGATCGCGTCCTCGCCTGCATCAATCTTCAGTTTGAAGAATAGAATGCCCGACAGCGGCTGGAAGGAGAGTCCGACAGACGTAGCAGTGACCCAGACTCGCTCAGTAGCACGGCCTGCCTGAACGAAATCGAGTGGGTCCGTCCCAGCCACAGTGATCGCGCCGATGGCGGACGCGGCAGCATTCTGCTTCGCATTTATCCCCGCAACGACACGGTTGAAACCGATTGCGCTCAGCACACGCATGATCGACCAGTGCCGGAACACCTTAAACATCGCCTCTGCCGGCGGCGGGAGCTCGAGCGTCTTTATATAAAATCCTACCTTCTTTCGCTCATCCTCCTCCTGTGTCCAGCTTACATGATCGAAGAAGAACTCATGCAGGAAATGATTTGCGAGCATGACCTCCTCGTTGATAGCTCCGATCCGGCCGAGCCGATCGACAGCAGCCCGTTCCTCTGCGAGGAACAAATGCCCGTTTGACTGCTTTGCTGCCAAAAAGAGTGCTGCACGTTCGTCGGCAGAAAGAGCATCTTTCGCATACGGTTTTCGATTCGTGGTGCGATTCATGACCTGTGTCGCAAGCGGATCGGGAACGATATTGGCGTCCTTGATGAAACGTATATCTGCAACATGCCACTCGTCGGAAAGTTCCGGGAAGTAGGCGATGGTCGTGCGATACCCTTCAGCCGTCGCCGCGATAAGCATGTTCTCTATTGCCGCGCCCACTGCAAAGTAAGACGCGCGCTGGCCCCAGCTGTAGGCCGACTGGTCGCGCTCGGGCAGGAGGCGGACCTCGACCGCGTCACCGCGGACGACGAAATGCCACGGCAGATCG
>JAJYQV010000002.1 GCA_021794425.1 bacterium
GAGGGGTGCCGACGACTTTTCACCTGCGCGAAATGCGCCCCCGTGTCGAAGAGGCGCTTCAATTCTGCCGTCGCTTGTGCTGTTGCCATTTCCTGCCACTATACCCGACTCTCCTCTTCAAAGCAAGGCTTTTTGCGTCCGCCGTTTAGGCCGCGGCGGCGGCGCGAAGCGCCTCGACAACTGCGTCGAGGTTGCCGGCCATGATTTTTGGCAGGTTGTGCCAGGACTCGTTGATCCGATGATCGGTGATACGGTCCTGGAGAAAGTTATAGGTGCGGATCTTCTCTGAGCGGTCGGCGGTGCCGATCTGTTCCTTGCGTTCGGCGGCGTGCTTCTTGGCTTCGGCCTCCTCGTGGAGCTGTTCTAGTTTTGCCGAGAGGATCTGCATGGCCTTCTCGCGGTTGCCGAGTTGGCTGCGCTCGCTTGAGGAGCGCACGTCGATACCGGTTGGCTTGTGGATGAGCCGCACGGCCGTCTCGACCTTGTTCACATTCTGCCCCCCCGCCCCGCCACTGCGCGAGAATTCCATATCGATGTCGGCCGGATTGATCTCGATCGTCGACTTCGCGCGTATCGGCAGCACAGCGACCGAGGCCGTGCTCGTGTGGATGCGCCCCGACTTCTCGGTGAGCGGGACCCGCTGCACGCGGTGGACGCCCGTCTCGTAGCGGAGCGCGTCATAAGCGCCAGCGCCCGCGATCTCAAGCGTAAGGTCGTCGATGATGCGCGTTTTCCAGCCGCGGCTCTCGGCGTATTTCTGATACATATCCTTCAGCTCGTGCGCGAAGATCGACGCCTCGTCGCCGCCGGCACCCGCGCGCAGCTCCATCACCACGGAGACGGGTGCCGCGATCTCTTCTTTTTCTTTTGCGAGTATCTGCTCTATTTCCGCGAGAACCTCTTCCTGGCGTGCGCGCACTCGCGCCGCGTCTTCCTCGGCCATGCGCATGAGCTCTGCGTCTACCCCTGCAGCCTCGCGCCCCTCCGCCGCCTCTTTTTCGAGACGTTCATATTCTTCCGCAAGGTACGCGGTTGAAAAGTTTTTTTTGAATTCAGGCGAGTAGTCCATATGAAAAATGCTTTTAATACACGTCGTCGTGAGAACCGATATCAATAAAGATGACCGCGTCCGGTTCGAGCGCAAACACGAGCCGATACGATTGCGAGACACGCGCGGCATAGAACCCAGCAAGCTTGCCATGAAGCGAGTGAGCGTGCGCGACTGCTCGAGTGTCAGCCACGACTCGTTCCATCACTTCCTCAACTTTTTCTTCGATTTCAGGATGTTCACGCAAAAATGCGCTATACACCCGAATGAAGTTCGCGGTAGCCAGTCGGCGCCTCATGCGCGCTTCGCCGCAGCAGTAATCGCCCGGGCCGACGGATATTCGGTCACGCGCCCGGCCTTGTAGTCGAGAATACTCAGGTACGCTTCAAGCTCACGACTCTTCTCAAGTGATTTCTGCGCATACCGCCGGCTCTCTTCTGCAAGCTTTTCTGCCTTTCTCATTTCTACGGTAGTCATGGCCGCATGATATCACGAGCCCCGCCCGTGGCGAAGCCACGGGCGGGGCTCGGTACCGCAGATTATTGCTTTTTGGCGGCGCGCTGCTTGAAGCGCTCTACGCGACCGGCCTTGTCGAGACTACGCTCCTCGCCCGTGTAGAACGGGTGCGATTGTGAGGATATCTCTACGACCAGTTTCGGATACTCTTTTTTATCCTCCCAAAGGGCCGTCTCGGTCGTGTGAACCGTAGAGCCGATGAGAAAGCGTGCGCCCGAAGCCATATCCTCGAATATGACCTGGCGATAGGTGTCCGGATGAATGCCTTGTTTCATTCCCCCGATACTACCACACCCTTATGAGCCGTTCAACTGGCCCACTACAATAGCAAGCGTGCGGAATGATTCTTGCGTACGCGGCACCGACCCGAACGCTTCCTGCACGCGCTCGTAAATATCTTCCGTTTCAAACTCTTCTTCGGTGAAGAAGTCAAAATCGACACTCACACGGTGACCGACCTGAAGCGCGAGCGCTGTGCCGCCTGCAAGATAAAAATCCTTCTTGAAAGCTACGGACGCAGGCACGAGTGCCCGGCACTTCTCATCCAACACTTCGAAATGCATAGGCATCTGAGAAGCGCCCCTTGGGTTGTGGCGTCACGCCAAATACGAGCGCCCAGAGCGCGAGCGATTTCTTGTCCCATCTCCCCGGGAGCGGCGCTTGCACGACCGCTGCTATCTGAGAAGCAGAATGATGCGCAAAAAGCCAGTCCGTCGCTTTTTTGGTTCCAAAATTCAACACGTTCGTGATGATGAGCGTTTTGTCGCGCTCCAAATCAAGCGCCGCAACATCATGCGACCACAAACACGCTCGTACGGCAGGGGGAATACCATATCTGACATTATTCCACGCCGCAATTCTGAGCTTACATAGCATAAATCCACCCTACGAGCCCTCTAGCTGATTGATGTCAGCTTGGAATTGGGTGGCGAACTCCATCACGCCGTCCCCATAGAACGAGTAGGCGGGATTGTTCGCGTGCGCCCATCCGGCGAAATACCGCAGCGCGGCGAGCCGCTCGGCCGCAGGCGTCTGCGCGCTGGCGCCATTGTCGGCCATGAGCATCGCGGTGGCCATAATGGCTACCTGCGGATTCCACGGATTGCTCGGCGCATTCGCGCCAAGAAGGGTGCGCACGCGATCCTTGCTTGCAACATACTGCCACGGCCCCTGCCAGAACGCGTTTCCATTTAACGATGAGGTCGGCGCGCAGGTCTTGGTCTTCACGTTCACGAAGCCGCCGTAACAGACCCAGGTCGAGGGGATGAATTGCCCTGGCCCCATGGCCCCGCCCCAGCCATACCACGGCTTCTTCGAGACCGGCATCCGGTCGGGGTCGAGACCGAGGGTTTGCGTGATGTAGACGAAGACCGGCTGATCGCGATTCGGCGCCATATCAACGCGCCACGTTCCGGTGCCGAGGTTTTCTCCGAGATTCGTCTCTTGCTTCAGGACGCCGAGCGTCACGGCAGCGCGCGTCCCCGTCGCTTTCTCGGCCGCCTCGGCATACGTGAGCGCGGTGCCAAACGGTATCGCGGCACTATCGCGCAGAGTGAAGAGCTCAGAGCGGATCTGCGCGGCGGTCTTCTGATTGCTCGCGATGAGCTTCTGGTAGTTTGCCTCAACGCCCTTGGTCTGTGTGAGCAGCTGCTGCTTCTCTTTTTCTTGCGAGACCACAGCTTGTTTGGCGAGCTGCGCGACGACACGCAGCTGTTCCTGGTCGGCAAGCCGTGACTGAAGCGCCTCCTTCTCGGCTTCGGTCGATGAACTTGTCTGCTGGATCTGGCTGAACGAGTCGGCGAGCGAACTCTTGATGGACGTAAAGGCGTCGAGGTCGCTGAAGAATCCCGAGACATCTTGCGAGCCGAGCGCGACACTCACGACCGAGTAATCATCGAGCATCTGCGTCTGCCGCATGATCTGCGCGAGGGACTCCTTCTCTGCAGCAAGCTGGCTAGAAAGCTGCGAGAGGGTCTGGTTGTGCGCACCGATGTTGCTATTCAGCTGGGTGATGGCGATATCGATTGCTTGTATCTGGAGCTGCGTCTTCTTGATTTCGGCGTTGAATGCGTCTATCTGCGTCTGTAGCGTCTGATGCTGATTCTGAGCCGTGTCGAGCAGCTGCTGCTGCTGCGCGATCTGCCCTTCAATCGCGCTCAGTTGGTTCTGAAGCTCTTGCTGCCGCTCGGCGACCGCCTGTGTCGCGCTTTGGGCGAACACCGCCGAGGGCACGGCCGCGCAGGCAGATCCGAGAATGAAAAAGAAAAAGAAAAACCGACGCATCGTTCGGCTATTCTAACACGCCCGCACCCCTGGCCTATGCCTCTGGCGCCGGCTCAGCTTCTTCCTTGCCCTTCTTCTCGACTTCGATGGAAGAGAGGTCAGACGCGACGACCTCTTCCTGCTCTTCGATAACTTCCTGTGCGAGCGCGATAACGTCATGAAGCTCGATCATGAGCTCGACCCCTGCAGGAAGCACGAGGTCTTTCGCGTGAATCTGGTCGTCCACTTCCTTCAGCAGAGACAGATCGACTTCGATCGCGTGCGGGAGACTCATTGGGTCGGCTTTCACCTCGACTTCATGCAGCACTTTCACGAGGTTCGCGCCATTCTTCACCGCAAGCGATTCCCCCACAAAAGAAAGAGGGATGGCGACCTCGACTTTCTCGCCTTTGGTGACGGCGTAGAAATCAACGTGGCACGGCTGACTCGAAAGCGGGTCGAGAGAGACTTCGTGAATCAGCGTCGGGAGCGACGCGCCAAGTCCCGAGAGGGAGACGATGGTCGCTTCTCCGGCCTCTTTCAAGACTTTCGCGAAAGCCTTCGCTTCGATCGTAATGGGTGTCGAGGCGTGATGCGCACCATACACGACCGCAGGGATGTTTCCGGCCGTGCGAAGGGACGAGAGCGTGTCGGCACTCTTATCGCGCTTTTTAACTTCGAGCGTAAGCATGTGCTTGAATATACGGGAAATCGCCGAGAAAAGCAATCACGTGAGCGCCGCAGAGACTTTCGCAAGCCGCGCGAGGAACGCTTCGCGCGCGGCCGGAACCTGTTCCTCCTTCCCTTTCCACACGGCAAGCGACTCCTCCTGAAGCGCGCGCGCGTACGAGAAGGTGAGCGGCCAGGGAGCACCTACGGAGCGAGCGTGCTTCGTAATAGCCGCGAGATTCGCCGTCGCCTGGTCCGGTGTCTGCCCTCCTGAAAGGAAGACAATACCGGCTATCTGCGACGGGACGGCCGCCATAAGCGCCGCGAGCGTGTCCTCCGCCACTTCTTCGGGCGTGTCGACTCGACCGCTTTCGCTCCCCGAGAGAGCCATCGCCGTCTTGAGGACCACGCTCGCACGATCGACGGCGTGCTCTGCGAGCACGGAAAAGAGCGCGTTGAGCGTCTCCTCGATGACCGTGCGGGCGCGGGCGCGGCTATGCTTCCCTTCAAGAAGGACTTCTGGTTCGAGGATCGGCACGAGGCCGACACTCTGCACTTCTTTGGCATAACTTGCGAGCCGCTTGGCATTCTCGTGTATCGCCATCGAAGAGGGCAGCGTGTCGCCGTCGATACGGATGACTGCGCGCCACTTGGTAAAGAGCGCCCCTTGTTTCTTATATTCGACGAGCCGGTCATGAAGATCGAGCAAGCCCTGCGTGATGAGCTCGTCAGGACTCTCGGGAAACGGCTCCGTCCCGCCATCGACCTTCACGCCCGGCGCGATACCGCGCGCTGCGAGCGACGCCGTGAACAGCTGCCCGTCGTTCCCTTTTTCAAGCAGCGTCTCTGGAAAAAGGATGATGCCGGAGAGATGCTTCTCGATACTCTCTGCGCCGAAGAAGAGGTCGCGGTACTGGCGACGCATCTCCGGGCCGGTCGCGATACCATAGGAGGCAAGACGCTTGGTCGCGGTGCGTACGCTCTCGTCGGCAGCGAGGATGCCTTTCCCCGGAGCGAAGAGCGAGCGAGCGTGAGCCACAAGATCAGTCATACGACTATAGTAGCATGCAGCTGGCGCGCGCAAGGCGCGTGGTACACTGGACAGCATATGAACATGGACTTTATTGCGATCGGCGACTGTACCGTCGACGAATTTATCAAACTTGAAGAAGCACAGGTGAATTGCACCATCGACAGCGATGAGTGCACCATCTCGATGAAATGGGGAGACAAGATCCCGTACGAGAAATCAGTGCTCGTGCCGGGCGTCGGCAACGCTGCGAACGCTGCGGTCTCGGCAGCGCGGCTCGGGCTCTCGACCGGCTTCATAAGCAATGTCGGCGGCGACCGTTACGGCGAGGAGATCGTCGAGGTCTTTGAGAAAGAGCACGTAGACACGCGCTACGTGCGCAAGAACGAAGGCCTCGGCACCAACCACGACTACGTGCTTTGGTTCAACGCCGAGCGCACCATCCTAGTCAAGCACGAGGACTACCCGTATGCGATGCCCGAGAGCCTCGAAGCGCCCAAATGGTTCTACCTCTCTTCCGCAGGCCGCTCGGAAAGCTTCCACGCCGAGGTCGCCGCGTGGTGCGCCGCGCATCCGGAGACCCGCCTCGCCTTCCAGCCGAGCACCTTCGAGATGTCGATGGGGGTCGAGAAGCTCGCTGACCTCTACCGGGTTACGGAGCTCGTCGCCTGCAACAAAGAAGAGGCCGAGCGTATCCTCGCTCTCGGACCCACGGACGTGAAGGAGCTCCTCGCGAAGATGCACGCGCTCGGTCCCCGGATGGTGCTCATCACCGATGGCCCGAACGGCGCGTACGCGTCTGACGGCACGGCCGTGTACCAGGTGCCGATGTATCCGGATACGAAGCCGCCGGTAGACCGCACCGGTGCCGGCGACGCGACCACATCGACGATCGTCGTCGCCCTCGCGCTCGGGAAACCGCTCGACGAAGCACTCCTCTGGGGGCCGGTCAACTCGATGGCAGTCGTACAGGAAATCGGCGCGCAGAAAGGCCTCCTCACGCGCGAAGGACTCGAGGCACTGCTCGCGAAAGCGCCCGCGGACTACCACGTCACGACGATCTAGTGGACATACAAAAAGAATACGGGCGGCCGCTTTGCGACCGCCCGTATTCTTTTTGTGGCTACGGTTGCACCGGCGCGGACTGCTGCAACCCGAGTATTGCCGGGTTAGCGCCTACCGCATACGCGAACGGGTTCTGAAAAACCACGCGCACGATCGTCAGTGCGCCGATCGCACCGACAACGGTTATGCAGAGGATCGAGAGGTACGTGTTTACCTTGAAGGTCGTCATGGGTCAGAGGGCTGCGAGCGCTTCGTGCACGCGTTCCTGTATGTGGGGCGCGTCGAGGCCGTACTGCGCCAGGAGCTCGTCGGGGTCGCCCGACTGACCGAACCGGTCGTCGACGCCGAGCCGAACTATCGGCAGCGGATGCGCGCTCGCGAGAAATTCGGCGACCGCGCTGCCAAAACCGCCCGCCGCTTGATGCTCCTCGACCGTCACGACCAGACGCACGCGCTCTGCGGACGCGCGCACTGCCTCCTCGTCGAGCGGCTTCACGGTGGGAGTGTGGAGCACGAGCGCCTCAACGCCCTCGGCCGCAAGTGCGCGGGCCGCCTTGATCGCCGCGTGCGAAAGCGCGCCTGTAGAAAGCAGCGCGACCTGCGGGTGCTCGCTCTCCCAGAGCAGGAGCGCCTTCCCGATGGCAAACGGCGTATCGGGGGTCGTAAAGACCGGCGTCGCCGAGCGGCCGAAACGCAGGTAGACCGGGCCCGTATGCTGCGCGGCGGCCACCACCGCTTTGCGCGCTTCCTCGGCATCGCCCGGCGCAATGACGGTCATACCCGGGAGCATCCGCATGAGACCGATGTCTTCGAGCATCTGATGGGTCGCGCCGTCGGGCCCTACCGACACACCCGCGTGCATGCCGCACACCTTCACGTTCGCCTCGTTCAGTGCGACGGTCGTGCGGATCTGCTCATAGTTTCTCCCAGGGTTGAACGCCGCGTAGCTCGTGATAAACGGCACCTTGCCGGCGGCCGCCATGCCAGCAGCGAGCGCCGCCATGTGCTGCTCGGCGATACCCACCTCGACAAAGCGCTCGGGAAACTCTTTCTCGAACCACTCCGCGCGCGTGCTCTCGGTCAGGTCGGCACAGAGCACGACAACGTTCTCGTCAGCCTTCCCCGCCTCAATCGCGCCCTTCCCGAACCCGTCACGCGTCGGCAGCCGCTCGACATCGTCGGCGAACACCTTCTCTGAGAGCTTTGCATCTGGATGTGTCATATGAGTCTTTCTATGAAAGGTACCAGAAGCCAGAACATCGGTGGAATCAGCAAATAGAAAGTGACGACTTCCGAGATTTTCTTAGTCTTGAGCCGTCGTTCGAAAATGGCTATCGCAAGTGCGACAACGCCAAAAAGGATCAGACCCTGGAGACAGGGATACCAGAATGGAGAAATGATCACTGCCAGTTCACGTACATGCGCATGGAAGTAAGCACTCGGGATAGACAACGCCGTAAAGAAGATATGAAAGAACGCCGCACAGCTGGAGAAAGGCAGCTGGAGAAGAAACCACGGACCCTTCCAAAAGTGTTGAAAATTAGGAAGTTGCTTGTTCAATGCAATAAAGAAAACGTTGAACACGAGGAAGAAGCCGGCGACCGACAATAGTGCTCGCCCAATGACCGCACCGAAGGTTCTTGCGAAAAACCGAGCGGCGTTATTTGGCATGGCGGGGGACGACGGTGAGCTTGAGGTCGAGCGCGTCAGTGAGCTTCTGCACGAACGCAAGCGTCGGGTTTGCCCGACCGGACTCGAAGCGCGCGATGGCTGATTGCTGCGTGCCGATCTTCTTGGCGAGCTTCGCCTGGGTGAGTCCTTTCTTCACACGCGCGTCAAGGAGCGCGTTTATGATCGCGAACTCAAGTTCAAGCGCGTCGTACGCCTCTTTGAAACCGGGCTTCGCGAAAAGCTGCCGATCAAGCTCCTCCTGGGTCACCCACCCCTCGTCCCGTAGTTTCTTTGATAGTGTCGCCATAGGATAAATATAACGTATATGTTATCAGCCCGCAAGATACGCGCGACGCACTGCCTGTGCATAGGCAATGTCCGAGCGGGAGAGCGTCTCGGTTTTCTTGGAAAACGCATGCGCGACCACCGCGTACCCATCGTGGAAAAAGAACAAGAGACGCACATGGATCGCGCCAACAATTCGCAACTCAAACAAGCCTCCTCCTATCGACTTTGAGACCGGCATGCGCAACTCGTGCCCGCGCTCCTCAAGAAGCCGGATGACCCGCCGTACGCGCGGGCCGAGCAGGTCGTCGAGTTCATGCACGAACGCAAAGGCTTTCGGATGATAGAGGATCTTCATGACTCAAGCGTATTCGTGTGGCAGCTTCCCGCCCAGGGTACGGAGCTCCTTGAGAAATCGCTTCCCTTCCTCTTTCGTGGGCGGCTTGCCGTGCCAGTGGTAGTCGAACTCGATCTCGGGGACACCTTTGCCAGGAATGGTGTGTGCGATGATCACGACCGGCTTTTCATAAATAGCTTTCGCTTCCTCGACGGCCGCGACGAATGCGCGGAGGTCGTGGCCGTTCGCCTCGAGCACATGCCAGTTGAACGCTTCGTACTTGGCGCGCAAGGACTCGAGCGGCATGACGTCCTCGGTGTAGCCGTCGATCTGGATGTTGTTGCGGTCGATGACGGCGGTGAGGTTCGCCAGCCGCTCCTTCCCTGCCCACATAGCCGCTTCCCACACCTGCCCCTCGTCCTGTTCGCCGTCGCCCATCACCACGTACACCTGATTCTTCTTGCCATCCATGCGGAGTGCGTAGGCGATGCCCGCGGCCTGCGAAAGCCCTTCGCCCAAAGGCCCCGAGGTCGTCTCAAGCCCAGGCAGGCGCAGGCGTTCCGGGTGCCCTTGGAGCCGACTGCCGAACTTCCGGAGCGTCAGGCACTCCTCGACCGGGAAATACCCAGCGTGCGCCATCGCCGCGTAACGCACGGGAACGATGTGACCGTTTGAGAGGATGAGCCGGTCGCGCTCGTCCCAGTCCGGATTCGCTGGATCATGCTTCAAAATATAAAAATAAAATGCCGCGAAAATGTCGGCCGTGCCGAGGGGCCCAGCGGTGTGCCCGCTCCCTGCGGCCACGAGCATCGTGATTATCGTCTCGCGAATCGCTTCGGCTTTTTGTTCGAGCTTTTGCACTTCGTCATCGGTAAGCGCCATGTTTTTCAGTATACCCTACACGCCGAAAGAATTTTGAAGTGCGCCGAAAGCGGCAAAGGCAGCGGCAGGATCTTGCGCACGCAAGATGGCGGAGCCGACGATAACGTCCGAGACGCCGACGGCGAAAAGCGTACTGGCATTCTGGAGCGAGACGCCCCCGTCGATCTGTATCGGCACCTCAGGGTGACGGTCATGGAATGCCCGAACCCGATCCAAGACGCGCCGGTCAAACGGCTGGCCTTGCCGCCCTATCCGTGCGATACCCATGAACTGCACATAATCAACATCGCCGAGATAGGGCTCGACAAGCGTGAGACTGCTCTCAAGATTGAGCGCGAGACCATAGGAGACGATCTCGCGCCCGTAGCGCGCCTGGACAGAAGAGAGCATCTGCGACACATCGACGGCACTTTCCGCGTGAAAGGTGAGGCGCGACGCGCCGAGCGAGAGCCATGCGTCTGCGGCGCGCGGCGCGTCGAGACACATGAGGTCGATCTCGTACTCGAACCGTTCGAGGTGCGGCAGCATGTCGCCCCGCTCGACCATGACATTCAATTCCTGAAGGGCGCTATACGGCCACGACGGCGGCGTCGCGAAACGTCCGTCAACGACATCGATCTGCACGCGAGAGATTTGTGGGATCCGCGCAAAAAGGGTGAGCTTCTCTGCAAGGTCTTCACGAGAGGAAGGGAGCACAGCGGGCGCGACAATGTTCATGAGACTTGAATATATTGCTACGGCTGATTGCATTCAACACCGCTGCAGACGATCCACGAGTACGTCTTGTACACCGTATCGTAGAACGCATCCGAGGATGGGGTCTTTCCTTGGCTCGAGTTTGCCGCACAAAAATCACGGAGCGCATATCCGGAGCCGTTAATCGACCGGTAGATGTACATGCTCGGCCAATTTGTGCAGACACCGCCGATCTTTTGCGGGAACGCGGGATCCTGCGAAAGTGCCGAGATGTCTCCGTCGGCCACAAGTCCGGGAATCCAGTCCTGATGTGGTGAGGCCGGCGAGGCGATTGCGAAGTAGCTCCCGCCGGTCGAGGGGTACGAGCCGTGGTGGCTGTAATACAATTCCAGCGCCGTTTGGAGCGAGAGGAGATCGCTCCGACGCTTCGCGTCATTTGCTTTGTATCTGGCCGTATTGAGCGAAGCAAGCACAACAGAGGAGAGGAGGCCGATGATCGCGATGACGACGAGAAGCTCGATGAGCGTAAAGCCTCGCGAAGAATCTTCTCTATGCTTGTTTTTTTTCATATACGGCAGGTTACGGCGCGGCGATCGGTTCGAGGCGGGGCGGCCACCCCGGGGTCTCGACAAGCTTTGACCCAGGAGGGATCTGCGGAGCCGGACTTCCGGTGGTCGAAAATATCAAGAAGAGCGAGAGCACGGTCGCGACCGCAGCGACGCTGAGCAGAACGTATTGCGCCTGCCGGTCGGAAGAAACGACGCCAGTGGCAAGCACCATCTGAGTGAGAAATGACTTCTTCTCCACCTGCTGCCGAGGCTCGTATGCTGGTTCCTCATCGAACTGAAGCTCTGACATAGCAAGTGACGATGGTTTTTAAAACTTCGCGAGCCGGCGCGCGTGGCGTGGTGACTCCGAGAACGACGTATCAAGGAATATCCGCACGGCCTTGACGGCTTCGTCTCCCGAAACGAAGCGCGCCCCTATCGAGAGCAGGTTCGCGTCATTGTGGCGGCGCGCCAGACGAACGAGATCGTATCCGTCTTCGGAACGCCCGCCTTCGATGTCGAGCGCAGAGGTCACGCGCATCGGCCCGTAGAAGACCGCAGCACGCGCGCCTTTCACGCGATTCGCGCACATCGCCTCGCCCTGCCCGCTCCCGCCGATGATGATGCCGAGAGCGCGCGCGCCTTCCTGCGCGACCCGCTCCGCGCACGGCATGATGAAGTCCGGATAGTCGTCCTCCGGTTCAAGCGAGAAGGCACCCAGATCCTCGACCTCGTACCCGCTCGTCCGCACCTGCTCGATAAGCGCGCTCTTGAGCGCGAACCCTGCGTGATCGGATGCGAAATAGACCTTAGGCATGCGCGGCGGCGATGGCATGGCGCACGAGAGACTCCGTATAGCCCATCTCGTTGTCATACCACGCGAGCACCTTCACGAGCGTGCCATCCACGACGCGCGTCATGGAGAGGTCGGCGATGGAAGCATGCGGCTCGCCCACGATGTCGCTTGAGACGAGCTCTTCGTCGGTCGTCGTAAAGACGCCCTCCCAGCGCGGCGCCGCTGCGGCGCCGCGCAAAATCTCATTCACCTCTTCCTTCGTCGTCGGACGCTTCGCGATGAACGTGATGTCAGCGATAGACCCCGCCGGCACCGGCACGCGCAAGCTGATGCCGTCAAATTTCCCGAGGAGCGGTTCATAGGCTTGCGTGACCGCGATAGCCGCACCGGTTGAGGTCGGGACGATGTTCTGCGCGGCAGCACGCCCCTCCCGCACGTCCTTCCTCGACGGACCATCGACGATCGACTGGCTCGCCGTGTACGCATGCGTCGTCGAGAGAATCGCTTTCTCGATGCCGATGCGCTCGTCGAGTATCGCAATGACAGGCGAGGATGCGTTGGTCGTGCAGGACGCATTGCTCGTGATCCGATGCGAGGCAAGCCGATCTTCGTTGAGGCCCATGAGCACGGTCGCCCCGAGCGCCGCATCGCCCTTTGCCGGCGCACTAATGACGACCCGCTTCGCGCCCGCCTCAATATGCTTCTGCGCGTCCTCGTAGTGCGTAAAGAATCCCGTCGATTCGATGACGACATCAATGTCCAGGTCCTTCCACGGCAGGTTCGCGGGGTCTTTTTCCGAGAAAAACTTTACCTCCTTACCATCGACGACGAGACTCCCCTCCCTTGCTTCTACCGGGAACGGCGACGCGTGGTAGACCGTGTCATGCGCGAGCAAGTATGCGAGATTTTCAAGCGAACCGAGATCGTTCACGGCAACAAGGTCGATACCGCGACCATGCGACCGGCGCGCGAACGCCCGACCGATGCGCCCAAACCCATTAATAGCAACGCGGATAGCCATGATGAAGAATTGATTAGGTGTTTGGGTAAATCTTATGCGGCAGGCAGCACGGCCTCCTCGAGCACGCGCACCCGATGGTCGAGCTGGTCGACTTGCGCGCGCGTCGCCGCCTCGTCGAGCGAGAGCCGCATGCCGTCCTGCTTGCGATCAATCGAGTCGAGCCGTTCAAGCACCTGCGCCTGCCCGCGCTCGAGGTGCCGGAGCCGGTCGTCGGTTTCGGTCGCATGCGTTTCGAGCTTGTCAAGGCGCGCGTCCACTCCGTCGAGGCGCGCATCCACCCCGTCGAAGCGCTTGTCCACCTCGGCGAAACGTGCGTTCACCTCGCCAAACCCCTCCGCCATCAGGCGGGCGAGGAAATCAGTGTCGGATTCCTCCTTTTTGCGGATCATGTTCATGCCCTCAGCATACCACGCGCTCCACTACCTCGTGTGGATAGCCCGCGGCGGCTCCGCCGCCGCGCATCCCTCCCCCTTGTAGAAGTTCGACTTCTACAGACTGCAGATAGTTCTTCAATTAGGAGTCGGGATTCTGTAGAAGTCGTTCTGTAGAAGTCGAACTTCTACAGCTTACACGAGCTCGCATTTCTTCTCGTCAAACACGAGCGTCGCGAGGCAATCCCGAGCAAATTCTTTCATCTCCTGCGAGTCAGGAAACAGAGCACGGAACATCTCCCCTTCCCCGACAATCTGCATCGCGGACGAATCGCGATTGAGCGCATAGTGCGCCAGACTGCTGTACGGGTACCGCACCGCGAACTCATACGCGTCATCGAAACGCGTGAGTGCCTGCTCGAGACCGCCCGGATAGAGCTCGAAAGCGTTCTTCACATGGAGATACGCGAAAAGATAGCGCAGATAATTCTCGTCATCGATGAGCTTCGCTTTATACGATCCCTGGAAAAGCTTTCCGGTCTCCGCATAGCGGGTATTGAACCGGTTCGTCATGCCGGTGCCGAGCTTTCGCATGAATCTCGTGATACCGCCCTCAACGATTTCCTCCAAGATAAGATGAAAATGATTGTCTTTGAGGATGAACGCGTGTATGCGGACGAGCGGCTGACGCTCCGGCCACGCCGCCGGCCGTTCAAACCCGCTGTAGAAGTCCGACTTCCACAGCTTCGCGAGAGAGCGGAAGAGGTTGGGCTCCGAGTACGCGTCATTGAAATAATAGAGCATCTGAAGAAAGCGAGTGCGATCGATCTCATCGCGTACGATTTCCTGTTTCCGGTTCCCTCTGTTGTACACATGCACGAACGAACCGACGCCATACGGCTCTTTTCTCATACCCCTACCCTAGCACGCGCAATCTGTAGAAGTTCGACTTCTACACAGGCTGGGTAGGAAGAGGTCGGACGCGCGCCGCCGCGGGGCGCGCGCTGAAATTCTGTAGAAGTCGAACTTCTACAGAAATGAAGCCCGCGGCGGCTCCGCCGCCGCGGGCTTTCTAACGCCAAGAGCATTTCTGTAGAAGTCGAACTTCTACAGAGCTGGTTAGCGGCCGAGGTTGTAGAGCTGCTTGACCTCGGAGGCCGAGAGCGCGCGGTTGTAGATGCGCACGTCGTCGAGGGTGCCTGGGAAGTTATAGGTGCCATGAGTAATGGAGTAGTCACCGATTGTGACGCCCGACATACTCGATGGCGTCCCTCCCCACGCTATTTTACCAACAAAAGCGCCATTGACGTAAAGTTTGATGTACGTTCCGTCCCACAAGCCGACAACGTTGTACCATGTCCCAGCTGATACCGTGTAAGAAGTACTTACGAAGTTTGCACTGAAAGACCAGATACCCCCGTCTCCAACTCCAATATCTATATTGTTTGTTGCGTTTATTTCAATGCGAATATGCCTATCGCCGTTACCGTCGAGAACAATGTTCTGTGTCCCATCGACTACCGACGGTTTGAACCAGGCCGAAAAGGTTATCTGGCCACCAGAATATCCAGTTAAGGTGCTGGTCGTCACATACTGACTCGTCCCGTTGAAGGAGAGGGCTTGGCCGAGCTTGCCGGTGGTCCAGGTGGGTGAGTTCACGAGGGTGCCGGTGTTGCCGTTCCCCGAGAAGTCGTGGGCGATGGAACCCGAACCCTCGTTGAACGACCAGTAGCCCACGAGGCCGAGATTGTTGGGCGGGAGGGAGAGGCCGGCGGCGTGGGCGGGGGGCGCGGCGCTGAAAGACGCCGCGAGGAGGGCGAGGAAGAGGAAGGAGCGCGCGGAGGCGCGGAGCGCCGCCGCACCGAAGGGCGCGGCGAGCG
>JAJYQV010000029.1 GCA_021794425.1 bacterium
CCGATCTACCGACCAGCCGATAAGCGCGAGCCAGTAAAGCGCCGTGCCGACCGGCCCCAGGTCAAGACCAGTGTATGGAATCTGGGAAAGATAGAGGTAGGCGAGCGGATTCGCGCCAATGTGCGGGAGCGCCGAAAGCGTAATGGTCGGTGGGGTCCCGCCGCCCCCGCCGCCGCAGTTGCTCGTACAGCCGCCGCCCCCGCCGCCGGTCACCTGAAGCGTCGCCGAGCACGTGAGCGTCTGGCCATTATTCGCATGGAACGTGCCGGTATAGGTATGACTGCCAACTCCCGAGGGAGAAACTGTGATCGAGCCCGGCGAGGTCGTCCCCGTCGCGATGCCGTTGTCGATATCGACTGACAGTATGTCGCTGCCTCCCCATGTGAGTGTTGCCGCGCCTCCTGAAGAAACGCTCGCTGGGCTCGTCGTCATCGTGCAGGTCGGTCCGCCGCCCCCGCCCCCGCCGCCGACCGTCACGCTCGTCTCGCACGTGCCGACCTTGCCAGTCGAGCTCACAACCGTGCCCGTAAAGGTCGTGTTGCCGGCGATGGCTTTTGAGGACACCGAGCCGCTCGCCGCAGGACTCACCGCACCCACGCCCTGATCAATACTAAACGTATCGGCGTTCGAGGTCGTCCACGAGAGCGTCGTGTGATCGCCGGTGTTCACCGAGGTCGGCGAGGCAGCGAGGGTGCAGGTGGGCGTACCGGGTGGCGGCGGCGTCACGGTCACGCTTGCCGAGCACGTCACCGTGCTGCCGCCGCCCTTTGCCGTGAGCGTGTAGGTTGTGTTTGAGGAGGGCGAGATGGCGGCGCTCCCGCTGGTGTTGAGGGCGATGGCGCCGATGCCGTTGTCGATGCTCGCGCTCGTGACATTGCTCGTGCTCCACGAGAGCGTCGCGGTGTCGCCGGACTCAAGCGAGGTCGCCGAGGCGGTGAGGGTGCAGGTGGGGGCCTCTTGCGGAGGCGGCATTGAGGTAACGGTAACCGTCGTCTCGCACGTGGCCGTGCCGCCGTCGCCGGTGGCGGTGCCCGTGTAGGTAATCGTTGCGGTTGGCGAAACCGAGTCCGAACCGGACGCTACCGGCGTGACCACACCCACACCCTGGTCGATTGAAAACGCCGTGGCATTGCTCGTCGTCCACGAGAGCGTCGACGGGGTGCCTGTTTGGATTGACGCTGGCTTCGCTGAGAGCGTACAGGTCGGTTTGGCTGGCGGCGGCGGCGTCACGGTCACGCTTGCCGAGCACGTCACCGTGCTGCCGCCGCCCTTTGCCGTGAGCGTGTAGGTTGTGTTTGAGGAGGGCGAGATGGCGGCGCTCCCGCTGGTGTTGAGGGCGATGGCGCCGATGCCGTTGTCGATGCTCGCGCTCGTGACATTGCTCGTGCTCCACGAGAGCGTCGCGGTGTCGCCGGACTCAAGCGAGGTCGCCGAGGCGGTGAGGGTGCAGGTGGGGGCCGGGTAGGTGCAGGCAGCGGGATCAGTTGCGTCTTTTTCGTAGTTGGTCGCATGCGGGTCCATGCAGCCGACGATCTTAGCGGGGGTCGGCTGCGGCGTGGCAGCCGCGGTTGCCGCCGTGGTGACCGTCGATGCGGCCGCAGCCGCGCTCGACGCAGCCGAAGTCACGACCGTCGTGCAGCAGGGCGACGCAAGCTGTGCGAAAACTCTTGATGGCGTCGTGAGTCCGGTCGCAAACGCAAGCGACATGCCAAATACGACCGTCACAAACAGTGTGAAGAACCCGACAGCGATCGGATTTTGGTTTTCAATAAAATGGACGATTGTTTTTTTCATTTTTACAAAAAGGAGTTTTGCGGCAGCGGTTCAAAAGAACCGCTGCCCAGAACTCCAAGACCTTCCTAGTGTTTCCACTTCGATATGTCGATCTGCCCCCACGCTGGCCACGACTGGCCACCATAGGGCACCGACACCTTTGATGCCCTTGCCCATGCCGAAGGTTTGACGATCCAAGAATCGGATTCGCCTAATCCTCCGCGCGTAGCACAAAGAGCAATGTACTCGTTCATGACTTCCCGGGGGAAGCGAAGAGTTTGTTTGGCCGAATGCGCGACATATCGCCCCGTGTGAAGCGGTTCGAAACCGGCCGGAATAACCGACTTCGGACCAATCCAATCGCAGTTGTCACAGGGCGACGGTGGCGCTGAGCAATTAGTGCCATCGCAGAGCTGCCAACAAGCCGACGCTGGAAGTCGTTCCTGCGTGAGCACCGCGAAGCGCACCTCGTCGCCTGATTTGACGACATATTCCACCGTCGCGCAGGGCTCTAATGCCGGCGCCGCTACCGACCAGTTGCCGCAAATCTCGGGTAAGAAGACAACGTAAATCTTACCTTCCCACGAAACCTGCCATTTCTCGGCTGGTACCGCGTACTGCATGTGTGGTACGGGCGAACCAAAGTCAACGATTACGTTCTTGTGTACGACACCTCCTTTCGAAAGCATCGCCGAGAGACGATCTCCCACGGTGATGAGTGTTTTTTCTCCCGGCTTTTCTGTCGCTTTCATAAAGAGACCGACGACAGGGGCTGGAAGGCCGAGCTTGTGGAACGCACTTTCGCGCGTTCGCATCGCCTCGGCTCGTGACGTGGCATACGGGTCAGCCCCGAAGCGCTTCCATCGGAACTCAGCCGCGTGCGCTGGAAACAGCACTACGCAGATAAGCCCTAACAACAAGACGATCGCGGCGATTACCCCTCTCGTGAATTTTCTTGCAGCCATGACGGCCTCCTTTTAGCGTGCCGCGCGCGCGGCCTGGTTGAAAGAACTTTTCTCCCCCTTCATTTATTATTGCGGAGAGTCAGCCGATCCCGATTACAGCGGGAGCGAGTGACTTTCCACAAAATCCGCCGTGACCACGAAGCGGTCGCTCTTGGTGGCGAAAGAGTTGCACGTCACGAGCGTGAGCACTTTCCCCGTGACCGAAAGCGGGATACCCGCGTCGCCCTCGGCGCTCTCCTTCGAGACGCTCCGCACGCGGTAGGTATGCACCGCGTCTGCAGAATACAACAAAATATCGTCTCCGGCAACGAGCTTCTGGATGCCGTCAAAGGTCTTGTACGCTTGGTTCCCGACGATCGGCAGGTAGCTTGAGTGGCCGAAAAGGACGATGTTGCCCGTCTCGCCAAGCTCGGCTGACGTCGGGTATCGTACCGCGCCCTTGAGCAGAAGCTTATCGAGCGTCTCGATATCCGTCGTCGCAGGGTTCGCGATCGTCGAGGCGAGACTGATCGCGGGAATCTCGATCTTCACCGGCTCTTCGACGACCACCGCGGGCACAGGCATGTTTGCGACCGCATCGACGACCACCTGAGGTGCCGCCGGTGTCGCTGCCGGCGGATCAGGCAAGAGATCGAGCGCCGCGAGCGCGAGCACGCTCAAAAAAAACACAAAAACGGAAACGCCGAGGAAGGTCCACTTCCTCTCATACGCACGCCGGCCGACCCGTATGAGCCGCGCGGCACATTCAACAATCCCCTGCATATCGTCTTGCTCATGAATACGCCACTATATGCAGTATGTCAAGGATCTGCGGAATATTTGACACGAGGAACAACCCATGGTACATACAAAACACCGTATGTATTTCCCTGAGAACAGCCGCACGCGCCGAACTGCGACACACAGCCTCGCAGCGGTCGGCTTCATCACGCTTTTAACGCTCGGCATATGGCTCGCCGTCTATTCGACGCGTTTCGTGCCGTCGGTTGTAAATGGCGTCGGCGCAGCTGCCGTCTCCCTCAGTTCGGTGTTCACGAACGCTCCCGCGCCTTCCCTCCCGGCCATCTCGACCGCTTCGACGACGATCCCCTTCGAGGAAGCCGGCTCGACCCTCTCGACCGGCGCGTCATCGACCCCTGCCGCAGCGCCCGCCGAGGCACCGATCCGGCCGGCCGTAGCGCCGACCGCCGGCAAACAGACGACCGGCACGTACCCGATAAGCGGCACGACGACGCCCGCGCTCTCTGGTCTCCCCGACCTTGCCGTGATCATCAACGCGGTCGGATATCTCGCGACCTCTTCTGCCGATTCATTCATCGCGAGCTCGACCGTGCCAGTCGGCAATCGCCCCGCGGTCAGGTTCACCATCAAGAACATCGGCACCAATGTCACCGGCACCTGGTACTTCAGCGCCACCATCCCGACGCAGACGTCCTATCTCTACCAGTCGCTCCCCCAGCAGTCGCTCAACCCGGGCGACAGCATCGACTACACCCTCGGCTTCGACCAGGCCAACCGAGGCGCGGCCAAAGTCGTCACGATCATCGCCAACTACAATCACGCTATCGCCGAATCGAATACCGATAATGATACCGCCTCGACCTCGGTCACCATCCTCGGGTCGTAAGCGCACATAATACTAAAGAAAAACCCGCGGCCTTCCGGCCGCGGGTTTTTCCTTTTCCCAAGCATTGCGCGAGGCTGCCGCGGTCTTTAGATGTCGAGATTCGCCGTCTTGGCGTTACTCTGGATGAAGCTCTTGCGGGAGGCGACATCGGTGCCCATGAGAATGTCGAAGATGCGGTCGGCCGCCTCGGCGTCCTCGACATTCACCCGCTTCAAGACGCGGCGCGACGGGTCCATGGTCGTCTCCCAGAGCTCGCTCGGGTTCATCTCGCCGAGACCTTTGTAGCGCTGGATATTCACTTTTGTCGCCTTCTTCGCCGTCACGACTTCTTCCTCGGCCTCTTCGCTCAGCTCTTCGCCCTCGAGCGGGTTCTCTACGATGTCGGAAGGCGCGGCGCCAAGCTCTTTCAGTACCGCTTCTTTTTCTTTATCGGAATACGCATACGCGACTGACTTTCCTTTTGAAATCTTGTAGAGTGGCGGCTGCGCGATGTAGACGAACCCGCCGTCGATGATCGGCCGGAAATGGCGGTAGAGGAGCGTGAGCAAGAGCGTGCGGATGTGCGCACCGTCCACGTCGGCGTCGGTCGCGATGATGATCTTGTGATAGCGCAGTTTGGAAAGGTCAAACACGTCGCCGATGGCCGTGCCCATCGCGACCACGAGCGCACGAATCTCCACCGAGGCGAGCATGCGGTCGATGCGCGCGCGCTCGACGTTGAGTATCTTGCCGCGCAGCGGAAGAATCGCTTGCGTGCGCCGGTCGCGGCCCTGCTTGCTGGAACCGCCGGCCGAGTCGCCTTCCACGATGAAGATTTCTGACTCTTCCGCGCTCTTGGTCTGACAGTCGGCGAGCTTGCCGGGGAGCGTCATGCCCTCAAGCGCGCCCTTGCGGAGCACGGAGTCTTTCGCGGCCTTCGCTGCCTTGCGCGCCTTGAGCGCCAAGAGCACTTTGTTGACGATGGCTTTCGCGTCGTCGGGGTTCTCCTCGAGGAACGCCCCGAACGCCTCGCCAAAGACAGCCGCGGTGGCACCCTGGGCCTCCATCGAACCAAGCTTGGATTTAGTCTGGCCCTCGAACTGGATCTCGGAGAGCTTCACCGACACGACCGCCGTGATGCCCTCGAGCACGTCGTCGCCGGTAAAGTTTTCATCCTTTTCTTTCAGGATGTTCGCGGCGCGGCCATACGTGTTCAGCGAGCGGGTGAGCGCCGTTTTGAAACCGGTGATGTGCGTGCCGCCCTCGCTGTTGTAGATATTGTTCGCAAACGCCGTGATGCGCGGGGTGATGTCATCAACATATTGCAACGCGACTTCGACGATGACTTTGTCCTGTTCTTTCTCGACGTAAAAAACGTTCTTGTGCACGGGCGTCTGGTGCCGATTATAAAACGCGACAAGCGACTTCAGCCCGCCTTCAAAATAAAATGTCGTGGACGGTACGTCGAGATTCTGATCCCGCAAGAAAATGGTCTCCGTCTCGGAAGCGCCGGGCGCGGTACGCGCGTCGACGATTGAGATACGCGTGCCCTTCACGAGATAGGCTTGCTGGCGCATGTGCGCAACGATCTTTTCCAGGTTCCACTCAATGCCTTCCTTGAAGATGGCGACGTCCGGCTTAAAAAGGACGATCGTGCCGTGCTCTTTCGTGGTGCCAACCTTCTTCACCTTCGCGAGCGGCTTGCCGATCTTGTACTCCTGCATATGCATGCCGCCGTCCTGATGCACGACGACCTTCGCGTGTTCCGAAAGCGCGTTCACCACCGAGGCGCCCACGCCGTGGAGGCCGCCGGAGAACTTGTACGCCTCGTTGTCGAACTTGCCGCCCGCATGGAGAACCGTCATGATCGTCTCAAGCGCGGAGACTTTCGTCTTTGGGTGGATGCCCACGGGGATGCCGTTGCCGTTGTCGGCGACGCGCACGTAGCCGCCCGGGAGGAGCGCGACCTCGATATCGTCGCAGCGGCCCACCATGGCCTCGTCGCGCGCGTTATCGAAGATCTCCCACACGAGGTGATGCAGGCCATCGGGGCCCGTGGTCCCGATGTACATGCCCGGGCGGCGGCGCACCGCCTCAAGCCCCTCGAGGACCGTGATGGATGAGGCGTCGTACGCCTTCGCTTTGGATTTAACCTCTTTTTCAGCTGCTTTTGCCATAAAAAATAGCCGTTTCCGGTATTTTTTAGTATAGCACGAATCGGCCTGATTTTCCTCTAAAAATCAGCGCACTTTAAAGCCCTCTTCCCCGAGAGCGGCGGTGATCTTTTCCATGATGGCGTTCACTTTGTCGTCGGTGAGGGCGCTCCTTCCCCTCCCCATACTCATTTCACACTCATTCAGTTTTTGGCCTATAGGCTATAATATGAATGTATGCAAAAAATTCCGACGCGTGATCCGAAGAAGATGGCGCTGCGTGCGGCGTTCTTGCGCACTTTGTATATCGGCGGCGCACTGACGCTCATCGCGCTTGCTCCGAAAATGAGTCGGTTGATCGGCAGTCCGGATAAGAGCAAGAAGCGTCGTGCTGAGCTCTATCAGCGCATACAAAATACCCGCTCCCTCTTGAAGCACCAAGGACTGATACAAGAGGATGCGCGCGGACGGTTCGCGCTGACCGATCGCGGCAGGCAGAAGATCGAGAAAGTACTACTCAAGGAATACGTCGTCCCGCCGCCCGCGCTCTGGGACGGCCGGTGGCGCATCCTCATGTTTGATATAAAAGAACGGCGACGACGCGTGCGGAACCAGCTGCGAAAACTACTCGACGGCGCCGGATTCGTCCGGCTGCAAGACAGCGTCTGGGTGCATCCCTACCCGTGCGATGAATTCGTCGTTCTCGTGCGCGCGCACCTCGCAAGCGGAGTCGGCGAGCTGCGCTTCCTCGTTGCAGACGCGCTCGAATCCGACCGTCCCCTACGCGAACACTTCCGCCTTGCATAACATTCATAATTCAGCCTATAGGCTGAATTATGAATGTTATGCGTTATGCGGCGTTAGCCGAGATGCGCCTCGTCGTTCCAGGTGACGAGCTGCCAGCCGCGTTTCTCTGGATCGTAGTGCGCGTACGTGAGTCCGGTATTTGTCGTTACCAGCTGCAACATAAGCTTGCTGAAATGTTCTTGCGAGAATGTCTCGCCGAACAGGATCCTTCCGGCCAGGGCTTTCAGGAATCGGCCGTGCGTCACCACACAGAGCCGTTCAGCCGGATGCTCTTTGAGGAGCGTTAGTGCGCTTGCCGCTCGCTCTGATATTTCTGCGAACGTCTCTTCATCTTCATGCCGATAATGCGGGTCGTCGCTAGGATGTACGAATCGTGCCCGGAATACTTCGAGCGCTTCTGGGTCGCCGAAGGGCCGGCCAAGGAACCTGGACGGCTCCTCTATCTCGCCGAAAAGTCCGTATTCTTCTGCAGAGAGCCCCGACTGGGCGGCGATAGCCGCCGCAGTGTCGCGCGCACGATCGAATGTGCTCGAGATTACCACCGCGACATCCAGCCGTGCGACCCGCGCGGCTACGGTCTCGGCTTGCGCACGACCCACGTCGGTGAGCGCCGCTTCCTTGCCACGAGCGAGCATGTCGACATTCGAGTCGCTCTCCCCGTGCCGGACGAAATAGATGTGCTTTACCATGACGCATGAAATCAGCGCACCTCGTACCCCGCCACGGCAAGAGTCGCGGATATTTTCTCCATGATGCCGTTCACCTCGTCGTCGGTGAGCGTGCGATCGAACGCCTGGAAAATGAGGCGGAACGAGAGCGACTGGCGGCCCTCTTTGTTCGTGAATTGGTCGACGAGCTGCACCTGGGTCAGAAGCGCGGTGCCGTGTTCGGCAAAAATCCTGAAAACGACGCCGCGCGCCTCGTCGCTGTCCGTGAGCCACATTGAGATATCGCGGGTGATGAACGGGTAGTTCGAGAACGGACGATACGCGCCAAGCTCGGAACGAGCTGGCTCATACTCGGGAGCATCTTGCATCTCGGGAATCGTCGCGGGCTCGCTCGTCGCAACCGCCAGTTTTTCTCCCGACTTCGGAAAGACCGACCCGATCTCGAAGAGTTTCGGCTTCTGCCCGGGCGGGAGCACCAAGGGCGCGGCGAGCTTGGCGCGCGCGAGCGCGTCGGCGAGATTCTCGTCGAGGGCCGTGCGCAGGAATGGGTGCGTCTTATCGAGCGGGTTGGCCAGCTCCACGTCTCCTTTTGTCGCGAAGGACTGCGTCGAGATCTCGACGAAACCTTGCGCGACTAGCGCGTCTTTCACCTTCTCGATGCCGCGGAAGCGCGCCTGGTCAGGCGCGCCCGCAAGGGGCGGGAGCTCGGTGGCCGGCACGCGATCATAGCCAAGGATCTGTCCGACCTCTTCGGCCACGTCTTCTGGAATGACCATGTCGGTGCGCGGAAGAGGCGCGGTCACGTGGAGCGTCGTGCCGTCTTCTTCGACACGAAACGCGAGCCGGCGGAACACGTCGAGAATCTCCTCGCGCGAGAAGCTCGCACCAAGCGTCGCGTTTATGTCCGCGACCGTCACGGTGACCATCGGCTGCCCGGCGTAGTCGGGAGCGGCCGCCCCCTTCATCGGCAGGTCGAGGATGGCCGCGAGCTCGCGCGCGACGCCAAGAGGCGTCGCGCAATCAGCCGCGCGATTGGGTAAGACTTTAATGTCGAGCAGGTCGCCCTCGATGCTGTCGATCTCAAACGCATGAAAAGTGAACGCGTCCGCGAGGGCCGCCATCTCGGGCAGAGGCTCGGCGAAATAGGTCTGGAGTTCGGTGCGGGTGACTTTCATACTATTCGGAAGTTAGGACATCCGATGTCCTAACTTCGTCGAAGCCGTACACGAAGCGGATGTCACCCGAATGAAAGAGACGTATGTCGGGAACACCGTACTTCACCATGATGAGCCGCTCGAGCCCGCCGCCGAAGGCGAAACCCGCGACCTTTTCCGGATCGAGTCCCGCGCTCTTGAGCACGTTCGGGTGGAACATGCCGGCGCCAGCCACCTCGAGCCACGCGCCCTCCTTCCCCGGTGCGGTAAACCACACGTCCACCTCGACCGACGGCTCGGTGAATCCGAAGAAGCTCGGGCGGAAACGCATCTTCACGTCCGGACCGAAGTATTCGCGATAGAAACGCATGAGGGTGCCCTTCAGGTGCGCGAGCGTGACCGTGCCTTTCGGCCCCACGGCGAACCCGTCGATCTGGTAGAACTGCGCTTCATGCGTCGCATCGGTCGCCTCATTGCGAAAGACTTTGCCCGGCATGAGGCGGCGCAGCTCGGTGCCGCCTTCTCTCGCGAGCCGCTCGAGCTCGCGATATGAGACCGAGGTGGCGTGCGTGCGCAGAAGCTTGCCCGGCGCATCCTTGACCCAAAAGGTGTCTTGCATGCTCCGCGCCGGGTGGTTGGGCGGGATGTTCAGCCCGTTGAACACGTGATCTTCATCCTCAAGCTCCGGGCCCATAGCGACGCCGAATCCCATGCGCTCAAAAATGCTCGCGATCTCGCGCGTAGCTATGGTGATGGGGTGTAACCGTCCAGGCTGGTCCATGTCTCAAAATATAGCAGATTGTGCTATAATGGCACCATTATATGAGCTATCAGATGCTTACCCTGCCTTTTCTCTTCCTTGCGATCTTCTTCGAGTCGTTCGTGCTGGTGACGCTTCTCTCGAAGCCCGCGCGCGCCGCGCGCGGGCGCGGGCCCGTCGATGAGACCCCCTCCGTCGCCGTCATCGTTCCCTGCTGGAACGAAGCAACGACCATCGCAGCGACGTGTGCGTCGCTTCTCGCGCTTGATTACCCTGCGGATAAGCTTGAGATAGTCCTCGTCGACGATGGCTCGACCGACGCGACGCCTGCGGCCATGACCGCCTTCGAGGAAAATCCGCGCGTGCGCATCATCCGCAAGGAGAACGGCGGCAAGCACACCGCGCTCAACGCCGGCATCGCTGCGACCTCAGCTGAGTTCGTCGGCTGTCTCGACGCCGACTCCTTCGTCGAGCCGGACGCGCTTCGCGAGATCATCCCCTGCTTCGCACGGCCGGAAGTGGCTGCGGTGACCGCGGCGATGTCGGTGCATCAGCCGAAGAACCTCATCCAACACATGCAGAATGCCGAATACACGTTCGGTATCACGCTCCGCCATACGCTCGCTTCGATCAATGGTCTCTATGTGACGCCCGGGCCTTTCTCTTTCTACCGACGCAGCATTATCGACGAACTCGGCGGGTTCCGCCACGGCCACCAGACTGAAGACATGGAGATGGCGCTCCGACTGCAGCGCTCTGGCTATGAGATTGAGAACGCGCCGCGCGCGCGCGTCTACACCAAGTCGCCGGATACCGCGCTGAAGCTCATCAAACAGCGCACCCGCTGGACGAGCGGCTTCCTCCGCAACGTGCTCGGCGAATACCGCTCCCTCATCGGTAACCGCCGGCGCGGCGTGCTTGGCATGCTCGTGCTCCCGACATCCATCATCGCCATCGGCAGCAGCATCCTGCTCTTCCTGACGATGCTCTTCGAGCTTGGGCGGAGCCTCGTGGCGGCGATTGAGGTCCGCGCCGGCATCCCGCTCTCCTACGCGCTCGCGCCGCACGGCTCATTCGACTGGTTTTATTTCCCTGCGAGCTTCTTTATCCTCCTTAGCCTCTCGGCGCTGCTGACCTCACTCACGCTCATCATCATCGGCAAGCGCATCTCGAAGACGCCGGGGAGTATCGGGCTCGGACTCATCTCCTACACCTTCCTCTACGGGCTCCTCGTGCCACTCTGGCTCATGCGCGCGACGGCCGATGTGACGCTCGGGAAAAATCGCGGCTGGCGCTGGTAGCACGGAACCCTTCCTATGTCTCTGGTCACCCGCAACGTCCTCATCGCACTCCTCATCACGGTCGCGCTCGCCGGCACGGTCGCCTACGCGGTCGATTACCTCAATCGCGCGCGCGTCGCCGAACTCTCGACGATAGAAGACCAGATTTCGATAGACACGCTCTCCCTCGACACGCAATTCTCGCTCCTCGCTGCGGCACCCTGTGATAGCGTCGCGTCATCGACTACGCTCACCGGAGAATTGTCCGATCTGGGCAATCGCCTCTCCTATGCCGAGGACCAGCTCGGAACGAATAATCCCCAGGTCGTCCGGCTCAAGGAGCAGTATTCCCTGCTTGAGATACGCGATTACCTCCTCACCAAACAGCTCGCCTCCGCCTGCGGCACAAAGCCCGTGACCGTCCTTTATTTTTATAGCAATGCGGGCGATTGCGCCGATTGCAATAAAGCCGGCTATGCGCTCTCCTATCTGCGCACGACCTATCCGGCCCTGCGCGTCTACTCCTTTGACTACAACCTCGACCTCGGCGCGCTCAAGACGCTTATCGCCGTCACCAAGATCAACGATTCGCTTCCGGCCTTCGTCATCGACGGCAAACGCTCCTATGGCTTCACCTCCCTTGAGGACCTTGAGCAACAGTTCCCCAAGGGCGCGCTTGCGACAAGTACCGTAACCGCCCCTAATACCAAGCAGTAGCTTCTCCAGTATTTTAGTGCGCTTTATTATTGGCGGAACATTTTCAAAACGAGAGAGGCGATCTGAGTATACGAGCTGAAGCGTGGCCGCCGTACGGTGGCTGTTCTCTTTTGAGCCGCCTCCCAGGCTCGAACTGGGGACCTTCACTTTACAAAAGTGTTGCTCTACCAACTGAGCTAAGGCGGCAAATGAAGGACCTTACCGAACGACCTTGCTTTACTCAAGCGAATCGACACTCGGATGCGTCGCCTTCAGATTGCCTTTAAAGTCGGACAAGGTCTTCACGAACTCGCGGGTGGTCTCTTTCGACGTGACGACGTTTTCCCTCCTCATCCGTAAATGACGGACCAGGCGGGTGAGGAGGCGCTCCGTCGCGCGTACTGCCTGAAGAGACCGGTGCGCCACGGCATGACTGGCGTTATTGGCCGCTCGCCGAAGCTCGTCACGCACGAAAGCACCCAGGTCAATATGCTCGACAATGAACTCTGCGCGCTCGACAATCGCATCAAGCCTCGCGCGGCGCGGCGCGAGAAACCGCGCACCGCGCTTCGCTTCCTGTTGCGTAAGCGTGACGAATCCCGCAAGGGCCGCGATCGTGATGAGTACCGAGACGAGGTACGTCACGGTATTAACGCGCTGAAAGCCGCGCGAAGCGGCTCACGAGAACGCGCTCGCCGAATTTCTGCGTCGCTTCGTTGAGGAGATCGCGCACGGTCTTGCTTTCGTCTTTGATGAACGGCTGCTCCGTGAGCACCTGATCGCGGAAGTAGCTTGAGAGCTTGCCTTCGAGGATCTTCGCCTGCATCTCCGATGGTTTATCAGCGACTTCTTTCTCGAACACGGCGGTCGCAGTTGCCTTCGCTTCTGGCGAGATTTCTTCTATGGTCGCATACGCCGGATCGGTTGCGGCCACCTGCATGGCAAGCTCGCGCGCGAGCGCGATGAATTCCGGATTCTTCGCAACGAAGTCAGTCTCGCACGAGAGGAGCACCATCGCACCGACCGCGCCATCATGGATATAGCTCCCGATAGCGCCTGCCGCGAGCGACCGGTCTGCTTTTTTCTCGGCAGACGCTGCCGAATGCTTCTTCAGGATGACCTCGGCTTTTTTGGTATCGCCATCGGCCTCTTGAAGCGCCTTTTTGCACTGCATGACAGACACACCCGTCTTATCACGCAATTCTTTTATGCTGTTCGTTGTGATTTCCATAGGATAAAAATATAATAACATGGGACCCGTTTCAAGACTGCAAGACGGTACGCAGCAAGAGCGGGGCGAGCGATTTCAACTCAAACCACGCGCCCCCATGCGGCTGCCAAAAGTATCTTGGGAGGGGGCTAGAGCTTGTTCAAAACCCCTCAAATCCGCCCCTCGCTCGGACTGTTCCGTGTAAAAGAGGGCCCATTCAAGTCTTTTACACGAAACACTCCTCGCTCGGGGAGGGTTTTGAGACAGGCTCTAGGCTGTCTGCCCTGCCTTGAAGGCTTCGACGAGGTCAGCGAGGATGGTGCGGACGGTCTCGCGTGATGCGTCATTCGCGACAATCGGATACGTCGCTTCTTTTATGTTGCAATCCGAACTCATGATCGCGATGATCGGGATACCCGCATCGTTCGCTTCCTTGACCGCATGCTTCTCGTGCTTTGTGTCGATCACCAAGAGCGCGTCCGGGCGCTTCGTCAAAGTCGTGACTCCATCCAGCCGCTCAAGGAGGCGCTTTTTCTCGCGATCCATCTTCACGAGCTCGAGCTTCGTGTGCTGTTTTGCCATGGCACCCGTCGCGGACAAATCTTCGAGCTCTGCAAGGCGGTCGATGCGCTTCTTGATTTCGCTCCAGTTGCTGATGGTGCCGCCGAGCCAGCGCGTTGCGACGTAGGGGGCGTTGATGTCTTGTGCCGCTTTCTTCACGTGCGCCGCGATCTCGACTTTCCCACCGACGAAAAGCACCGTCTTGCCTTCTTTTGCGAGCGTTGTCATCGCCGCCTTCGCCGCCTCAAGCTGCTCAGACGTCTTCACAAGGTCGATGATCTCCTGGCGCCCCTTCGTGCCTACCAGGTAGGGCTTCATCGAGGGGTGCCGACGACTTTTCACCTGCGCGAAATGCGCCCCCGTGTCGAAGAGGCGCTTCAATTCTGCCGTCGCTTGTGCTGTTGCCATTTCCTGCCACTATACCCGACTCTCCTCTTCAAAGCAAG
>JAJYQV010000004.1 GCA_021794425.1 bacterium
CTTCTCTGCGCTCAAGAAGAAACTGTCCGTCCACCACGGCCTCCGCAAGGATCGCCGCTTCAAAGTCATATCCAAATTGTTGAGGGATGGCGCTTAGTTCAGCCTCCCATTTGTTTCTTTAAACCTTTATGCTTTATTCTTGGTGACTTCATCTGATGAGCCTCCTTTTTGTTTGTTGATGACAGAACAGTGTCCATCCGAACGCGGCCAGCAAACGACCCTGCCCAGCGACAGAGTTAGGTATACCACAATGACCCCCTCTTGTGATATCCTCACCACTAATGACCTCTCTCGAAGCCAGGCGCCATACACTCGCCCACCTGCTCGCCGCAGCGGTCCTCGAGCGCTACCCGCACGCAAAGCCGACAATTGGCCCCGCCGTCGAGAACGGCTTCTATTACGATTTCGACTTCACGGGCGGCGAAGCACCGGGCGAAGCCGACCTTACCGCGCTTGAGAAAGCGATGCGCGCGCTCCTGCCCTCCTGGAGCGAGATGGCTGGCAGCGAAGTCTCCGCAGAGGACGCGCGCGCGCGTTTCGCCGGCAACCCGTTCAAGCTTGAGCTCATCGAGGAAATCGCCGGCAAGGGCGAGAAGATCACGCTCTACACCGCGGGCGACTTCACCGACCTGTGCCGTGGCGGGCACTCGGAGAATCCTGCCCAGGACATCGCTGCGGCCTCGTTTACGCTCGACCGCGTAGCCGGTGCGTACTGGCGCGGCGACGAGACCAAGCCGATGCTCACTCGCCTCTACGGCCTCGCATTTGACACTAAAGAAGAGCTCGACGCATACCGCGCACAGCGCGAGGAAGCAATCGCTCGTGACCACAAGAAACTCGGCCGGGAGCTTGATCTTTTTTTCATCGACGAGAAGGTCGGCAAAGGACTGCCGATGTGGACGCCCAAAGGCACGGCCATCAAGTTCGCACTCGAAGACTTCACGCGGGCGCTTGAACGCAAGTACGGCTACGAGCACGTCTCGACGCCCTACCTCGGCGGCGAAGACCTTTACCGCACCTCCGGCCACCTCGATCACTACGCAAGCAACATGTACGCGCCGATCGACATGGACGGTGAAAAATTCTACCTGCGCCCGATGGCCTGCCCGCACCACATCCGCATGTTCCAGCGAAAGCCCTGGAGCTACAGAGACCTGCCGGTGCGTTACGCAGAAATCGCCGACTACAACCGCTACGAGAAGTCTGGCGAACTTATGGGCATGATACGCGCGCGCAAGTTCCAGCTCACCGACGCTCATATTTTCGTCACGCCGGAGGGACTCAAGGACGAATTCAAGAATGTCTGCCGCATGATCATCGAGGGCATGGAGGGGCTCGGCCTCGCCGACATCGTCTCGTACCGCTTCAGTAAGCGCGACCCGCAGAATAAAGAGAAGTACTACCCGGATGACAATCTCTGGAACCACGCGGAGGCGCTCATGAAAGAAGCGCTCGACGAGCTCGGGCTCACCTACACGGAAGCCCAAGACGAAGCCGCGTTCTACGGGCCGAAGCTCGATGTGCAGGCGAAGAATGTCAACGGCAAGGAGGACACGCTCTTTACCGCACAGATGGATTTCCTCCTGCCGCAGAAGTTCGACATTGAATACGTCGATGCGGACGGACAGAAGAAGCGTCCGGTCATGATCCATCGCTCGACCATCGGCGCACTAGAGCGTACGTTCGCCTTTCTCACCGAGCATTATGCCGGCGCCTTCCCCACCTGGCTCGCGCCGGTGCAAGCGCGTGTGCTACCCGTGTCGCAAAAGCACGCCGCCTATGCCAAGGAGGTCGTCGATGCGCTCAGGGGAGCGGGCGTCCGCGCCGATGCCGACGATGCGAACGAGTCGCTCGGGAAAAAGATCCGCGCAGGCAAGCAGGAGAAGATTCCCTACCTGCTCATCGTAGGTGACGCCGAGATTGAGGGGCGCACCGTCTCGGTCGAGAGCCGCGACGCGGGAAAGCTGGACGCGATGGGCGTCGAGGATTTCATACAGAAAGTCGTGGAAGAAATAAAGGCGCGCGCATAGCGCGCGAGAAAAGCGCCGCGGGCCTCCGGCCCGCGGCGCTTTTCTCTTTTCTTACGCACCCAGCACGCCGAGCGCGCGGGTAAAGGCGAGCTTCGCGCCCGTCGCGCCGTCTGAGTAGCTTGCGTCGATGGCGGTCGCGAGTGCGGCAACGAGCCGCTCAAGAGTCGGCGTATCGAGGCGCGCCGTGAGACGTGCGAGCGCCTCGTCACACGGAGAGCCGTCGATGCGTGCCCGATAAGTGTCGTCAAGAAGGCACACGACCGAGGAGACGAGCCGCTCCGGCGCGCCGCCGCCGCGCACATGCTGGCGCAGTCCCGCAAACACGGCCGCGCGATCCCCCTCGACGAGCGCCGAAGTCAAGCCGCGCGCATCAGCCGAAGCGGCTTCGGGCGCGGACGGCGCGCGCACCGGCTCGAGAACTGGCGGCGCCTCTTCGCGTATCGGCTCGACATTCTCAACCGCCGACTCGACAGGCGCCGGCGCGCTCGACGATTCAGCGGCGCGACGTGTCGCGAGCGCGAGGTGCTCTCGCGAGAGGCCTTTCACGATGTCTTCGATCGAGAGCGCATTGTCGTGCGCGAACGAGCGGAACCCTTCGTAGGGGGAGTAGCCGCGCGGCACGTCGGGCAAGGGCGCCTCCTCTGCCGCGCCGGACGCTGCCACCGGCAGCGGCGCCTCAACCGGCGCTGGTCTCGGCGCGTTGAGCGCTGCCGAAACGCGCGAGCCGAAACTGCGGAGCGAGCGGCGGGTAAACGGTATGGCGCCGAAAATCGTGAAGTAAGCGAGCACGACCGACCAGCCGATAAGCGCGAGCCAGTAAAGCGCCGTGCCGACCGGCCCCAGGTCAAGACCAGTGTATGGAATCTGGGAAAGATAGAGGTAGGCGAGCGGATTCGCGCCAATGTGCGGGAGCGCC
>JAJYQV010000038.1 GCA_021794425.1 bacterium
TCCGATCTACGAGCGCGGCGCCCTGGGCGCCGCGCTCGTTTTGCATTTTTAAATGCCCGACAAGTGGCGAGCTTTGTGCGCACCGTGAGTTTTCACAGCTCAACGGCGCGCGAGAAAACATGTTCACACGGCCGGATGGCAAAATTGCGACCAAATGGCGACTCGTGTTCTTTTTCTTTATGAATCTTCAAATCGATAAGCTCCCTTTGCAATTTCCTCGGATTGGGCTATTCTCTAGTGAACGCTTCCTAAGCCGCGCGACGCGTGGCCGGACGAGTGCCCGCTTTGCGGGCACTTTAGTCGGCGCTTTTATTTTTCTAAATTACTTATGAACCGCGACTATCCACTCGAAAAGGTGCGCAACTTCGGCATCATCGCCCACATCGACGCGGGCAAGACGACTACGTCTGAGCGCGTGCTCTTCTACACGGGCTCTCAGCACAAGATCGGCGAGGTGCACGAGGGTCAGACGACTACCGACTGGATGGAACAGGAGCGCGAGCGCGGCATCACCATCACCTCGGCGGCTATCACCTGTTTCTGGAGCAAAACGCAGGAAAAAGACAAGAAGGATCCTGCCAAGAAGTTCCGCTTCAACATCATCGACACGCCAGGGCACATCGATTTCACCGCCGAGGTGCAGCGCTCGATGCGCGTCCTGGACGGCGCAATCGTTGTCTTCGACGGCGTCTCGGGTGTTGAACCGCAGACTGAGACCAACTGGCGCTACGCTGACGAAGCCAAGGTGCCGCGCGTTTGCTTCATCAACAAGCTTGACCGCACGGGCGCATCTTTTGAGCGTTCTTATGCCTCAATCCTCGATCGTCTCTCGCCGAAGGCGATCCGCATGCAGATCCCGATGGGCGAAGAAGCCGAGCATGAGGGGGCCATCGACTTGCTTGCTATGAAGGCCTACACCTTTACTGGCAACATGGGCGAAGAGGTAATCGAGGGCGAAATCCCCGAACAGTACCTCGAAGAGGCCAAGAAGCATCGCGCCGAGCTCATCGAGCGCATCGTCGAGCAGGACGACGCCGCCATGAGCGCGTACCTTGAGGGCACCGAGCCGAGTCTTGAAGAGGCGAAGGCACTCCTGCGCAAGGCGGTCATCGCAAATGAAGTCTTCCCGGTTTACTGCGGCAGCGCGCTCAAGAACAAGGGCGTTCAGCTCGTGCTTGATGCCGTCGTCGACTACCTTCCCTCGCCGCTCGACCTCCCTCCGGTCACCGGCATCAATCCGAAGACGGGTGAGGCAGCGGAGCGCCACGCGTCTGACGATGAGCCGTTCACCGCGCTTGCCTTCAAACTGCAGACCGACCCGTTCGTGGGTGCTCTCACGTTCTTCCGCGTGTATGCGGGCACCCTCACAGCCGGCTCCTACGTCTACAATTCAACGACCGGCTCGAAAGAGCGCGTAGGCCGTATCGTGCGCCTCCAGGCTGACAAGCGCGAGGAAGTCGAGAAAGTCTTCACTGGGGAGATTGCCGCTGCGGTGGGCCTCAAGGACACTAAGACCTCGCACACGCTCTGCGATGAGGCAAACCCGATCATCCTCGAAGAGATCAAGTTCCCCGAGCCGGTCGTGAGTCTGCGCATTGAGCCGAAGACCAAGGCCGATCAGGAGAAGATGGGTGTCGCGCTTCGGAAGCTCTCCGACGAAGACCCGACTTTCCGCATCAAGACCGACGACGAGACCAACGAGACGATCATCTCGGGCATGGGCGAGCTGCACCTCGAGATTCTCGTGGACCGCATGAAGCGCGAGTTCAACGTCGAAGCGAATGTCGGCAAGCCGCAGGTGGCCTACCGCGAGACGATTCTCGGCACAGCTGACGCCGAAGGCAAGTACATCAAGCAAACCGGAGGTCGCGGCCAGTACGGCCACGTGAAGATCCGCATGAAGAAGATGGAACCGATCGACCCGGAGGCGAAGGTGGCGAAGAATGTCACCCGCGAGGATCACTTCGAATTCATCAACAACATCAAGGGCGGCGTCATCCCGCAGGAATTCATCGCACCGGTCGAGAAGGGTATGCGCGAGGCCATGAGCCGTGGCGTCTTGGCCGGCTTCCCGATGGTCGACGTCTCGATCGACCTCTACGACGGCTCCTACCACGACGTGGACTCCTCAGAAATCGCCTTCAAGATCGCCGCATCGATGGCTTTCCAGGATGCCGCAGCGCGCGCCAAGGCGGTCATCCTCGAGCCGATCATGAAGGTCGAGGTAGTGGTGCCGGAGCAGTTCATGGGCGACATCACCGGCAACCTCTCAGGCAAGCGCGGTCAGATCGAGGGCATGGAGGACCGCGGCATGAACAAAGCGGTCCACGCGCTCGTGCCGCTCTCGGAGATGTTTGGCTACACGACCACGCTCCGCTCCATGACCGAGGGCCGCGGCAACATGGTGATGGAATTCGACCACTATGACGTCGTGCCGCAGAACGTGGCCGCCGACATCATCGCGAGCCGGAAGTAGGTTTTGCAAAAGAAACACGCGGGGCGGGCCGGAAAGGCCCGCCCCGCGCGGTTTGTGTTATAGTCACCCGCAGTGTGCCTCTTGGGCACGTTCTTTGGAGGATTTTGCAATGGAACCGATCCCTCATTCGGGCGCGCGGTTGCCCGAGATTGACGCGAGGATTTTTGAGTATCTTGGTCCTTTAGCTTTAGCGGATTTCAAACCGCATGCGTACTGCTCATCCGGGGGCGATATCATCGTTCTCACGAAGGATTGCTCGTACAGGGCGTGCATCGCGCCTCGGGTGCACGGGATGGTCGAATTGTTTTGGGAGAACCATCGGCCGTGGTACGCCCCATGGGCAAGCAAGATTGTCGGTTTTTCATTCTACGCTCCGGCAATCACGACGAATGGCGAGGTTCCGATTGTCGACCTCCTGCGTACGTTCGAAGAGAAGTACGGAAGGTTGAAAGGATATCGGCGGCGTCTGTACAGACTCGCGAAAGGTCTCACGGTCAGTGTGTCGTGAGTAGGGGCGGGATGAGCAATCATCCCGCCTGTTGCATTCCCGACGCGCCTTGCTATAGTTACCCTAACGCATCTTGGCGTCGCTCTTTGGCTTGTCTGCTTCTGTGAGTCGGCGGGCCAGGGGCTTTTCCGACTCGCGTCGGATAATTCGTGATTTACTAGCACATTACCGATAATTATTATGGCAACAGCAGAATTCAACCGCAGCAAGCCGCACATGAACGTCGGCACCATCGGCCACGTCGACCACGGCAAGACCACTCTCACCGCCGGCATCCTCAACGTCCTCTCAATGCTCACGGGCGAGGGCTACAGCGCTCGTGTTGAGAACGTCGATAACATCGACAGCGCACCTGAAGAGAAGGCGCGTGGCATTACCATTGCGCTCCACCACTCGGAGTACGAGTCGCCGAACCGGCACTACGCGCACATCGACGCGCCAGGCCACGCCGACTACATCAAGAACATGATCACCGGCGCCGCGCAGATGGACGGCGCAGTCCTCGTGGTCGCCGCGACCGACGGCGTGATGCCGCAGACGCGCGAGCACATCCTCCTCGCGAAGCAGGTGGGCCTCAAGAAGCTCATCGTCTTCCTCAACAAGGTGGACATGGTGGAAGAGGCGGACCTCATCGACCTCGTCGAAGAGGAGATCCGCGAGCTTCTCACCAAGCAGGGCTACGACGGCGCAAATACGCCGATTATCCGCGGTTCGGGCCTCAAGGCGCTCGAAGCGAAGGACATCTCCGACGAGTGGGCGCAGAAGGTGAAGAGCCTCGTCGATACGATGGACACCTACTTCGACATGCCGGAGCGCGAGCTCGACAAGCCGTTCCTCATGCCGATCGAGGACATCTTCTCGATCGAAGGCCGCGGCACCGTCGTGACCGGCCGCATCGAGCGCGGCGTGATCAAGGTCGGCGAGGAAGTCGAGATCGTCGGCATCAAGCCGACGGCCAAGACGACCGTCACCGGCATCGAGATGTTCAACAAGCAGCTCTCGGAGGGCCAGTGCGGCGATAACGCCGGCATCCTCCTCCGCGGCACCAAGAAAGAAGACGTACACCGCGGCCAGGTCCTCGCGAAGACGGGTTCGGTCACCCCGCACACCGACTTCGAAGCAGAGGTCTACATCCTCGGCAAGGACGAGGGAGGCCGTCACACGCCGTTCTTCTCGGGCTACAAGCCGCAGTTCTACATCCGCACCACGGACGTCACCGGCGAGGTGACTCTTCCGGAAGGCAAGGAGATGGTGATGCCGGGCGATACCGTCACCTTCAAGGTGAAGCTCACCGCCCCGGTTGCGCTCGAAGAGCAGCAGCACTTCGCGATCCGCGAAGGCGGCAAGACCGTCGGTGCCGGTGTCGTTACCAAGATCACGGCGTAAGCCGGAAGGATTATCGAGGACTCATATGGACACCCCCACGGAAACCAAGCCCAAGGCAAAGCGCGCGACGAAGAAAGACGCCGCCGTTCCGGCGGAGCACAAGCTTCGGATTCGCGTCCGCGCCTACGAGCATAAGATCCTCGATCTTTCGGTGAAGCAGATCATGGACACCGCAGCCCGCTTCGATGCCGTCGTCGTCGGCCCCGTGCCGCTCCCGACGGAGATCAAGCGCTGGACGGTGAACCGCTCGACCTTCGTCCACAAGGACGCGCGCGAGCAGTTCGAGATGCGCATCCATAAGCGCCTCATCGACATCCGGAACCCGTCGCCGAAGGTGATTGAGGCCCTCACGAACCTCAACCTGCCTTCCGGCGTTACGATCGACGTCAAGATGGTGTAGCCCGAGCGAAGTCAAAGGCTCTCACTCAGAAACACGCAACCGCCCCGAAAGGGGCGGTTGCGTGTTATATACTGCATCACATGCGACGCTACGCTTTTATAGATGTTGCCAATACTAAAGGGTCGGCCAATCTTCTCGGTTTCCAGATTGATCCACAGCGCCTTTATGACTATCTTTGCAACGAGAAGTGGTCATGCGGAGAAGTCTTTTGGTATGCGGGGCGTATCCGAAATGAAAAGAATGAGAAGGCCCGAGAGAAAATTGAGCGTATCGGCTACAAAATTCAGGACAAGGACACTCACTTTCACAAAAAACATGCGCATCTTGAGGGCGCTTGCCCGAAATGCGGCGAACCGGTTGTTCTGGATGGTCGGAACCACCGCATGCCGAAGGCAAACTGTGATGTCGAGTTAACGATAGACGCGCTTGAGAGGGCATCACCCGAGTCGGAGATATTGCTTTTTACCGGTGACGGTGACTTTCATTACCTCATTAAAAAGTTGGTGGAGAAGGGTTCGCGCGTCAGAGTATTTTCTACCAACAAACAGGACTGGGATGGGTCGTATCGGTTCTCAACCAGAATCAAAGACTTGCTAAGCGAATATGAAAGGAGTGAGACGAGGAAAAAGGGAGAAGTTACGTTTACTGAACTCAATAACCTGCGTAATCGTATAGGGAAAGAAGATGGTAACGAGCAAGTTCAGGTATAAATTGAAGGGACCGCCACGAAGCGTGACGGTCCCGAGTGAACATTCATAGTATATCGCAGACGGTCGAAAATGCAACGTTATCCACACACTCTCCGGCGTGATGACCGACAAACACACAACCGCCCCGAAAGGGGCGGTTGTGTGTATATGCTATTATTATCTTATGGAAAAACCGAATCGTTAAAAACGAACAGCATCCAGCTACAGCGGAGTATCCTGAAGGAATTCTTACAGAGAAGCCACCCGAGTCGTTGCCAGAACAAGATTTACAAGAGCAACAGCTCGGGAATTTATATGAACAACTTGAAAGAAAAAGTGACACCTTAAAGGGGTTCGAGAAGGATCAAAAGGGTCTCGCCGCAATACAAGAAAAACTTGGAATAGAAGCATCGAGTGACAAGGTCGGTAACAATGATCTCTCATTGGAAATTGAGGCAATAAAAGATAAAATCGCAAGATCAGAAAGAGAATTCTTGGAGCTACCTGAAAATCAAGAAGGGGGTATGGAAAGTACTCTCGAGGACTATCTTGACAGTGATGAATTCCTAGAATTGCGGAAAGAGATGGAAGAGTCTATTGAAGCCGCTCAAGAAAAATATATTGAGGAGAGCACTGACTTGATGATGGCAAAATATAAAGACGAGTTTGATAGAGCGGAAAATGGAGAAAAAGCCGAGAAGCTTTTTAGAAAGAAGTTCCCAGTTTACCTCCGTGAAAATCTTACAACTTCTGAAAACGGAATTACTTTTGTCACCTTTAGGTTTAAGACCTTGAAAAGTGAGGGTGGCGAAGATGTCTTCTACGTCGAGAACATTGATATCGTAAATAGAGAACCAGATCTACTTGAGGATTCAAGTGGTAAACCAAAAGAGGAATTTGATGAAATGCCTTCTTTCGATAAGAAAGTAGACCCTGCGCTTATTGGCAAAAAGGAATCAGCAGAAGTGGCCGGGCTTGTTGGTAAAAGTCCAGAGGGAAGACCATAAATTTGCATCTTTTCGGGGGTTCGTGTAGAGTGCTTGAAACGCTACGTACCCCTCGGAACCCGGGGGAGACCAATGGCAGAACGCGCGATGCGTCTCTGCATCGCGCGTTTTGCTTTACACCACATGAAATTCATCCTCGCCACCAAAGAGAACATGACCCGCGTCTTCACGGATGATGGGCGTGCCTACGCAGGTACGGTCTTGAACGTTGCGTCGATGACGGTCACGCAGGTCAAGAGCGAGAGCACCAAAGACGGCTATACGGCTGTGCAGGTCGGTTCCGGCGAGCGCCGCACCAAGAACATCAGCAAGGCGGTCCTGGGCCACACCGGCGGCGCGGGCTACGCGACAATCCGCGAGTTCCGCGGCGCAGAGGGGCTCGAAGTGGGCGCGACGCTCGACGCGTCGGCGCTCGCGGTCGGTGACACGGTGCAGGTCTCGGGCCTGTCGAAAGGCAAAGGCTTCGCCGGCGTCGTGAAGCGCCATGGCTTCCATGGCGGCCCGAGGAGCCATGGCCAGAAGCACACGGAGCGCGCGCCGGGGTCGATCGGCGGCTCGGGCGGTCGCGCCGGCGGCCGTGTGGTGAAGGGCAAGAAGATGGCCGGCCGCATGGGTACCGATCGGGTCACCGTCACCAATCTCAAGGTCCTCGCGGTCGATGCGAAGGAAGGGAAAGTGATCGTCTCGGGCGCAGTGCCCGGTCGCCGCGGAACGCTTCTTGAGGTAGTATCCGCATAATTTTCATACTATGGCTACTGAAAAGAACATCACGAAGAAGACTGCCGCTCCGGCCGCGCCGGTTGCTGAGCGCAAGAAGGCCGCCGCGCCGATGCCGCTTGAGATGCCGGTCTACTCTATGGAGGGCAAGCAGGTTTCGACCACGATGCTCCCCGAGGCGCTCTTCAGCGCGCCCTGGAAGGCGGATCTCGTGCACCAGGTCACCACCGCGATGCAGGCCAACCAGCGGCAGAATCGGGCGCACACTAAGGACCGTTCCGAAGTATCGGGTGGTGGCAAGAAGCCGTGGAAGCAGAAGGGCACCGGCCAGGCGCGCCACAGCTCCACCCGCTCGCCGATCTGGCGCCATGGCGGGGTCACCTTCGGCCCGCGTAACGACCGCGACTATAGCGAGAAAATCAACAAGAAAATGCGCACCGCCGCCCTTGTCTCGGTGCTCTCGAAGAAGGCGAAAGACGGAGAACTCATCCTCGTCGACACGCTCGCTTTCGCTGAGCCCAAGACTGCTGTTGCGAAGAGCGCGCTCGCGAAGCTTGCTTCCGGCGCCGGAGCCGAGAAGCTCGTGTCGAAGAAGAAGAATGCCGCGCTTCTCGCGCTTGCCGCCTACGAGCCGAACACTATCAAGAGCTTCAGCAACTTTGGCAACGTGGCGACCGAAGAAGCGCGCAACCTCAACCCGCTCAACGTGATGACGAGCAAGTATCTCATCATCGAAAAGCCGGAAGAGACGTTTGCGGCGCTTCTTGCCCGAACCGCATCTAAATAAATCATCATGGCACTATTCGGCGACACAAAGAAAGGGAAAAACGAGAAAGTTGCGCGCACGCGCGCCGCGCACGCGACGGTGTCGCTTCACGGCAAGGCGCATGACATCATTCGTGCGCCCTGGTTCTCCGAGAAAGCGCTTCTCGCGACTGAAAAAGGCGTTTACGCCTTCGCGGTGTCGCCGCGCGCGACGAAGCCGGAAATAGCGGGAGCCGTCAAGGAGATATACAAAGTCACCCCGCGCGCGATCCGCATCGTGAACCTTCCCGCAAAGAGCAAGGCGCTGCGCACCCGCCGCGGCACGGGCACGCGCGCCGCGCGCTGCAAGGCGTATGTCTACCTCAACGCAGGTGAGACCATCCAATTTGCCTAATACTTCAGTATGAAAACGTACAAACCAACAACCAAGAGCCGCCGCGCGATGACCAGCTTGCCGTTCAAGGAGCTTCTCTCGGGAGATGCGCCCTACAAGCCGCTGCTCGCGAAAAAAAGCAGCCAGGGCGGACGAAACGCTTTTGGGCGCATCACGACACGGCATCAAGGCGGCGGGCACAAACGCCGCTTGCGCCTCGTGGACTTCTCGTACAATAAGAAAGACATTCCGGCGACCATCGAGACGGTCGAATACGACCCATTTCGCAGCGCATTCATCGGTCTGGCGCTCTACAAGGACGGCGAGCGCCGATATGTCGTGGTGCCGAAGGAGACGCGAGTCGGTAGCACGTTCATCGTCGCCGAGGATGCGCCGCTTACGGTCGGCAATCGCCTGCCTATGGGCAAGATTCCGGTCGGCACGGCGGTGTTTAACATAGAGATTGCTCCCGGCACAGGCGCGAGCCTCGTTCGTTCTGCGGGGACCTATGCTGAAGTGGTGGCGCATGACGCCGGTTACGCGCAGATCAAGCTTCCGTCGACCGAGATCCGCAAAGTATCTGACCTCGCGTGGGCGAGCATCGGTGCCGTCGGAAATGAAGCGCACAATCTCGTCGTCATCGGTAAGGCCGGACGTTCACGCTGGATGGGCATCCGCCCGACCGTGCGCGGCTCGGTGATGAATCCGGTGGACCATCCGCACGGCGGCGGCGAGGGCCGGCAGGGCCGCGGCTTGCGCCGCGCGAAGTCCAAGTGGGGCAAGCCCACCGGAAAGGGCCAGAAAACCCGCACGCCGAAAAAGTACTCGAATGTCTTCATCGTCTCGCGCCGCAAGGTCGGCAAGCGTAAGAAGGGCTAATTTCACGATGCAAAACGCCCGCGGCCGGAGGCCGCGGGCGTTTTGCATTAAAGGGACCGGAGCACAATCGCCCGAGGCCCCGCCCTTATCTGCGGTATTCCGGTTTCAGAATGCCTGAGAGCTCGCCCATAGGGATGCGGAGTGTCTGGGGGCCGGCGGCATAGGGCGCGACCGCGTAGGGGGCGAAAAGAATGACCAATTGCTGGTTGTCGAGGAAGAAGTTCTCGAAATTCTGAGCGTCGGGCGTCGTGCCCGAGTCGAGCATGCGCGCGCTCGCGTCTTGCCCTATGATGGCTGGAAGTTTTGCGCGTGCGAGGGTGGAGAGGGTGCCGAGGTACGCGCTTCCCGGGGTAAACAGGTCAGCGAGGGAGAGCTCCTTCCCGGTGGCCGCATCGAAGGTGAAGGTGTGGAAGAACATGTTTCCGTGGGCGCCGAGCGTATCTTCATACGTCGTGAAGATGTAGGAGACCGTCTGCGGCGACGAGGCGATGAGGTAAGTGATCTGGAGGGTCTCTTTGCGGTTAGCGCTGAAACCTGTCGTCTGGATATCCTCGGGCGTGAGATTGGCGAAATTGCCGTCGGTCTTGAATTGCGCGATGGTGGAAGCGACGAACTTCCTCATAAGTACCGTGGCGGCAGCATCTGCGGCTACGCCGGCGTTCTCCAAGAGCGGCGTGCTGGTCGCGTAGTTGGCCGCGATATCGTAGTATGCCGCGTGCTCGCTATAGGCGCTCCCCGAGAGAGTGGGTATTTCGACAGTTCCGGGCACCTTTGCGGGCGCCGGGCGCATCATGAAATAGGAAATAATCCCGCCAAGAATGACAAGAATGACGATGGTGCCCAATGCGGCGCGTCTTCTCATGTGCCGTTAGTGTAACAAATGCTGGATTTGTGCGCATAAGATTTGCGCGGAGACAAAGAGGAGTCTATGCTAGGGAACAGACGTATCCGCGTGCCACGAACAAGATAAAAAAGGAGTGACAAATGCTAACAGAAACAGAAGCAGAACGAGCCGAGCTCGAAAGCCTCGCGTACCTTTTGAGCGCAGAGGAAGGCGACCCGCAGCACATCTTGATGGTGGAGAAGATCGAGGTAACTCCGCTCATGGTTGCACGCGCCTTGTCTCAGAAGCTCTTTCTCGGGCCGCTGACATTGCATACGGTCACGCCCGCCAGGCTTTTTGGCCGCCCCTCACTGACGGTATTGCTCGCGCGCAAAAAAGAATACCTTGAACCCTTCGAGGCGCTGCCGGTCCCGAGCTACCGGAAGATGCTCGCGGTCTCGCGGTCTCGAAGAGAAATAAAGCGTCTCACGCTCTGCCGGTGAGGCCGCCACAGAATCCCGCTCAGGCGGGATTCCTATTTTTCCCCGGATTGTTGACTCCCAACGCAATCTCCTGTATCTTTGCAGTATCCCGCAGCGCGGGCTTTTCATTACTTTCATGTCACGCTCACTCAAGAAAGGACCCTTCGTGGACGCAAAGCTCCTGAAGAAGGTTACCGACCAGAAACCAGCTACCGCCGGGGTGATTAAGACGTGGGCCCGTGCGAGCCAGATAAGCCCGGAAATGATCGGCTTTACCTTCGGCGTCCACAACGGCAAGAGCCACGTCGAGGTACTTGTCTCCGAGGAGATGGTCGGCCACCGCCTGGGCGAATTCTCGCCAACCAAGAAATTCGTTCGTCATGGCGGCAAGATGCAGAAGGAGCTTGAGCAAAAGAAGCAGCAGGCCGAGATCGCTGCCGCCAAGGCGGCAAAGGCCGCCCCCGCCCCCGCGAAGAAGAAATAACCTATGGCACACGCAACCCTCAAGAGTCATAATCAGTCCCCGCGCAAGGTCCGCCTCGTCACGGACATGGTAAAGGGCAAAAAGGTCCCCGCGGCGCTCTCGGCGCTCGAGTTCTTGCCCCGCCGTGCCTCGGAACCGGTCGCCAAGGTAATCAAGAGCGCTGTTGCCTCTGCGAAAGCAGAGGGAAAGGAGCCGGATGACCTCGTCGTGCAGTCGATTATCGTCGAGAGCGCCGGTATGATGAAGAAGTATATGCCGCGCGCATTCGGCCGCGCTGCGCCGATCCGGCGCCGCAAGAGCCGCGTGATAGTGACTCTCGCATAACCTTATTATGACCCACACCGTACATCCTTACGCACATCGCCTCGGCGTCATCCGGGACTGGAAGAGCCGCTGGTTTGCCGGCGACGCGAAGAGCTACCGCGAAAACATCAAGGTCGACGAGATGATCCGCCGTTTCCTCACCAAGCGCCTGCGCGGCACCTACACGAGCAGCATCGAGATTGAGCGCTCGGCCGCTGAGTTGCGCGTCATCCTCGCGACGGCCCGCCCGGGTCTGGTCATCGGCCGCTCGGGCGAGAACGCAGCCAAGCTGCGCGCCGAAGTTGCCGCCGTGGTACGCGCGGTCGCGCCGGAAGATCGCCGGACGCTCAAGCTCGACATAAACGAGATCCGTCAGCCGGAGACCGACGCGGCTGTCGTGGCCTACATGGTTGCCGAAGGCTTGGAGAAGCGTATGCCGTTCCGTCGCGTTTTGAAACAGACGATCGAGAAGGTTATCGCTGCACGCGAGGTCGAAGGCGTGCGCATCGCGGTCTCGGGTCGCCTGGGCGGTGCCGAAATGAGCCGCAAGGAGGAGCTCAAGAAGGGCCGCATCCCGCTCCAAACCTTCCGTGCAGATATCGATTTTGCTCACGAGCAGGCGCACCTGCCCTATGGCGTCATCGGTATCAAGGTGTGGATCTTCCGCGGCAACATCTACCAGGATAAGAAGACATCCGTGCGCATGCCGGACGCCGCTCCCTTGCGCGGCTAATCATTGAATATGTTGTTTCCTAAAAAAGTAAAACACCGCAAGTGGCAGACGCAGCGCTTGAGCGAGAAGCGTCTCAGTCGTCCGGATACGCGCGGCGTCGATGTCGTGTTCGGCTCCTTCGGGCTGAAGGCGCTCACGCCCTCGCGCGTGACGAGCAATCAGATCGAATCGGCCCGCAAAGTGCTCACCCGCGCTACGGCGAAGACGGGAAAGCTCTGGATCCGCATCTTCCCTGACCGTCCGGTGACGGCAAAGCCTGCAGAGGTGGGCATGGGTAAGGGCAAGGGCGATCCGAAGCATTATGTTTTCCAGGTGCGCCCGGGCCGCGTGCTCTTCGAGATGGACGGCGTGCCGGAGAACATCGCGCGGGCCCATCTACGCCAAGCGGGTATGAAGCTGCCGATTAAGACGGCCATCGTCACGCGCCAATAATTGCTTTTTTTACGATACTATGACAAAAAAAGAAGCAATGACCACGAAGACCGACCAAGAGCTCTTGAAGCTCCTCGCTCTCACACGCGCAGAGCTCCGAACGGAGCGCTTCGCGGCGGCCGGCGCGCGCGCTAAGGACTCTAATTCTCCGAAGAAGCTGCGCGCCACGGTCGCGCGCGTACTCACCGAACAACACGCTCGTTCGGCAAACTCACGGCAAGTCGCTACCGCATAAGTATGGAAACAAAAACCTCTCGTCCCCAATCATTTGTCGGTGTCGTTGTGAAGACGGCCATGACCGACACGGCTACCGTCAAGGTCGACCGTTACGTGAAGAATGCGAAATATCAGAAGTATTTCGTCCGCTCAAAGAAGTTCCTCGCACACAATCCGGGCAACGTCGCGCAGGTGGGCGATACGGTTACGATCGTCGCGACCCGCCCGATTTCAAAGATGAAGAGTTTCATCATCGACGCGGCCAAGACCGTTTCGGCGGAGAAATCGAACGACTAAATATGTTGCAGCCCCAATCCATCGTCAAAGTGGCAGACAACTCCGGCGGCAAGGTCGCCCGGGTCTTCAAGGTGCTCGGCGGCAGTAAGCGCCGCTATGCCGAGATTGGCGACACGGTCGTCGTCTCTATCCAGACGGCCGAGCCGCGCAAGGCGGTGAAGAAAAAGGACATCTACCGCGCGATTGTCGTGCGCCAGACTAAGCCCTTTGGCCGCAAGGACGGATCGTACGTGCGGTTCGATGAGAATGCGGTCGTGCTCATCGAGAAGCAGGGCAAGGAGATGGGTCCAAAAGGGAACCGCATCTTTGGTCCGGTGCCGCGCGAGCTCTCTGAGCTAGGCTGGCACGCCATCGTCTCGCTCGCGCCTGAAGTCGTCTAATCATTCCATATGCACGTCAAAAAAGGAGACAAAGTGAAAATCATAGCGGGAAAAGACAAGGGGAAGACCGGCGTCATTGAGCGCGCCCTTCCGCGAGAAGACAAGGTCGTCGTTGCCGGCGTTGCGATCGCCAAGCGCCATGTAAAGGGTCGCGTCGGAGAAGTCGGCCATATCGCCGAGCGTCCGCGGCCGATTCACGTATCGAATGTGCAGCGTATCGAAAAATAATATGTCTATCACGAAACAAAAACAGCAGTCGGCCTACCTTGCGCTCAAGGAGACGTTCGGGTACACGAGCCCGATGCAGGGTCCGCGCATACAGAAAGTCATCGTGTCGACGGGCGTCGGCAAGAAGCGCGACAAGAAAGTCATCGAGCTCATCAGCGACCGTCTCGCGAAGATTACGGGACAGAAGCCGAGTCCGCGCCCGGCGCGCCAGTCCATCGCCTCCTTTAAGGTGCGCGAGGGCGACATTGTCGGCCTACAGGTCACGCTCCGCGGCGCGCGCATGTATGATTTCATCGATAAGGTCATCCACATCGCGCTCCCGCGCACGCGCGACTTCCGCGGGCTCAAAGCCTCGGCAATCGACGATATGGGCAATTTTACGCTCGGCATCAAGGAGAACTCGATTTTCCCGGAAACGAGCGATGAGGACCTCAAGGATGTTTTCGGTCTTGCCGTTACCGTCGTTACCTCGGCCGCGTCGAAGGCCGAAGCGGAAGCGTTCCTGCGCCACCTCGGGTTCCCGCTCATCGTTGACTCGAAGGTGTCCAAGTGATACCTTACGTATACGCTCTTCGGGGCTTTATTTTTTACTTCCAAGTGAGCGAGTGAAAAGAGAAAGTCTCACTTCTCTTTTCCGAGCGAATGCAGGAAGAAAACCCTTATTTATGGCAAAGAAATCCCAACTCGCACGATACGCCAAGAAGGCAAAACTCGTCACGAAGTACGCGGCAAAGCGTGCGGCTCTTAAGGCTGCGGGGGATTCTGTGGGGCTTCAGGCGCTCCCGAGGAATTCTGCGCCGACGCGGCTCAAGAACCGGTGCGCGATCACCGGCCGCTCGCGCGGCTACATGCGCGCGTTCGGGCTCTCCCGCATCCAGTTCCGCGAGCTGGCGCTTGAAGGGAAGATCCCTGGCGTTAAGAAAGCCTCCTGGTAAAAGCTATGATCACTGACCGCACCGGCGATTTCATCATCCGTCTGCAAAATGCCGCTCGCGTCGGCAAGCCGGCGGTGTCGATGCCGTACTCCTCGCATATCCTCGCCATCGCGAAGAAGCTCAAGGAGCTTGGGTTTGTTACGGCCGTCTCTGTTGAGGCGGTGGGTGACAGTGAGGTCAAGAAAGATATTACGGTGACCCTCGCGTATGATGAGCGCGGGCACCCGCGCCTGCGCGGCGTGAAGCGCATAAGCAAGCCCGGACGTCGCCTCTACGTGCCGCACACGGCTGCTCATTCGGTGAAGGGCGGCACGGGCATCCGCGTCATCTCGTCATCTTCGGGCATCATCACTGACCGGGAAGCACGCAAGAGCCGCATCGGCGGAGAGAATCTGTTTGAAATCTGGTAATATCATGAGCCGTCTTGCAAAAAAACCGACAGCAACAGGAAAGGCCGACGTATCGGTCGCCGGGGGCGTGCTGACCGTCAAGGGCGCGAAAGGCACTCTCGTCAAGCGCGTGCACCCGTCGGTCAGCATCGCGGTCGAGGGGGGGAGCGTCTTGATCGCGCCGAAAGACCGCTCTCGTCTTGCCAAGGCGCTCACGGGCACGTTCGCTTCGCACGTGAAGAACATGGTGCATGGTGTCGAGACGCCGTTTCAGAAGAAGCTCATCCTTGAGGGGGTCGGCTACCGCGTCGAGATCAAGGGGAAGGAGGTCGTGCTCGCGGTCGGATTCTCGCACACGGTCTCGCTCGCGATTCCGGACGATATCACTGCGTCGGTCGAGAAGAACGTCATCAAGCTTGAGAGTATCAATAAAGAATCGCTCGGACAGTTCGCCGCGAATATTCGCCGCGTGAAGCCGCCGGAGCCGTACCTCGGCAAGGGCATCCGGTACGAGGGCGAGATCATCCGCCGCAAGCAGGGCAAGAAAGCCGTTTAACCATCTATGCAACACGTACCAACAACGAAATCCGAACTCCGCAAGCGCCGCCACGCGCGTGTCCGCGCCGTGGTCAAAGGGACGACAACGCGCCCGCGCCTTGCCGTGTACCGCAGCAACCGTTTCGTTTCCGCGCAGCTGATTGACGATACGCTCGGGAAGACCATCGCGTCGGCACACGGCCGCGAGTTCAAGGGGCCGCAGTCGGCGCAGGCGCAGGAGGTCGGGAGAGCAGTGGCGGAGAAGGCAAAGACTCTCGGCATTAGCTCGGTCGTCTTCGACCGTGCCGGCTACCGTTATGGCGGCCAGGTGAAGACGCTCGCCGAGGCGGCGCGAGAGGCCGGCCTTACCTTTTAATACTCATGACTACTACCACAATGGAAAAAGAGACGGAAGCTGCCGAGACGCCGGTGCCGGAAACGTATGCGGCGGCTGAGGTGACTGCCACTGCGCCAGTAACGAGCGCGCTGCGCCCGCGCAGCGCGCTGCGCGGGCGCAGCGCGCGCAGCGGCGGCCGGAACATGCGCACCCCGCGCGAGCGCGGTGAGTTCGATCAGGTGACCATCGACGCGCGACGCGTGGCACGCGTGATGGCCGGCGGACGCCGCTTCAACTTCAGTCTCGTTGTTGTCATCGGCGACCGGAAGGGCCGTGTCGGCGTCGGTCTCGGGAAGGGCGTCGATACCGCCCTTGCTATCGACAAGGCGACGCGCGACGCGAAGAAACATCTTTTCACCGTCCACCGCACGGCGTCAGGGTCGATTCCACACGATGTCGCGGCGAAATACGCGTCTTCGACGGTCGAGATAATCCCATCAGAAGGGCGCGGGCTCGTCGCGGGTTCTGCCGTGCGCACCGTGCTCGACCTCGCGGGCGTGACCGATGTCGTGACGAAGATCCACACGCGTTCGAAGAACAAGCTTACAATCGCGCGCGCGACCGTCGAAGCGCTCAGGAAACTGCGCGCAAAATAGCCTTTCCACTATGCAACTGAACACCATTTCTCCCCGCACGAAAACCACGAAGCCGGCCGCGGTCGGCCGTGGTGGCAAGCGCGGCAAGACCAGCGGCCGTGGCGGCAAGGGCCAAACGGCGCGCGCTGGGCACAAGATCCGACCGGAAGTGCGCGATCTCATCAAGAAGCTCCCGAAGCGTCGCGGCCATGGTAAGAATCGCGCTCGCACCGTCCGCACCAACCGCATCGCCGTCTCAGCGGTGAATCTTGCTGCGCTCGAAGCAGCCTACCAAGCTGGCGAGACCGTCTCCCCGGCATCGCTTGTCGCGAAAGGCATCGTACGTCGGGCGAAGGGCCGCGCGCCCTCCGTGAAGATTCTCGGCACTGGAACGCTCACCAAGGCGCTCATCATCAAGGGTTGCGCGCTCTCTGATGCTGCGCGCGCTGCTCTCCTCGCAAAGGGCGGCTCGAGCCATGATTAACGCCTTCATCCACAAGATAAAGCTCGCTTTCGGCGATTCTGAAATACGTACTCGCGTCTATTTCCTCATCGGCGCGCTTGCCCTCTTCCGTTTCCTTGCCGCAATCCCAATTCCGGGCGTCGATAAGGGCGCGCTCGCATCCTTTTTCGCGAACAACCAGTTCTTCGGCCTTTTGAATATTTTCTCGGGTGGCGGGCTCTCGCAGCTTTCGATCGTCATGCTCGGGGTTGGCCCGTACATCACCGCATCGATCGTCATGCAGCTCGCCACCATTGTCTTCCCGCAAGTGAAGCAGGCGTATTTTGAAGAAGGCGAAACTGGCCGCGCGAAATTCATCGAATGGAGCCGTCTCTTCACGATTCCGATTGCCGTCCTGCAGGGCATCGGTTTTCTCTTCCTACTCCAGAGCCAAAACGTCATCGGGCACCTGACCCCGGTCGCGTTCGTCGCCAACATCGTGCTTATCACCGCAGGGTCGATGCTCCTTATGTGGCTCGGCGAGCTCGTGACGGAGTTCGGCATCGGGAACGGCGTTTCGCTCATCATCCTTGCCGGCATCCTCGCGCGCGTGCCGTCGGGCATCTCACAGACCATCTTTGCCGCATCGGCCGCCGACATTCCGGCGTATCTCGCCTTCCTGTTCCTCGCCGCGGTGATGACGTACGCCGTCGTCGTGGTCTCTGATGCCGAGCGTTCGATTCCAATCGCGTATGCGCGCGCGCTGCGTGGCACGGCGCTCGCGCAAGGCGCGGCGACCTATCTTCCCATCCGGCTCTTGCAGGCAGGCGTGATTCCGATTATCTTCGCCCTCTCGCTCCTCCTCGTTCCGCAGATGGCGCTCTCAATGCTCTCGGCCGTGCATGTGAACTTCGCCTCGGGCGCGGCCCTATGGTACACGGCCTTCCTTTCCAACCCCTGGAAGTATGGCTCGGTATACTTCATCCTCGTCGTGCTCTTCACTTATTTCTACACGGCAGTCACCTTCGAGCCAAAGCGTGTAGCCGAGGACCTGCAAAAGACCGGCGCTTTCGTTCCGGGCGTGCGCCCCGGTCGTGAGACGAAAGAATACATCAGCAAGGTCGTGAACCGCGTCACGCTTCCGGGGGCCTGTTTCCTGGGCCTGCTCGCCGTCGCGCCGTCGATCATTCAGGGGCTTACGGGCGTCACGACGCTCGTTCTTGGCGGCACGGCGCTCCTCATCGCAGTGCAGGTCATCCTCGACCTAACGCAGAAGATCGACGCGCAAGTGTCGCTGCGAGAATACTAATTGCCCCTCAGGGGAGCTGCGCGCGCCGACGAAGCTGGCACGCGATTTTCTGCCTCTTACTCTCCCGCGCTCAAGATGATAGAGTGGAGCGATGGGATCACGAACGGTATTTTTTATAGGCAAGCCCGGGTGCGGGAAAGGCACCCAGGTGAAGCTCTTGGCAGAGAAGACCGGCTGGAAGGTCGTCTCGGCAGGCGAGCAGTTCAGAACGATCGCGACCGAGGATACGCCGGTGGGACGGAAGGTGAAGTCAGAAATGGAGGCCGGCGCACTCGCGCCGCACTGGTTTGCAATGTACCTTTACCTGAAGTCGCTCTTCGCGAGCGATGAGCGAGAGAATCTCATTTTCGACGGCTTCAACCGCAAACTTCCCGAGGCTGAGCTCGTCATTGACTCGCTTCGGTGGCTCGGGCGGTCGTTCACTATCGTGAATTTGCAGGTATCAGACAATGAGGTACGCCGCCGCCTCGCCGGACGCAAGGTCATCGAGGGCCGCGCCGACGATAATGCGGTCGAGGAACGTCTGAAGGAATATTATGAGCACACGGATCCTGCGGTCGAGGTGTTTCGCGACGCGGGCGTGCTTATCGAGATAAACGGCGAACAAGAGGTGGGGCAGATCGCCGCCGACATTAACGTCGCACTCGGGCTTTAAGCGCATGACGATCAAGAACGACACGGAGCGGGCGAACCTTATCGAAGGCGGCAAGCGGCTCGCTGCGGTGCTTGAAACGCTTCGGGTGAAGGTCGCGCCTGGGGTGACCGCCGAAGCGCTCGACGACCTCGCCGAGCAGCTCATACGCGACGGCGGCGACACGCCCGCGTTCCTCGGCTACACGCCCGAAGGCGCGCGCCGCGCGTATCCGGCGACCCTCTGCGTCTCAATTAATGATGAGGTCGTGCACGGCATCCCGAACGAGTCGGTAAAAGTTCTGAAAGAGGGCGACATCGTCGGGCTCGACCTCGGCCTCACGCATGGCGGCATCATCGTCGATGCAGCCGTCACCGTGCCGGTAGGGGAGATAGACGGGAAGACCAAGCAGCTTCTCGCCGCCACCCGCGACGCGCTCGTTGCCGGCATCGCGGCCGCCAAGCCCGGCAACCACGTGGGCGACATCGGCCACGCTATTGAGAAGGTAATCAAGGACGCGGGCTTCACCGTGGTGAAGGATCTCGGCGGCCACGGCGTGGGCGAGCTCGTGCACGAGGAGCCGTTCATCGCGAACTACGGCCGGCCCGGCGAGGGAGAGCTCCTCGAAGAAGGCATGGTGCTCGCGCTCGAGCCGATTTCCTCTGCGGGCAAAGCGGCCGTCGTCCTCGCACCGGATGGCTACACGTTCCGCACCAAGGACGGCGCGCGCTCAGCCCACTTCGAGCACACCATCTTGCTCGAGAAAGACGGCGCGCGTATAGTGACGGCATAGCCCTCGGGCCCTTTATTTTTACTTTTATTTTCACCATGGCACATCCGAAAGAAGAACGCACCCTCATCATCCTCAAGCCCGACGCGGTGCACCGCGGCATCATGGGCGAGGTCATCAACCGGTTCGAGCGCAAAGGCCTCAAGATCATCGGCATGAAGATGATGCAGCTCGAGGATGCGGTGCTTGAGGCGCACTATGCGCACATCGCCGACAAGCCGTTCTTCGGGGGCATCAAGGCGTTCATGAAGCAGTCGCCCGTCGTGGTCATGGCGCTCTCGGGTATCGGCGCAGTCGATGCGACACGTATCATCGTCGGTCCGACCAAGGGATTTGAAGCCGCGGCGGGCACGATCCGTGGTGACTTCTCGCTTTCGGTCCAGTCGAATCTCGTGCACGCGTCTGACAACATCGAGAACGCGACGGCCGAGGTCACTCGCTTCTTCAAGGAGGACGAGCTCTTCGACTACAAGCGCAACGACTTTGAGTTCGTGAACGCTGAAGAAGTATTTTAGGGAGTCATGCCGAGGGAAGATACGTGGGCGGCCGAAGGCCGCCCACGTATCTTCCGCCCCTTGACCGCCGGTGTATAATAGATCTCAGGAGCCGGCCCGATTAACGCAACTTGCTCACTCTCAGGGAGCTCGACCGTTCGCCCGCCTTGGTGACTGCTTCGGTAGTCCGAAGGACGCGCGATAGAGCACCCACCTGGCATCCAAAAGTTGCCAGTTCAGGACGGCTCCACGAAAAATCCCCTGCCGATGAGGCAGGGGATTTTTCGCGCCTCGTTACCAACCTTTGGTTCAAGAATCTCTCAGCTCCTGAAGACACTGTGCGACGCCCGTCTTGAATGGCGGCAAGTCTCTTTGAATCGTGTCCCATACTGCCTGCACATCAACCTCGGGATACTCGTGGATGAGGAAGCCGCGCATGGCGGCGGCTGGTTTCCAGTCAATCTCGGGATATGTTTCGCGTACCGAGTCGGGGATGCGCTTGACCGCTTCGCCGATGACCTCGAGGTTGCGCACCACAGCGTCCTGCGTCTTCCCGTCTGCGTCAAAGGCTTCTGCCGACATGCTGGCCGTGTATGACTCGATGCTTGCGATGGCGTCGAGCATGTCTTCGAGATAGAGTGTGGTGTCGCGCGGCGCGGTCATAGAATAGAGATTTCGTCTTTGAGGATGCGCTCGCGCAGCGCCGGCTTGAGCGTGTCGTAGGCTACCAGATCGACATCCTTTCCGAGCGCTGCTTCGAGCTCCTGTTTGAGCGCGAGGAACGAGAATAGCCCATAGGGGCGGCGCATCTCGACGAGCAAATCGACATCGCGCGCTGACGGCTCGCCGCGCGCGACCGAACCGAATACGCCGGCGCGCGTCACCGCGCGCCGTTTCAGAATCGGTGCTGCTTTTTCTCGTACCTCGGCTAGTTCCATACGAGGGAATCATACCACATTTTGCGCGGCCGGCCCGAAGGGCCGGCCGCGTCGTGCTACAGTACGTTCATGCTGAAACTTACTTCATACGGCGGGGCGGGGAAGGTGACGGGCTCGAATTTCCTCGTCGAGGGGTCGCGCGGGAAGGTGCTCGTCGACTGCGGCATCGAGCAGGGCGCTGACTTCTGCGAGGAGTGCATCTATGGCCCCTTCGCGTATGACGTAAAAAGCGTTGATGCGCTCGTCGTCACCCATGCGCACCTCGATCATGTCGGGCGCATCCCGAAGCTCGTCAAAGAGGGCTTCCGTGGGAAGATCTACATGACCCCGCCGACGAAAGACTTAGCCGAGCTCATCCTGCATGACTCGGTCGGCATACTCGGGCAGGAGGCTGCGCATCGTGGCATCGCGCCGCTCTACGAGGCGCAAGATGTTGCGCTTGCGTTCTCGCTCATCGAGACGCTCGACTACCACGTCGAGAAAGAAGTCGCGCCGGGTATCTCCGCGTACCTGCGCAATACCGGCCACATCCTCGGCTCCGCGAGCGTCCGGCTCACCGACGAGGACGGCACAACTCTCGCTTTGACGGGCGACATCGGCAACTCGCCCTCGCCGCTCTTGCCCGACTGGGAGCCAGTGCCAGACGCCGACGCCCTTCTCATGGAGAGCGTGTATGGCGATCGCCTGCACCCGCAGCATGCCGACCGAGTGGCCAAATTGCGCGATACGCTCAAGGCGGCCATCGCGCGTGGGGGCACCATTCTCATCCCTGCCTTCTCGCTCGAACGCACGCAGCTCATGCTCTATGAGCTCTCTAACTTCTTTGACGCGGGGGAATTGCCTAAGGTCCCCGTCTTTCTCGACTCGCCGCTCGCCATACACGTGACCGAGGTCTATGAGAAGTGGGGTGCGACCTATTTCAAACCTGAAGCAGAAGAAGAGATGAAGCGCGAGAAGAGCTTGTTCGAGTTCCCGTTTCTCCACCAGACGCTCCATCCCGAGGACTCGGCGATGATAGGGAAGGAGAGCGACCCGAAGATCATCATCGCGGGCGCGGGCATGAGCCATGGCGGACGCATCGGCCGGTGGGAAGCGCGCTACCTGCCCGAGCCCGCCACGACGCTCGTCATCGTCGGGTATCAGGCTCCCGGCTCACCTGGGCGCCGCATGGCCGAGGGTGCGCCATCCGTGCGGCTCGGCGGTCGCGAGGTGAAGATACGCGCAAAGGTCGAGATTCTCGAAGGCTGGTCGGCCCACGCCGACCGCGACGAGCTGCTCCGCTATGCCGAAGCGGCGCTTGCAGGCAAGCGCACCAAGGCCGTCTTCGTGGGGCTCGGCGAGCCCGCCGCCGAGCGCTTCCTCGCCCAGCGCATCCACGACTATCTCGGCGCCCGCGCCATCGTCGTGGAACCCGCCGTCACCTGGGAGGTCTCAAAGGAGGGGGTGCGTAAATTTGACGGGGAGGGATAAAAGGTATACCATCGCTGTTATGGTCGAAAAGTAACAGACCGTATGAATTTTGAACCAGAGATAGAGTTATACGCTGAAGATGGAATGGAAGTAATCTATGACCTTCTTACTGAAAAGCTCGGAAACGATATCGTAAAAGTTGAGAAGAAATTAGAACACTATCAGCATGTTGCTATCTCGAACCTGCTCGCCACAAAGACACTCGACTTCATCAATGGTACACGCAATCCACGCCTCTATGAGTTCAAAATAAAAAGTCTGTCTCGACCGATTCGATTCGTCTGTTCGATAGAAGGGAAGACGATAGTATTGCTCGATGTTTTGTTCACCAGCGGGAGCAGCGGCGCGGCAGAGAAACATGTTCAGCGATCGGCGGAGCGACTTATGAGATGGCGTTCCTGGAACCAAAACTAACTCGCATACCTATGAAATTACACGATCTTCACCAGCGAATAGGGAGAAACGCGCGCCTTGATGAAGTGCGCCGGAAACTCAACGACGACATCGCATTCCAGATGAGCCACCGCATTGAGATGCTCCGGCTCTCGCTCGGGCTGACCCAGGAGCAATTCGCCAAGAAAATCGGAACACAACAGCCTGCCATCGCACGCATCGAGCGTGGCGTTGTCATCCCGACGCTCCCGTTCTTGCAGAAGATTGCGAAGACATTCAAAATGGAGCTCGTCTTGCCAGATTTCGTGCCGACTGCGTCGCGCGGTGCCCCGATTAAGTCGCCGCTCAAACATATCGGTCGTGCGCGTGTTGCCGCGTAGCGCCATCGTCGTCGAGCCGGGCGTCACCTGGGAGATATCGAAGAATACGATTAGGAGAGTCGGGTAGCACTTCGTGTTGGTACTCAGCTCTAGCCCCCCACAAAATTATATCCCCACCCACCCCATAGCCAAACCCGTCGGGGGGGGGTACATTTAAAAGCATGATGCACAAAAAAGTATTTTATAGAATCGCCTCCGCTTTCAAGACCACCCCGCTCGTCCTAGCACTCCTGCTCACCTTTGGCCTGAGCTACGCGTACGCCTCGTGGAGCGAACCAACGGCCACGCCGCCGGGAGGCAACGCCGACGCCCCGATTAACGTCGGCTCTGCGGCACAGAAAAAAATTGGCGGTCTTCTACTCAACACAGGAGGCGCTATTAATGGTCTCATTGTGCAGTATGGCAACGTTGGTATCGGGACGGTTTCTCCCCAAAGCCCCGCCCCCAATGGCAAAACATCCGGCAATATTACGGTGAATGACATCTACATAAGCTCAATAGGGAAATGGGCAAGTCAACTCGGGGGTGGAACCGCTGCTTCGCCATCCCAGTCTCCTGTGCTCTCGGCGACCTATACCTACACTACAAATTCCGTATGGTATAAACCCGGCAATCTTAAATATATTGTAGTTCAGGTTTGGGGTGGCGGCGGCGGCGGGTCTGGTAGCTATTCTGCATACGACGTCGGTAGCGGTGGCGGTGGCGGTGGCTATGCGAAGAAAACCCTCGACGCCGCATCACTTTCTTCATCTTATTCGGTAACGGTGGCTACAGGTGGTGCCGGTGGTTTTTCCACCTCCAATAGTGCTCAGGGTAACGATGGTGGCAACAGTTCATTTGGCGGACTGGTAACAGCTACTGGCGGCGGGGGTGGTATAAGCAATACTTCGAGTACTTATGCTGCTGGGGGTACTGGCGGTGTCGGGGAGAGTGGAGACGTGAATGTAGTTGGTGGAAATGGCGTGACTGGCATTTTTAATTCAGGCACTAGTGTCGGTGGCACCGGTGGTGCCGGAGCCCAAGGTGGTGCCGGTGGTGCCGGTGGCATTTACTCGCAGAACGGAGGAACGGGCCAATTATTTGGAGGTGGCGGAGGTGGTAGTGGTTACGTTGATCCATGGAATCAGAGCGTCACTTACGGTGGCAGTGGCGCACCTGGTAAGGTGCTTGTGCAAGAGTATACAGCCGCCCCATAAGGAAGAAGACGAGTCTTTTGAAAATGAATATTGTACCGCCTATCGGGATGACTGATACCATGAGCCCTGTCCATAGAAAGAGGTGGTGGATTCTTGCAGGCATCACGCTCGCGCTCCTGGCAGGATGGCTTTGCTGGATGATTTGGCAAGGAGGATGGTACCCGTTTAGCTCGCCGAGCGCCACAGTTTCACCACGACGAACTCCGTCGAAAATGCCGCCGACAGAGCGGGGCGTACTCAACTCGCTCACGGCAACCGGATCTTCAACGGGAGACTCTACTGCAGTGCTCAAGTCGCTTGAGCCCGCATCGCAGAAGAAAACACCGACCGATAATACTGCCTCGATACTCGATTCGCTCACTCCGCCAAAATAACCTTGCCTTCTATGGCGGTGCCATGGGGCTCTACTCGAAAATAGTCACGCTTATCATGCGGTTGTTGAAACAGTAAGCAAAAGCCAGCGGCGCCGAAGGCGCCGATTCCTCATGCGAGAGCTCGGCTTCGTGCGTCTGCAGGACAGCGTGTGGGTCTTCCCGTACTCTTGTGAAGAGTTTCTAGCCCTCCTTAAGGCTGAATTGAAGATAGGAACATCGGTGCTCTACATGGTCGTCGAAGAGATAGAAAACGACAAACATTTGCGCGAGCATTTCAACCTGAAGTGATATCTGCTATCATATCCGACCGTGATAAATAACGGATAAGGGTGCTAGAGGATGAATTCGTGCACAGAGCCGTTCTTGATGACGACGTGTTTCGTTATGCCTGGCGATCTATCTGAAAATAAGATTTTATAGGTCATACGAATAGTCCCGCCACTCGTCACGCAGATGATGTTTCCGTTGCCCTCTACAGCCTTCAATTCTTTTAAGAAAGATTCGAGTCGTGCACGGATTATCTCGGCTGAATCGCCACCCCAAGGCGAATAATCATATTCACAAAGAGAGCCGGAACCCCACGACTGTCCTTCAGCAAGTCGTGCCTTTTTCTGTTCGGTAGAGAGACCCTCAAGCGACCCTTGGTGATATTCGAGCAGTTCGTCGCGGAGCTCTATTCTCGAAGGGTCTATCTTCTTTGTCTCGGCGATAATCCCCGCTGTTTCTTTGACGCGCAATAATTTTGACGAGTATATCCTGTTGATGACGCTAGGCAACTCCTCGGCTGCTTCTCGAGCTTGCGTGCGACCGTAGATGTTCAGGGGGATGTTCGTGTCGTCTCCTGGCTTAAAGGTCACAGGCTCGTCGTGCATCGGGCCAGAAACGCCATGCCCTAAGATGCGGTTCGCATCTGTTTCGCCGTGGCGGACTAGAAATAATTTCATAGCGGAAGTGTACCAAATGAGGATGAGCATGTCGTCGCCGAGTAAAACGAACACCGCCCTCTCGGGCGGTGTTCGTTTCGTAAGAAATGCTGCTTAGACGACTTGCTTGGCTATGCGGGCGAAGACCTTGGGGCGCTCAGAGGCAAACTGGGCGAGGACCTTGCGGTCGAGCGCGAAGCCGCTCTTGTTCAGCTTGCTGATGAACGAGCTGTAGGACGCGTGGCCGTTCTCGCGGACGGCGGCGTTCAAGCGGACGATCCAGAGCTGTCGGAACGCCGTCTTCTTGTCGCGTCGGTGGGCAAAGGCGTAGCGGCCGGCGCGCATGAGCGCCTCGTGCGCGAAGTTGATCTTCTTGGAACGGACGCCGCGATAGCCCTTGGCGCGCTCAAGGATGTTCTTGCGACGCTTGTTTGCCTGGAGGCCTCCTTTGATTCTTGCCATATGAGAGTGATTAAGACGCTAAGTTAGGTTCCCGGGAGGAAACGGCGCTGCACCTTTGCGGTGAGGGTGAGCGCGATGGCGCGACGCTTGCCCGAGCGCTTGCTGCCGCTTGCTTTCGCATTGAAATGGTTCTGGCCCGCCTTGCGCGCGACCAGCTTCCCGGTGCGGGTGACGCGGATTCGTTTGGTGTATGATTTATTGGTTTTCATGGTGTGTTGGCGATTCTTTTTCGCGTTTCGCCTGGGCAGCGAGATCTCTCTCGATGACACCGGCGAACCCTTTTGGACTCCGCGTGATGGGCTCGGCTACCTTGTAGGCGTAGGGGATGCGGGTGAGGAACTTCTCAAGACGTGTCTTGAGGAACTCCTCGCTCATGCCCTTGTAGCGCCCCTTGAGGAAGAGCTCGGCGCGAACCCGGTGTCCTTCGGCGAGCCACTCGGCCGCCTTTTTAGCCTTCAAGGCCATGTCATTGTCTCCGGTGCCCACCTTGATCTGGACCTCCTTCGTCTCCGACACCTTGACCTTCGCTTTGGCTACCTTCTCCTTTTTGCTTCGCTCATACTCGAATTTACCATAATCCATGATCTTCGCAACGGGCGGGGTCGCCGTTGGCGAAATCTCGATGAGGTCCTGGCCGGCCTGCTTTGCGGCCGCGAGCGCGTCAGAAAGCGAGAGCACTCCCAGGTTTTCGCCCTCCGCGCCAATAACGCGCAGCTCTGCTGCGCGTATTTCGTTATTGATGCGGAGTCGGTCGGTAGCCACTGGAAGTACATAGAATATAGCACAAAATGGGGATAATACGCAAGGAAAATGATTGCGCCGGCTGGGAAGCCGGCGCAGGATGATCGAATGGTGCGGAGTTGGTCGGGGGAAGAGAGGACGATCTCGGCTTTGCCTTGGGAGCTCTGTGACTTGTGCTTAGTATGCACAACAAACAGACCATCACTCGAAGCCCCGCCGAAAGGCGGGGCTTCGGGTTTTGTCGGGGAAGTGTGGTATGATGCGGGCATGACCAACGCACAGCTCAATAAGCAGATAGGCGACATCGTCGAGCAGAAGCTGCTTGAGTTTTTCGGCGACCCGGATGAAGGGCGCGAGCTCAAGAAGTCTTTTGTAACTGATTTGAGAAAACGATTGAAGGAAAAGCAGAAAACCATACCCATGTCTGTCGTGGCAAAAAAGTATGGCCTCCGTTGAGTGGACTCCGCGCGCCTTGCAAGACCTCGAGAAGATTGACCGTATTACCGCAGAGCGGATTGCCGCGAAGGCGATGTGGCTGGGAGAAAACTTTGCACACATCGTGCATGAAGGACTACATCACGACTTCGGCAGTTCATACAAACTTCGCATCGGCGATTATCGCGCGGTCTACTCTATCGACGGGAATGTCGTCACCATCCAAAAAGTAGGTCATCGTCGAGACGTGTACAAATAGTTATTGCGAGAGCTGGGTGGGGGAGGAGAGGACGATTTCGGCCTTGCCTTGGTAGGAGGAGATCTTGCCGGTGAGGGTGACGGTCTTGCCTGCGAGCGAGGAGAGGTCGCCGAATTTCTTGGCGTCGTCGGCGAAGATGACGCCCGAGAACGGGCAGGTCTTGTAGCTCTTGCAGAAGTCGAGAAAGACGGTCCTGCTCTTGCTCGTGTAGGCCTCGACGAGGGTGCCCGTGACTGAGGCGGTCTCGCCGATGTGCTTGGGCGCGTCAGTGTAGGGGATGATGCCGACAGAAACGGGCGCGGCCGCTTGCGCGGCCGCGTCGGTGCCATGGTAGGCGGTAAATAATCTCGTCAAAATGTTTTCGTAGGTTTGCCGCAGAGTGGGATCGGTGCCTATTTCAAGAATCTCGTCATTGATCGTTGTGGCCGAGCCGGTCCAGTTGTAGCTCCCGAGCGCGTAGGCCTGGTCGGTGACCATCATCTTGATGTGCATGATGCCAGAGCCGTCGGCGTGCTTCTCGGTCTCTACCGGGATGCCTGCGGCGACGAGCTCTTTCACGATGGGCGCGCCGTAGCTCGATGCGGCCTGGCCCGAGTCGATGATGCCGCGCACGTCGAGGCCGCGCTCTTTCGCGGCTACGAGCGCGTCGGCAACGTCTTTGAGCGTGAACGTGTAGATGGCGAAATAAATATGACTCTTCGCGGCATCGATGAGCGCGATGAGCTCTTTATCGTTCTCTTTCCGGTCGAGCGAGTAGAGGACACGCACGGTGCCGGGGGCGGGCGAGGCGATGGTGACGCTCGGCACCGAGACGCACGTGCCGGCGACCGCCGCGTGTCCGTTTGCCGAGTACCCCGCGAACGCCGCCGCGCCAGCGAGCATCAGCGCCACCCCCGCGCGCACTAATTTCCGCTCCATACGTTTAGTATACTATTTGTATGGCGCTCGTTTTTGATATTGAGACGGTGGGAGAGAAGTGGGATGCGCTCGACGAGACGACGCAGCACAACCTCTCATGGTACCTGCGTGAGTCATCGCGTTCGGAAGAAGAGTATGCCTATGAGATGAAGGAATTGCGAGAGGGACTCGGGCTCTCGCCCCTGACCGGCTTCGTCGTGGCGATCGGCGTGTACGACACGGTGACCGGGAAGGGTGCAGTGTATTTCTCTGCACCCGATGCAAAAATAAAAGCGAGCGAAGAAGACGGCATCAAATACGAAGTGATGAGCGAGAAAGAGATGCTTCAGAAATTCTGGCAGGTGGTGGCGGTTTGCAATGAGTTCGTCTCGTTCAACGGCCGCAGCTTCGACGCACCGTTCCTCGCGATCCGCTCCATGGTGCACGGAGTCCCTCCGACCAAAGACCTCATGAGCAATCGGTATCTCTCGCTTCAGCGCGGCTGCACCCATGTCGACCTCATGGATCAGCTCACCTTCTATGGGGCCGCGCGATTCAAGAAATCGCTCCACCTCTTCTGTCGGGCGCTCGGTATCAAGAGTCCGAAGGCGAGCGGGACCGCCGGCGACGACGTGGCGGCGTTGTATGCTGAAAAGAAATATCTTGAGATTGCCCGCTACAACGCCGGTGACATAAAAGCCACGGCTGCGCTTTACGAACGCTGGAAGGAGACGTTTCGCTAGCCTATGTTGCGCGCATCGCGATGCCACCGCCGGTTCGTTCGCGTGATACCCTACGACACATGAGACCCACGGAGGAGACGGGCGAGGAAAAACGGGAGAGAGACATTCTCTGGCTGTTTGATCTTGCGCTCTTGTTGAAAATAATAAACGGCGCACTTGAAATGCTCGCCGCGCTTCTTGTGCTTTTCGTGCCGCCCGCGCTCGTGATCAAGCTCGCCGAATTTGCGACGGGCGGCGAGCTCGCGCAGGGCCCAGACGATCCGGTCGTCCTGTTCATCCGCAGCGCAGCACATACCTTCACGGTTCAGACGCATTATTTTCTGGCAGCGTACCTCGCGCTTCATGGCGTCATCAAGGTGCTGCTCGTCATCGGCATTTTTGCCAAAAAGAAGATCGCGTACCCGCTTTTCATGATTGCACTTTCGGTGTTTGGAGCGTATGAAGCGTATCGCGGCTTCGCCCTGCACGAACTGTTTCTCCAAGCGCTTGCCGTCTTTGATTTCGCGCTCTTGCTGCTCACGGTGCACGAGTATCGTCGTCGGTACCAGCGTCTTCCTTTCTAGCGCGATGGGCGAGGATATTGTGCCTTCCAACAAAGAAAAGGACGAGCAAGAATGCGAGCGCGATACCCCAGCGTAGCGGCCCCATCCATGCGGACGTGAGGCTGCCGAACCAGTATGAGGCGGAGAAGAGGAGCGTCGTCCAGATCGAGGTGGCCGTGATCGCGACGAAAACGAAAGTTGAGAGCGGCGAGCGGAAGAATCCGCTTGAGGTGTAGGTGGGCAAGCGCGCGCCAGGGATGAAGCGCGCCGAGAAGATGGTGAGGATGTAGCGGGTTTCAAGCCAGGTGCGGAACGGGGCGGTGAAATCATGATTGACATAGCGTGCGAGCCGCGGCGAAGTGCTCGCGAGCCAGCCAAGACAGTAGAGCCCGATGTCGCCGACGACGATGCCGGCATAGAGCGAGAGCATCGCGATGGGTACCGGAATGATTCCGTCGGCGGCAAGCACCCCGACGATGATGGTCGTCGGGTCTTCGAGAAAGAAAGTGCCGAGGATGATGGCGAGCGACACCGAGGCGGTACTACCAACAGCCCCGCTTATGAAATGGTAAAGGAAGGGGAAATGGTGCATGGGCGCCGTTCCAGTCTAGCAAATTTTTTACTTCCGCGGAGCGTAGTAGAATAAGCGGACGTATGCTCACCGACCTGACCGATGAAGAGATCGTCCGCCGCACGCTGCTCGATAAAGAGGCGTTCGCGCTCCTCATTGAGCGCTACGAGGCGAAACTCCTGCGGTATCTTGAGCGGCTCGGCGTGGGCGTTCGCGAAGATAGGGAAGACATCTTGCAAAACGCGTTCGTAAAAGCGTACAAAAACATCAACAGCTTCGACCCGACGCTCACGTTCTCCTCGTGGATGTATCGCATCGCGCACAATGAGACCATGAGCTTCTTCCGTTTCAAGCATGCGCGGCCGCAGGTGATCCTAAGCGAGGAGGGCGGATCGCTCATCTCGGAATTGCAGGATGACGACTCTGACACGTCGGCCTCGGCCGAACTCCGGCTCTCGCGTGAGGGGCTCGCGAAAGCGTTCGCTAAGCTTGATGCGCGCTACCGCGATGCGCTCGTGCTCCGCTTCTTCGAAGATCGTTCCTATGCCGAGATGTCCGATATCCTCCAGGTGCCGGTGGGAACCGTCTCGACGCTTCTGTACCGCGCGAAACGCTCCTTGCGAGACAACCTGCAGGAATTTCATACCTCACCATGACCATGACCCCTCACACACAAGAAGGCGACCACCTCGCACGGCGGGTGCTTGATCGCATTCGCGACGAACGGCTCGCGCCGCGCCCGCGCTGGGAATTCCTGTTCAAGAACTATTTTTTCTGGGGGCTCGGCGCGCTCGCGGTTCTCCTCGGCGCCTTCGCCTTCTCGGCGGTGATCTTCGAGTTAGAGAGTGTCGACTGGCGCCTTGCGCCGGTCACGCACAGCAGCTTCTTCTCTTTCTTCCTCGATGCGGCGCCCTTCCTCTGGGTGAGCGCGCTCGCGCTATTCCTCATCATCGGGTATGTCAACGTCCGCCGGACGAAACACGGCTACCGTTACCCGCTCACGGTCATCACGCTCGGCGCCATCCTAACATCACTCGCGCTCGGGAGCGCGCTCTATGTGGCCGGTCTCGGCGGCGCCGTCGAGGGAATCGCTGGCGACCACCCTCCTTTCCATCGTCCCATCCTCGCCGAAGAGCGTTCTTGGTGGCTTGCGCCGGGGAAGGGACTCTTGGGAGGGCGTGTCATATCGGTGGCTTCCGGAGCGACGTCCTTCGTGCTCCGCGACTTCAACGGAGTAATGTGGACGATCGACGGAAGTGATCTGCGCACTCCTGATCTGACGGCGGTCGCGCGTGGTGGTGTCGTCCGCGTCGTCGGCGTACCGACGACCGCGACCAGCTCAGCGTTCCATGCGTGCTTCGCATTCCCGTGGAATTCCTACGGGAACCCCGGGCAGGAGCCGCTCCCGTTCCCGCTTGCCACCATCGCTTCGACCAGTGAAAGAAGTCCGGCGGTCGCGCGTAGTGAAGAGTGTAAGGGCATCCGTCCTTACCGACAGCTTCGCGATATCGACGAGACGGGCTTTTAGCCCCCGAGAATCTGTTTGCGAGCACAGCTTCTCGAACTCGGCGAAGGACGATTCTGTTGAAAATGCGCGACCCCGCTTTGCGGGGTCGCGCATTTTGCCATTTGCGCCGAGGCGCTACTGCGCGTATTCTAAAGGGCATGAAACGTATCGGGGTAGTGCTTATTCTGCTGCTCGCTTTCTGCGGGATCGCTGACTCCGCCTACCTTGCAGGGCACGAGGCTGCCGGTACGCCGCTCATCTGCAATATCCAAAACCTCAGCGGGTGCAATGTCGTCGCCCAGAGCCAATATTCACATCTGTTCGGTGTGCCGCTCGCCGAGTATGGGGTGCTGTTCTACGGGATCCTTTTCGCGCTCGCTGCCCTGGAGCTCGTCCTCTTTGACCGGCTTCTGCGGCGTGTCCTGCAAGGAGCTGCGCTCGTGGGCGTTCTCGCTTCGCTCTATTTCATGGCGGTCCAGGTTTTCTTCATCGGTGCGTTCTGTGTCTATTGCATTGCCTCCGGAATTATCGCGCTTCTCGTCTTCATGCTCGCGAGTTTCATTGAGCCGCTTCGAACGCGCTCTGTGCCGCCGGTGCAAAGCGCGCCGCCATCGCCCTCGACGCCATCGATGGCCTAACCTCGCTATGCAACGAACCCTACTCGCCCTTCTCGTCTTGTGTCTCGCTCCGACGAGCGCGATCGCTGCTCCTGCACCTCTTGCGCCGGCGACCTTCCGCGCCGCGCAATCGCTCGTCGCAGCGAGCTCTTCCCTGGGGAATTCTTATGCGGCAGGAGCCTCGGTGGTGCTCACCGCCCCGGTGGCCGGGGATTTCTCGGCATTTGGGGGCTCAATCATCGCGGCAGCGCCGGTCGCCGGAGACGATCTCCTCTTTGCCGGTTCGATAAACTCGCACGCGCCGGTCGCTGGAGACCTCCGCGCGCTCGGGGGGAGTGTTGACGTGGGCGAACCCGTGGCGGGCGATCTCATTGCGGCTGGCTTCTCGGTGCGCGATGCTGGGCGCGCCGGAGGGAGCGTCTTTATCATCGCCGCGAACACCACGCTTAGCAACGGCGCGCTCGGCCCGGTCACCATTTATGGGAATAACATTTCGCTCGGCGGCCACTTTGCAGGCAATGTTACGATCGTTGCCGGAGGGCACCTCTCGCTCGCTCCCGGTACGACAATCGACGGCAAACTCTCGTATCAGGCCCCCGAAATGGCGACGATTCCCGCTTCCGCAAAGATTCTCGGCGGCATCGCTTTCACGAGCGCTTCGTACATGCCGGACGTGAGCACGTCGCGCGTCCTCTCCTTTCTGAGCGTCGGGGTTTTCCTCATCGCGCGCATCATTGGCGCGCTCATCCTCGCCGGCCTCCTCGCCGGCCTCTTTCCGAAATTCGCGGAGAATGTCGTTGACCGCGTTTTCGCAAGTCGCCCGCGGAGCCTCCTCCTTACGCTTCTGCTCGGCTTCGCGCTGCTTGTCGCGACGCCGATCGTGATTGCGCTCTTGTTGCTTACCTTTGTCGGCATCGGCATCGCGCTCTTGCTGCTGTTTCTCTATGCCCTCCTCCTTCTCCTCGCGCTCATGTATGCGGGTATCCTGGCCGGCGGCATGCTGGCGCGGAAAGTCATGAAGCGCGAACGGGTGCTCTGGCACGACGGCGTGCTCGGAATGACCATCGTCTCGCTCGTGTCGTTAGTGCCGGTCGTCGGCTTCCCGATCGTGCTCCTCCTCGCGTTTTTCTCGGCAGGAACGCTTCTGCAGATATTCTTCTTCTTTGCGTTTCCGCACGAAGAGCGCGGGCATGACGCGGCTTAATCTCGTGTCTCTCCCGCAAAAGGCCGCGCGGATTGCGCGCGCGAAAAAGATCGTCGCGTATCTGAAGAAGGCGTACCCCAAGCCCAAGAGCGAGCTCGCATACGCAACGCCGTTTCAGTTCGTCGTGGCGGTCATCCTCTCGGCGCAGTGCACCGACAAGGCGGTCAACAAGGTGACCGAGACCCTGTTTCAGAAATACAAGACGCCGAAGGACTTCGCCGAGGCCGACCCCGCGACGTTTACGAAAGAGATCTCTTCGATTCCGTTTTTCAATAACAAGGCGAAGAACATCATCGCGGCGGCAAAGGAGATAGAGGCGCGGCACGGCGGAGCCGTGCCGCGCTCAGAAAAAGAGCTCGTCGCCCTCCCCGGCATAGGCTACAAGACCGCCCACGTCGTCTTGGGCGAGCTCTTCGACGTGTGGGAGGGCGTCGCGACTGATACGCACGTGAAGCGCTTCGCGCTCCGCTTCGACCTCACCGACGCTACCGACCCGACGAAGATTTCCAAAGACCTGGAGGCGCTCGTCCCGAAGAAAGACTGGAAGTACGTAAACAACGGCCTTGTCCTCTACGGCCGCTACGTCTGCCCGGCCCGCCCGCACGACTGCTCCGACCACCCACTTACGAAGCTCTACCCGAGTGCCGCCAATAAGTGGCCGAAGGCGAAGTAGAACTCATTTCAAAACCTCCAAACCCGCCTTCGCGCGGGGCCAGTTCTCTCGAAAGAGGGTCCAATTCAAGTCTTTCGAGAGAACAGATCCCCTCGCTCGGGGAGGTTTTGAAATGAGTTCAGGGCTATTACGCTCGTACCGGCTTTGCAGGCTTGTTTCGCGCCCCGGCGCGGCTCTTGCTATCATAGAGGCGTGACAACCCCCAAACCGGTCGCAGTGTTCGACATCGACGGGACGATCTTCCGTTCGTCGCTCTTGATCGAGCTCGTGGAGCGGCTCATCGCCGAGCGGGTGTTTCCGCCAGAGACGCGGGACGCGTACGAAGATGTGTGGCAGCGCTGGCTCGACCGTCAGGGGCCGTACGAGGACTACATCATGAAGGTCGTTGAGCTCTTCCAATCGCAGATCAAGGGCAAGCCGTATGAAGAAGTGGCAAATATCGCGGGCGAAGTGATCGAGGAGCAGCGCTTCCACACCTATCGCTACACGCGCGACCTGGTGAAAGAGCTCAAGGGGCAGGGGTACTACCTGCTCGCCGTTTCGCATTCGCCCAAGTTCATCGTGGATGGGTTCGCCTACGAGCTCGGCTTCGATAAGTCGTACGGACAGTTCTACAGCTCTGGCCCGTCCGACAACTTTACCGGCGAGGTGGAGGATCGCGAGCTCATCATGAACAAGGCTGCGGTGCTCACCCGCGCGGTGAGGAAGGAAGGGCTCTCGCTCGAAGGGTCGGTGGGCGTGGGCGATACCGAGAGCGACATCCCGATGCTCGAGATGGTGACGACGCCGATCGCCTTCAACCCCAACCAGGCGCTTTACACGCACGCCAAGCGCCGCGGCTGGAAAGTCGTCGTCGAGCGGAAGGACGTGGTCTACGACTTGTAGAGCTGGTGGTGCGTGCCGATGGCGCGGAGGTGGAGGGTCGTGGCGTTCGCCCATTTGTACACGAGGCGCACGTCGCCCGTAATGTTGATACTTCGGTATCCGTCAAACGGCGGGTTGAGTTTGTGATCGTTCAGGAGCGGGTGTGCCGCGTCTGTCACGAGTAATCGTATCCGGTCGCGCGCTTGGCGGCGGAGCGACACCGGGAACTTTTCGATCTGTTTTACGAATGTACGGCTTCGGACGACCGTCACTTCGGTCATACGAGGTCAGCAAATGCCTCCTCGACGCTGTCGAAATACTCGACGTTCTTCCCCTCGGCAAGATCTTTTTCGCCCTGGATGAGGAGCCGCTTCAGGTAGGGGGTCGGCTCGAGTCCTTTGCCGGAGAATGTGATTTCCTGCTTCGCGACGAATTTGCGCAGGTATTCGTTCAGGACGGCCGAAAACGGGATGCCCATGGCCTTGGCCGTCTTTTGCGCAGCCAGCTTGAGCTTCTTGTCGGTCTTGAATACGACGGTAGTCTGCATATACTGAAATATATACCCGGGTATAGGTGCTTGTCAACGCGCCGCGCGGTATCATCTGGGGATGACTATCGCGTCGTTCCGAAGAGTCGTGTGGGCGCACTACAAAAAGAATGGGCGGCACGAGCTGCCGTGGCGGAAGACGACTGACCCGTACAAGATTCTCGTCTCCGAGGTGATGCTCCAGCAGACGCAGGTCGACCGCGTCGTGTCGTTTTACACGAGTTTCATCAAGCGGTTCCCGACGGCGCGCTCGCTTGCGAGCGCGCCGCTTTCAAAGGTGCTGAAGGCGTGGCAGGGGCTCGGTTACAACCGTCGGGCAAAGATGCTCCACGCGGCCGCAAAACAACTCTCAGATATTCATGTTTTGGCCTATAGGTCAAAACATGAACGGTTGCAGACGGGAATGTTTAACCGTCCCAAGACGGTCGCGGATTTGGAGCAGTTGCCGGGAGTGGGGCCGTACACCGCCCGCGCGGTTGCGGCATTCGCCTGGAACGATCCGGTCGTGATGATTGAGACGAATATCCGCACAGCGGTCATTCATCACTTTTTCCCGAGGCGCGAGAAAGTGGGAGATGCGGAAATAGAATCAGTGTTGGCGCGCGCCCTGCCGAAGGACAGGGTGCGGGAGTGGTACTGGGCGCTCATGGACTACGGCGCGCACCTCAAGCGCTCGGGTATTTCGCACAATGCGCGCACGAAAGGGTACGTGAAGCAATCGAGGTTTGCCGGGTCCGCGCGGCAAGCGCGCGGGGCGATACTGAAAGAATTGGCGCGCGGCTCTATAAGCGAGCCGCGCCTCCTCGGTCTCCTCGGCGACGACCGCCGCCCCCAGCTCCGCGCTGCGCTTCTCGCGCTGCTGACCGAGGGGTTCGTTGCGAAGCGCGGCCGCGCGTACGCGCTTGCGCAAAACTAGGACATCCGATGTCCTAGTTTTGCATGTGGGACATACTATGTCCCACATGGGTGCGTTCTCTAGCGGAAGTCGCGGATGGAGAAAGCCGCGATGAGGCCGACGACGAGGAGGAAGCCGCCGGTCGCGGCGAAGAATCCGGAAAAACCGCTCACGAAGAGGACGCCCGCGCCCGCCAAGGGGCCGATGAGGTCTGCGAACGGCCAGAGCATGCGGTAGGCGGCGATTTCCTCCGTGTCTTCCTCGGAGACGCGCCGGAAGAAGTGCGAGTCGGTCATGCTCTCGACCAAGGCCGCGCCCGCGCGCGTGGCGAACAGGAGCGCCGCGATGGCAAGCGGAGACCATGCGTTTGTCACGAGCGCGAGCGCAACGAACGAGACGCCCATCACGACAAAACCGGTCACGAGGAGCTCCTGGTCGCCCCACACGTTGTCGGCGAGCCAGCCGGCAGGATACTCGAAGAGCACGAACGGCAGGAGCATGAGCGAAAACATCCACCCGAGCTCGCTCCAGGGGAGGCCGAGCTTGGTGTGCAGATAGATGGGGACGTAGAGCGGCGCCCAGACGTAAAAGAGGTACAGCAAGAGGCGGGAGGCGCTCACCGCGAGGAGGTCACGGTTCCGAGCGATGGCGCTGAGCGCATCTCCGAGGCGGACTTTCTCGGGCGGCTTGCCTTCCGGGAGCTTGCGCGCGGCAAAGAGCACGATGAACGGCACGGAGATCGCGGCGGCCGCGAGGAAGATGCGCGCGTAGGCGTCGGTGTTGTCGAGGAGGCCGCCGAGGAGGAGCGGCGTCCCGAAACCGGCGACGTTATAGGCGGTCATGAAGAGCGTGCGCACGCGCCCGGTCACGCCCTCCTCGGCCACGGTGGCCTCAAGCATGATATCGAGGGTGTAGGAGAGGAACGGCTGTATCGCGATGAGGAGCGCGACGAAGACGGTCGCGCCGAAGGCGCCCGGCGCGGCCGCGAGCGCGAAGAGCGAAAACATCTGCGCGATGCCGAGCACGATCGCGAGCGACTGCGCGCCGAAGCGCTCGACCAGGTGCGGGAGGTAGAGGAAGAGGACGAGCGAGAGGGCCGCGCCGGCGGCCACCACGAGGCTCGCCGCGCTCTCGCTCATGAAGCGGGCGAGGTAGGGGAGGATGATGTAGACGACGAGCGTCGTCGCGATCGCGTAGAAGAAGTTGCCGACCGAGAGCGTGACGCGCGGATGCATGGGGGAATGGTAGCACAAGACTCTTCCTGCGTTCCTTCGCTTGGAATAGAACCCGAGCAGGCGCTAGCGGAAGTCGCGTATGGCGAATGTGATGACGACGCCGGAGAGAAGGATGAACGTGCCGACCACGAAGAAGAAGATCGGGTAGCTCCCGGTCACGCCGACGATGACGGCTGGCACGATAGGAGCGATGACGTTCGCGATCGGCCACACGCCGCGGAAGATGCTCACCGAGGTCACGTCTTTCTCCGAGACGCGGCGGAAGAAGTGCCCCTCCGTCATGCTCTCGACGAGCGCGGCGCCGGCGCGCGTCGCGAGGAGCACTCCGACGACCGCCCACGCGGGAGAGTCCGCAGAGAGGAAGCCGACCGAGCCGAGCGCAGTACCCATCACGAGGAAGCCGGCGAACATGAGCTCCTTGTCGCCGAGGAACTTGTCGGCGAGCCAGCCTGCAGGGTACTCGATGAGCAGGTACGGGACGAGCATGACCGAGAACATCCATCCGAGCTCGCTCCACGGGATGCCGAGCACACCGTGGAGGTAGACTGGGATATAGAACGGCGCCCAAATGTAGAAGAGGTAGAGGATGAGGTGGCCCACGGTGGCGGCGAGGAGGTCGCGGTCGCACCGGATGCAGGAGACCGACGCGCGGAGCTCTTCCTTCGTGGGCGCGCCGCCCTTAGGGAGGTCGCGCAGGCCGAAGAGGACGAGAAATGGCATGAGGGCCGCACCCGCCGCGAAGAAGACGAGCGTGTAGCTGTCAGTTCTCGCGAGGAGCGTACCGATGAGGAGCGGCGCGAGCAGGATGCCGAGGTTGCCGCCGTTCAGGAACATCGTACGCACGCGCCCGGTCGTGCCCTCGCGATCGACGGTCGCTTCAAGGAGGAGGTCGAGGCCATAGTAGACGAACGGCTGGAACGAGGCGACGAGCACGATGAAGATCATGCTCGCGATCGTCTGCGGTGCCGCCGCGGCAGCAAAGACGAGGAGCATGGAGACGAAGGTCGCGGCGAGCGCGAGCCGTTGCGCGCCGTAGCGCCGGACGAAGCGCGGGAGGAAGAGGAAGAGGACGGTGGCGATGAGGCCCCCGAGCGCGATCGCGAATCCGACGGCAGCTTGTGGGATGAACCCGAGTAGGTATGAGACGAACGTGTAGCTCACGAGGTTCATCGTGAGGGCGGTGAAGAAGTTGCCGAGGAAGAGGATCGTGCGCGCGCGCATGATGCGATGAAGCATACCATGCCGGTGCAACGGGCGGCGGAGAAATCCGGAACAAGCGCGGGCGGCTCCGCCGCCCGCGCGTCTTTCCTACCCGTATATCGCGTGCGTGCCGACGTCGAGGAAGAGCACTTCGGTCTCGGAAAGGAAGATGAACTTGATGCGGTATTTGCGGTCGATACTGAATGCCCACGCACCGCGGTCCTTGCCGTGGAGCTTGTGCGTTTCGAGCGCCGGGTCGTGCGGGTTCTCTCGGAATATACGTTCCTTTTTCTTCGCGGACTCTTTCACGGGTTTCGCAAGCTTGCGGTACCGCTTATCGAAACGCGGCAGCGTACGAATCTCGAGCATGTCAGTCGAGATCGGCTAGGGAACGGAGCTTGCGCGTCTTGCCAGCGGCGTGCTCGCGCAGGCCTTCTTCGACAAGCTGGTCTAGCTCTTCGGCGGCTTTGCCGGTGAGGTAATACTCAGGCACGGCGCGCTCGGCAGCGCGGCGCAGGCTCTCGTATTCGGCGATCGGAAGGACGACGACGCCCTTATCCTTCTCAGCGGCCTTCTTGAGTAGCGTGGCGGTGGTCATAGCGACACTATACCACAAATACGCGCGGGCGGCTTCGCCGCCCGCGCGTTTACGCGAATCTGCTCGCAGCGGTAGAGTGCCGGCAGAGCAACTTGAGGAGATAGAAATGGAAGGCCTCATCATTCCCGATGAACAGCTGGGGGTAGGGCAGCGAGTCATCATCTTTTGCGGAAGCAAGCGTATTGACGATGCAAAGATAAAGCGTTTGGACGTAAGGAACGGCGAGATCGGTTTAGTAACTTGGAAGTCTCATACGACTCTGCTGACCCTCCCTACTGGATCGAAGGGCTTTGCTTTGAGTAAAAACGCGGCCGAGAGGCCGCGTTTCTTAGAAAAACAGAACGCGCGTCGCGGAGCGGCGCGCATTCTTCTTTGGTTTTGAGTCCTAGTCAGGAATCGACAGGTGCAAGGCGCGGGCGACCAATTTTACTTTGCCGTACTCGGCATTAGTAAAATGGAAGTACTCTTGTGGTGCGGCGAGCGAACGGAGACGTACTTTGACGTACGGCGCAGTGAGCGAGCGGGTGAGGAAGCGAATACTTGGAGCTTCCGCAAGGCCTTCCGAGCTGTTTTGCGAATATTTGGAGCAAAAGAGCCGGAAAGCGTACTGCTCCTGTAAGGAGACGCAGCGCCGCAGCTGCCGATTCCTGACGGATTCGTTACATCCCGATCAAGACGGGAATGACCATCGGCGCCTTGTTGGTGCGGCTGAAGAGGAACCCGGCCATAGCGTCGGTGAGGTTATTCTTCACATAGTCAAGGTCGATCGGGTTCATGCCGCGGGTCGAATCCTCGATCGACTTCTTAATGAGGATACGCGCTTCGTTTAGGAGCGGCTGGCTCTCGCGCAGGTACACGAAGCCGCGGCTGATGATGTCGGGGCTCTTCCGGAGCTTGCCGGTCTTCGTGTTCACGCTCGCGATGATGACGAACATGCCGTCCTTGGCGAGCGACTGGCGGTCGCGGATGACCACCTCCTGCATGTCGCCGATGGTGAAGCCGTCGACGACCAGCGGCGAGCTCGGCACCTTCTGCTTGTGCACGTGCATCTCCTTGCCGTCGATGATGTCGATCACCTGGCCGTTGTCGGCCAGCACGATATTCTCGCGCGGGAACCCGGACTGCTCGACCGCACGCGCGTGGCAGGTCGTCATCGAGCGGTAGCCGTAGCCCGGCATGAAGAAGGTCGGGTGCACCTGCTGGTTGATCCAGACGAGCTCGCCCGTGTTGCCGTGACCGCTCGAGTGCACGTCGCTCGAACGGTAGTGGATGAGGGCGACGCCGTGGCGGTAGAGGTTGTCCTTCAGCCGCTGAATCGAGATCTCGTTGCCCGGAATCACCGACGAGGAGAGCACCACCGTATCGCGATCGGTAAGCGCAATCGACTTGTGCTGGCCGGTCGAGATGCGCATCAAGGCGGCGAACTCTTCGCCCTGCGAGCCGGTCGCAAGGATGAGGATCTTGTCTGGCGGATAATTGCCTATCTCGGTCGCGGGGATGAAGGCTTCTTTCGGGACTTTCAAGAGCCCGGTCTTCTCGGCGATGTCGAGGTTGGTCTTGATCGAGCGGCCTTCGAGCACGATCTTCTTGCCGTAGCGCTCGGCAGCTTCCATGATCTTGATCATGCGCTCGAATTGCGAGGCGAAGGCCCCGATGATGAGGCGCCCGGAGACATTCTTGATGATGTCGTCGAGTGTCGCGACCACGCGCGCTTCGGGGATCGAGAATCCGTCTCGCTCGGCGTTGGTCGAGTCGGCGACCATGAAGATGTTGTGGTCCTTCCCGAGCTCGCCCCAGACTTTGTGTTCCGACTCAGACGGGGTCGTACCGTCGTGCTCAAGGCGCAGGTCGCCGCTGATGATCACGTTGCCTTGCGGCGTCTCCACTGAGGCGCCCATCGAGTCTGGGATCGAGTGGGTGACCGGGAAGAACTTGACCTTCGTCGAGCCGATCGTGATGGACTGACCGGTCTCGACCTCGATGATTTCGGGCTTGGGCACGTCCGGATACTCTTCCTGGCGGCGCTGGATCATCACCGAGGTGAGGCGCTGCGTGTAGATGGGCGGATTGCCGAAGCGCGGCAGGGTGAACGGGATGCCGCCGATGTGGTCGAGGTGGCCGTGCGTGATGATGACGCCCTTCACGCGGCTCGCGTTCTTCTCGAGATACTTGGTGTTCGGGAGGATGTAGTCGACGCCTGGCGACGCCTCCTCGGAGACGAACTGGAAGCCTGCGTCGAAGACGAGGATGTCGCCGGTGGCGCCCACCTCGACCGCGACCATGTTGCGGCCGACTTCTTCGAGGCCACCGAGCGGCACGATGCGGACGGTGTTTGCTGCGGGCTGCTCAGGATAGTAGTCGGCGGCGCGGGACGCCGTGCGCGGGTTTGATGCCGGGCGACGCAGGATGCGCTGGATGCGCCGCGTGGCGCTCCCAGGGCGGGCGCCGCCTTGTCTGCCGGTTTGCGCGCGCGCGCGCGAACCGCCTCGCTCAGATGAGAGCGGGGGACGCGGAGCACTTCGAGGTGTCGACTGTCTCGGGTTCGGACCAGAGCCGGAAGAAGGCGTGGGCGCGGGAGCAGGTGCTGGTGATGGTTGCATAACGATTGTGAGTTAATTCGGGTAATTTGTTAAATCTAAAACGGAAACCCGTACGAAAATGATTAACGTCCCGTCGCGAAGAAAGGCCAGACGGCGTCGGTCGCGCGATACCACGAGGCGACCGTGGCGAAACGATCGGCGGGCGTGATGATCTGCGGGAGAAGGACGCCGTGGAGGTCGCTCGGCAGAGCGTAGACGAAGCTCGGGGCGTAGATGAATGCGGCGGGATAATCCGCCGCGACGGTATCCTCGATCTTCTGGAGATCCGCCGCGCGCGCCTTCGGGTCGACGGCGCTCCGTGCGTCTTCGAGGAGCGTGTCAACGTTCTTGTTCGCGTACAGTGCGATGTTGAGGCCGGGGTCGTTGCGTTCCTGCGAATCCCAGAAGGCGTAGAGGTCTTGGTCGCGGCCGATGACCTCTCCGTAGAGGAGGGCTTCGTACTTGCGCGGACGGATAACGTTTTGCGAGAGGTCGCCTGGTTCGTAGAGCTCGATGGTGACCGGAATGCCGAGATTTTCCCAGTCCGCTTTCACCGCGCTCGCGACATTCTTCAATTCCGGCACGTTGCTTGTGCGGATGGTGATCTCGTCGAGCGTCTGTTTTGCCTGCGCATTCTTCCAAACGCGCGCGTTCCCGTCATAGGTCCAGCCGGATGCTTCGAGTGCCTGGGCCGCTGCGGCCACCGGGTCGCTCTGGTCGGGGAGCGGAACCTGCTCCACATTCTCTCCCGGCGGCACCGGTCCCATGAGGGGGGTCGCGTACCCGCCGAGCACCGAGGAAACGATTGCCTTTCGGTCGATGGCGAGCGAAAGCGCCTTGCGAACCTCAGTGCGGGCAAAGACCTGCTTCTCGCTCGGGTTGAAGAAGACGCCGAAGACGCGCGCGTACGGAGCCGTCAAAGCGTTTTTCCTCGGGATGCCGTACGCGCTCTCTATGGCACCGCTCGCAAGCGCTCGCGTGAGATCGTCGGAATTCGAGTAGAAGGTGAAGCGGATCCCGTCGAGGTATGGGCGTCCAAGCACATAGTACGGATTCTCGGTGAGGGAGACGCTCGCCACGAGCCCCGACGCGTCGCGCGAGATACTGGCAACCTTGAACGGTCCGGCACCCACGGGACTGGTCTCAAACGTGGAGAAAGGGAATTCCGCGTCTGAGATGTTCTGCCAAAGCTGCGACGGCAGGATGCCCAAGGTCGTGAGCCCGAGGAACGGCGCATAGGGCTTCGACAGCGTAAAGCGGACGGTCTGCTGGTTGACGGCGGCCACGCTTACACCGGACCAGTTCGCATACTCGGGGCTCTTGAGCGCGGAATCCTGAGCCTTTTTCACCGTAAAGACGACGTCGTCGGCGGTTACGGGCGTACCATCGGAGAATTTCGCATTCTTGCGCAAAGTAAACGTGTAGGTCTTGCCGTCGGGACTCACGGCGTAACTCTCGGCTAGCACGGGCACGAGGGTTCCGTTGCCAGAAATGCCCATGAGCCCGGCGTAGGTCAGTGTCGAGAGGTCGCGGTCGGCGTCACTGATCGCGAGGAGCGGATTTATGAACTGCGGACTCCCGACCTCGCCTTCACTGAGCGTTCCGCCGTAGGCCGGCACCGGCACCAGGAGCGATTGCTCAAGCGCATAGAGGCTCGCGAGAGATGCGGTGCCCACGAGGGCGACAAGCGCATAGAATATGACGCGATCGCCCGGCGAGAGCACGCGCACAAATGCGCCGAGGCGCTCAAGCACCGGGACCCGCCGCACGCGCGCGAGCTGTTCTCGCCACGGAGAACGACCCTCGGGGCTCGCCTCATCAGAAATCACGTCCGGGCTCGGTTCTGCGGGTGGTTCCATAGATCATTTCTCGTAGGAATCGGCTGCTTCGCCGTTTTTCCTGACGGGGCTCATGCTCCTGCCAGAAGGAAGTTCGCTATCGCCGCGAGTACGAGGAGGATAGCGATGAGGATCGTCGCATTGAATAGGAATTTCTCGGCGCCCCTGCGCTTGTAGAATGTCGATGCGAAATTATCGCCTCCGAAGGCTCCCCCGAGAGTCGCGCCGCGCCGCTGAAGCACGATGCCGACGATGAGGAGTATTGAGAGGATTATTTCCGCGTACGGTAGTGCCGATACGAGTGCCTCCATCTGTATCGGTAAGGATAGCACGGGTAGGGAGCCAGGCGCAAGTTGCGCGCACGCACGCGTTTCCCTATACTCACAGCATGGGTGCGCGGGCGCTTTATTCATTTATATAGAGAACGATATGGCAAACAAGACACAAGGTTTTTCGCTTTCGCCGCTTGGCGACCGGATCGTCGTGAGGCCCTCCGGAAAGGAGGGTGAGAAGAAGCTTGCCTCCGGCATTATCATTCCCGAGACAGTGGATAAGGAGAAGCCATCGCAGGGGACCGTCGTCGCCGTCGGTCCGGGGAAATATGAGGAAGGGAAGCGCGTCCCCCTGCAGGTAGCGGTGGGCGACCTCGTGCTTTTTAGTAAGTACGGCTATGACGAGGTGAAGATCAAGGGAGAAGAGTACTACATCCTCACCGAGAGCAACGTGCTCGGCATTATCGCGTAAACAAAAACTAACCATGGCAAAACAGATTCTTTTTTCTGAAGACGCGCGCAAGGCTATTGCGAAAGGCGTCGCACAAGCGGCTCGCGCGGTGAAGATCACGCTCGGTCCCAAGGGCCGCAATGTCGTTATCGAGAAATCCTATGGCGGCCCGCGCATCACCAATGACGGCGTCTCCATAGCCAAGGAGATTTCCTTAAAGGACAAGTTCGAGAACATGGGCGCGGAAATAGTGAAAGAAGTCGCAAGCAAGACTAACGACACGGCCGGCGACGGCACGACGACCTCGGTCGTGCTCCTTGAAGCGCTTGTCGAGGAGGGCCTCCAGCACGTGATGCGGGGCGCAAATGCGATGGGCATCAGGAATGGCATGGAGAAAGCGAAGGGCGCCGCGCTCGCAGAGCTTGCGAAGATGGCGAAACCGGTCGCAGGCAAAACGGAGGTGAAACAGGTCGCATCGATTTCGGCAGAATCGGAGGAACTCGGCAGCATCATCGCCGAAGCGGTCGAGAAGGTCGGCGCATCGGGCGTCGTGACCGTTGAGGAGAGTCAGGGCATGGAGCTCTCGTATGACATTGTCGAGGGACTCCAGATCGACAAAGGATACGTGTCTCCGTACATGGTGACGAACCCCGAGCGCATGGAGGCTGAGATGAAAGACGCGCTCATCCTCATCACCGACAAGAAAATCGGTGGCGTGCAGGAGATACTGCCGCTTCTGGAGAAGGTGGCGCAATCGGGGAAGAAGGATCTGGTCATCATCGCAGACGATGTCGAAGGCGAAGCGCTCTCGACATTCATCGTCAACAGGCTGCGCGGCACGTTCAACGTGCTCGCGGTAAAAGCGCCGGGCTACGGCGACCGGAAGAAGGACATGCTTGCGGACATCGCGACGGTCGTCGGGGGCCAGGTTATTTCAAACGAGGTCGGCATGACCTTCGAGAGCGCGACGCTCTCGATGCTCGGCAAAGCGGCGCGCGTGGTGGCGACCAAGGATGCGACGACCGTTGTCGGCGGCAAAGGAAAGAAAGCAGACATCAGTGCGCGTGTCGCGCAGATCAAGGCACAGGCCGAGCTTTCCGAATCGAAATTCGATAAGGAAAAATTCGAGGAGCGCATCGCGAAGCTTTCGGGAGGCGTCGCGGTCATATCGGTCGGCGCGGCAACGGAAACGGAGATGAAGTATTTGAAAGACAAGATCGATGACGCGGTGAAAGCGACGAAAGCCTCGATAGAGGAAGGCATCGTGCCTGGCGGCGGTACGGCACTTGCGAAGATAGCGAAGAAACTCGCGGCACACGCTGAAAAGATGACCGCTGACGAAAAGACGGGCTTTGACATCGTCGTGCGCGCGCTTGAGACGCCGCTCGCGCAGATAGCGATCAACGCCGGCAAGGACGACGCAGCCGTCATCGTCGCAAAAGTGCAGGGTGGCAAGGCAAACGCCGGCTACGACGCGCTTACGGATGAAATGACGGAGGACATGCTTGCGGCAGGCATCGTCGATCCAGCAAAGATGCCGCGCATGGCGCTTGAGAACGCGATTTCTGCCGCGGCGATACTTCTCACGACGGAGGCGGCCATCGCCGAGATTCCCGAACCGAAAGCACCGCCGGCCCCGGGCGGCGCCATGGACGGCATGGGCGGAATGGGGTACTGATTGATCGATCCTGGAAGAGTTTTACACAGGGCGTCTGAACGTCCGCCACGGGAAGAGTCATACTGTGTGAAGCGGGTTCCTTCCCGCACTAACCACACACCAGCATGAAATCATTGCATGGTATCGCAATCGTGCTCGTCATCATCGGCGGCCTCAACTGGGGGCTTGTTGCTCTCGGTTCATTCGTGGGCAGCAACTGGAATATCGTGAATCTCATCCTCGGCTCGTGGCCGATGGTCGAGAATCTCGTCTATCTGCTCGTCGGTCTTTCGGCAGTCTATATTATGTTTACGCACAAGAGGGATTGCTGCGTCTGCAAGCCGCAAACGGCGGCAATGTAGCTTTTCGCATCCTGCGCACAGACTACACAAACCAACGACAAAACACGAACGCCGGCGCTTCTGCGCCGGCGTTCGTGTCTCTGCCCACCCCCTCCGCCGCGCCGCGCTTCGCGCGGCGGCCCTCACACCCGATGAAGTTTCAATCTGCGGGCTACTCGGGCTTCAACCTTTTGAGGTCAAGCATCATAAGGGTATTCTAGTGCATCTCGAGTGACTTTTTTGAGGCACTCTGGCCGCTGGCGCTGTCCTCCTTCTTTCGGCGTCAGTCGCCTTTGCACAAGGAAGGCCTGCGGGTGCAGGTGCAGGATCTAATCCGGGGACGGAGAATCAGTATCGTCCCGCTTCCGGTTCGTACACTGCACAGAGCAGTTCGACTGCGGCGCAGTATGCCCCGCAAGGACAAGCCGGTGCCGGTCATCGTCCGACCATGACGGGCTCCTCAACAACGCCGGGAGGAATGCGCACAACCGGCCAATCTTACGCAGCCCAAGGACAGGCGCGTGGGGCACAGATGCGCCAAATGGCACAAGACCGCATCGCCGCAATTCAGGACAAAGTAAAGCAGCAGCTTGCCGAGCGCCTTGCCACTCAGTTCAATCAGATCAATCAGGTGTGGACGCAGCACTTCTCGCAGATGCTTGATCGCTATACTGCCATTCTCCAGAAGATCCAAGACCGCGCAACTGCGGCAGCGTCTGCCGGTAAGGACGTGACGGCGACAAACGCAGCCATTCAAGCGGCGCAGGCGGCCATCACCAGCGCTCGTGCAGCGGTCGCAGCGCAGGCAGCTAAGACCTACACCCTCGACCTCTCCGCAACTTCGACGCCGGTTACCGCTGCCACTTCGACGCCGGAAGGTCAGGGACAAATCATGCAAGGGTTGAAGGATGCGTTCCAGACGCTCCGCCAGCAGCTCTTCGGCGACCTCTTTGCCCTGCGCGACGGCCCCATGACCGACACGCGCACAGCGGTGCAGAGTGCGCTCCAAACACTCGGTCAAATCCCTGGAGTCGACCAGGTGAATGCCACCTCAACTGAAGCCACCTCGACGAATCAGTAATCGATAATTGAAATTACTATGGACTATCAAACAAATAATCAACCAATGGGAGGCGCTATGCCGCCCCTGCAGCCCATGAATCAGCCATCCTCGAGAATGTGGTGGTACGTCGGCGGTGTCGTAGTCGTCGTGCTCGCCGCACTTGCAATCTGGTGGTACTTCTCTTCGGTGCAGTCGCCTGCAGCTACCGGCACGCAAACCTCGGCCGCAGAACAGAGCCAGGCGGCCCCGCTCTCAAGCGGCAACACGACCGCAGACATCCAGAGCGACCTCAACAACACGCCGAACGATTCCGCGGCGCTCAATCAAGACCAGAATTCGGTCAATACGAGTATCCAAGGACTCTAGGATTAAACAAGGGGGGGTACAAACCACGCCCATGTGGCGTGGTTTTGTTGTACTATAGTCATCAAGCAAATTGATAAGAATTGACAAGTCTTTTCTTGCCCATCAATTGAAGTATACGTGCCGTGCAGAAAAGTTCGAATCCCTTCGTGGTCGAATCGCAAAGGGATTCGAACCGTTCCAAACGACGGCTTAAAATAAGGCACTCGGGTCATCCCGATAAAAAGTATCCTCGGCGGATGGGGAGGGATTCGAACCCTCGATACGGTTTAACCCGTATAGCGAGTTAGCAACCCGCCGCACTAGGCCTCTATGCGACCCATCCCTATACCATCATCCTACTGTACTTTCGTATCTTCTC
>JAJYQV010000021.1 GCA_021794425.1 bacterium
TTGCGAGCGCCTCCGGGTCGTCAGGCGGCACTACCCACGCCGTCTCGCCATCGACCGCATAATCTGCGATACCGCCGACGCCCGAGGTGACGAGCGGAAGCTTCGAGGCAAGTGCAGAGATGAACGCGTTCCCCAACCCTTCCGAACGGCTCGGTGCGACGAAAATGTCGGCAGCCTTTCGGTAGAGCGTCACGACCGAGCGGTCCACGCGTCCGGTAAAGATGACCCGGTCCTGTACGCCGAGCGTCTTCGCGAGCTCCTTGAGCTTGTCCGCATCGGATCCGTCGCCCACCGCGAGCAACTTCACGTTTTCCGGCAAGCGCGTGAGCGCTTCGATGACGGTATCAAAACCCTTCTGATGGACGAGGCGCGAGGTGTTCACGAGGAAGATGTCTCCCTCTCTCTTGCCGAGCTCCTTCTTCGTCTTGTCGATCTCCGCCTGCGAGAAGGCTTGCTTCAGATCGTTTGGATTCGCACCGTTCTTCACGAGCACGATTTCACCCCGGTAGCCGCGGCGCGGCGGCCACTCGGCAAGGTATTTCGATATGACCTGGACGATCGCCGCGGAGCGGAATCCCGCGTCGAGTATCCAGACGAACGGGCGGATGAACCAACGCTCGAACACCTTCTCATACGGATCGCCGTCCTGGAGCGTGAGCACGTGCGGCACGCGCACGCCGATCCATTTCGCGAGCATGGTCGGGAACAGCATGTAGGTCATCATCGTCCAGATGGCGTCGAACAGGGCCTCCCGATGGAGCGAGCGCGCCTTCAAGGCAGCGAGCGGCACGAAGAATATCTTCGAAAGATACGCGCCCCCGAAACTGATGCGATGCACGTGGATATTCCCGAGGAGCTCTTCCTGAGGAATCGTCTTGTCGAACAAGAGCGTTATGAGATGGAACTCGATGTCCTCCGGCGCGATGCGTTCCGTGATTTCCTTGATGGCTCCTTCAGCACCCGAGACATTGCTCGGATAGTAGGCGAGCGAAAAGATGAGGATGCGTTTCATATCTTTTTCTTCTTTTCTTCTTCGATGTAGTCTTTCAAGGTATGCTGCTGCTTCCAGCCGAGCAGCTCGAGTTTAGTCGTATCACTCGCGCCGGATGAACGTGTTGACTTGGTCGCCGGTTTGAACTCGATCTCGAGATCGAACATACGGGCGAGATCGAGGAGCGAATAGACTTCCTTGGCGCTAATCGCATATTCGTCTTTCTCTCCCTTTTTGCCGATGAGAATAAGCGCGTCGACCGTATCGTCGACGTGCGTGAACGCACGCGTCTGCTCGCCGGTGCCATTTATCGAGCAAGGGCGCCCATCGAGGTAGCACTGCTTAAACGTCTCGACGACCGTCCCGTAGGAATTACCGAACTGCCCGGCGCGCTCGCCAGGACCGTACACATTATAGAAATAGGCGACCGAGTACGGGAGATCGTACCAGCGGCCGTAATTGTGCACCTGCTCGGTATTCGCGGCTTTTGACCACGAGTACGGCGAGCGGTTCTTGCCCTCGACGTTGTCTTCACGCTCGTCGGCGAACTTGGTCGATGAGCCTGCATAGACGAGCTTACTCCCCCTCTTGCGCCAGAACTCAAGCACGCCGAACGTGCCCGCTATGTTGAGATCAAATACGACTTCCGGCTCGGTAAGGCTCGGGGCGACGCGCGAGTACTCGCCGAGGTGGTAGACGAGGTCGGGGGTCTCGCTCACGTGCTTTTCGATGTCCTTGGTGTGGCCCTCGCGGTAGTCGACTCCGGGGACGTGGTTCTCCCGGCTCCCCGTGAAGTAGTTGTCGAGCGAGATGACCTTGTGGCCGTCCTTTACGAGCCGCTCGCAGAGGTGGCTGCCAATGAAGCCGGCGCCGCCGGTTACGAGAATAAGTTTTTGGTCTGCCATATTGGTATAGCTTACTACATCTCCCTTGGAGACACGATTTTCATAGAATTAAATGTTTAACATTTAAAAATTAGAGGAGGATGAAGGCGGTTGCGGAAAGCGCGATGACGCCGAAAAGACCGAGCGTCCAGGGCGAGCTGAAGAGGCTTTTCGCGAAGGGCGCTGGGCCGGAGGCGGCGAGAGGCGTCTCCGTGGCGCTCGCTAAAGGCGCCCCCGCAGCTGCGAGGTCCGTCGCGGCTGCGGGGGCGATTACTGGTTCTTCATGTACGGAAATAGGTGTCCTTAGGCTCGTAATCGGTTCGACCGTCTTCATTTCTTGAGAACCGGTGGTGGTTGCGAAAGGTTGCGTCGCTGCGGGTGCGGGCGGCGTGTAGCGCGCCGCCATGACGCCATCGGGATACGTGAGCGTCGCGTCAAACGCGATCGGCAAGTTCATGATGACAAACGGGAAGAGAACGCTCGCGTGCGGGAGGAGCGTCGTGCCGAGCGGGATGCGGAATATCCCCGCACTCGATGTGAGCCGCCAGAGCGAGAGGTCGAGCCGCTCGTCTGAATCATTCGCGAGCATGATGCCCTCACCCGAGACGAGCGCAATACGGACGGCGGAGGCTCGCACGACGACCGCAAGCTCGCCCTGCGCCGTGGCAGCGCCGTCGCTCGCGGTGGCAACGACGAGATAGGTGCCGGCATAGTGATAGGTCTTGGTCACGCTGCTCCCCTCGCCCGAAGAACCGTCGCCAAAACTCCATCGAACGCGGGCAGAGGGGTCGGACGCGCCGCCTTTGGCTTTCACAGCTGCGCTGAACGTCACCGGCACCTCGAGCGTCGCTTCGGCGCTGCCCAGGACCCGCACGGAGAGTTCCGATGGCGGGGGCACGTACGGCGAGGGGGCGCTGGGTGAGACGGGGTCTTCAAGGGTTGAGGTTGTGTCTATCGTGTTTGCCGCGGCATTCTGCACGTCTGGAGCGCCGGCGTCGCCGACAGTGATGAACGGTTCGATGCTGGCGTAGGTGCTCGGGCCTATGCCGCTCACGTTCTCTATGTCCTCGGTAGCCGCGAACGGGCCGTTCGCGTTCCGGTAGTCGATGATGGCCTGCGCTTTGGCCGCGCCGATGCCGGGAAGCGTGTCGAGCGTCGTGGCGTCGGCAGTATTGATGTTGATGAGTGCCGCATGAGCAAAAGCGGGCGCTATGAGAAACAAAAGTCCGAGAATCCAGGTTGTGTGGCGCATGCGAGCGTACGTGCTTCTCAGCTGGTCATCAGGACTCGCCTTTGAGCACCTTTCGCAATTCTGTTTCTGGAATCTCGAAGGGTTGGCGGCCCGGCACCAGAGGGTTCTCCTGCGGCGGCTGCGCCGCCGCGGGCTCTTGCGCCCTCCCCGGCCCCCTCGGCACGGGAGCGCCCGACGCTTTTGGCATATTTTTTTCAAGAATGCCGGCGAGCGCGCCCTTGAGCGATTGCTGATTCTCTGTCTGTCTCTGCCCCCTTTCCGCGCCGGTCTTCGCGGTCATTGCGCGCAGGATGGACTTAAGTTCGTCCGGCGATTTTCCGGCAGAGGCAAACGCACTTGCTGCGGACAAGCCGTCGGAAGCCTTTGGCGCGGGCGTCGGGCGCGGTGGGAGCTCTTTGAGCATTGGCGGGCGTGACGGCGTGCGGGCAGCTGGACGCGATTCGAATTCGCGTGGCGCCTCATCGCGCCGCACTGGCCGTGCCGCGTCGTTTCTCGCCGGACGCGGAGCGGGGCCTGCGCCGGGCGCACGCGCTTCGCGTGCCTGCTTGGCGTACTGCACCTTGCGCATCCGCGCATCCTGCGGCGCCTCGGACTCGGCGCTCGCCATGAGCTCGTCGATGATCGCCTTCTCGACGCCTTCGCGCGCTGCGGTGAACTGCGCGCGCGACGCAGCAATGATCTCATCTTTGTGCGAAACTGCGGGCGCCTCGATTGGTGGTATCGTCACCGCCGAGAACGGCGCACTCCCGACGCCGTCAATCATCAAAGTCAGGTATACTTGCCGCTTGTCGAGACTCACGATGTCTTCCTTCATGAAGCGTGGCGCAAAGACGGTCTCAAGCACCTCGGCGTCAAACGGTCCCACCCGGAACGCGACGGTTGTGCCGACGTTCCCGAAAACCGCGTCGCGCACCTCTTCTTCCATCTGCTCGATGTACTGGTGCGCGATCGTCAGGTTTAATTTGTATTTGCGCGACTCGGAGAGGATTTCGGCAAACGTCTCGTTCGCGAAGTTCTGGAATTCATCGACGTAGAAGTAGAAGTGCGGGAGTTGCCGGAGCTTGTCAGCGGAGAGATCGGCTCGGCTCATCGCCGCGAGGAAGATGCGCGTCACGAGCATTGAGCCGAGAAGCCGCATGTTCGTCTCCCCCACGAGCCCCTTTGAGAGGTTCATGACGAGGATCTTGCGCTGGTCCATCATCGTGCGGATGTCGAAGGAGGATTTCGGCTGCCCGATGATGTTCCTGATGAGCGGGTTCCCCGTGAACTGACCGATCTTGTTCTGAATGGCCGGCGTCGCCTCCTGGGTGTAGCGGTCGCCGTAGTTGGCGAACTCTTTCGTCCAGAAATCTTTCACGACCGGGTCCTTCACGTTGTCGACGACCTTCTGCCGATACGTCTTGTCGGTGTACATGCGGTTGACGCCGAGCAGGGTCGCGTCTGGGTACTCAAGCAGGGCGAGGAGCGTGTTGGTGAGGATGTACTCCATACGCGCGCTCCAGGCGTCCTCCCATATCTTCTTGAAGGTAGCCATGAGGCCGGACACCACCAGATGCCGCTTGTCGTAGCCCACGTCCTCCATCACGTTGAACGCGATGGGATGGTCCATGTCGAACGGCGCGAAATAGACGACGTCTTTCATCCGCTCTTCGGGGACGAAGTCGAGAAGGTGCTCGGCGGTGCCGCCGTGCGGGTCGAGGATAGCAAACCCTTCGCCGTTGCGAATGTCCTGGATGGCCATGTTCTCGAGCAAGGTCGATTTGCCCATGCCGGTCTTGCCGATGACGTACATGTGGCGATCGCGGTCCTTCGACTTGATGCCGAAAGGAACGCGCTTGCCGCGTGAGTCAGTCGCGGCGAAGTAGGTGACGCGTTCAGGGTTCTCCATCATTCATGAGTATAGCAAACGCGCGCCGCTTTGCGGCGCGCGTTCCCCGCGTGGGCACTCAGCTGATGTTCAGACTGGCGTTCGGTTCGACCTGCGGATTGGCGGTCGAATCGACACTCGTCGCGACTTCTTTCGGTCCAGTCCTCCGCACCTCGCTGACGCGGAGCGAGAGGCCGATGCCAAGTACGGAAAGGCCGAAGACGACCAGAAGGAGAGAACGCAGCGCCACCGGTAAGCCGGAGAACGGGGTCAGCATCACAAGAACGCCGAGGAGGATCAGGGTGCCGGTACGAGACATTGGGCGCAGTATATCATACCGCGCGAGACTCTGTGAATATGATTTGAAACGCGTCAGGGCACCACGATGACGACAAACTCGCCCCGAACGGCGTCGGGGTGGGCGGCGAAATGCGCCTGAAGCTCGGCGGGCGTGCCCGCGAGAAGCTCTTCGTGCATCTTGGTGAGCTCGCGCGCGATGACCACGCGCGACACGTCGAGCGCCGAAAGCTCTTCAAGCAGCTTCTCTATGCGGTGCGGCGACTCGTACAGCACGGTCGGAATCTCGCGCTCAGCGATTTCCCTGAGCGCGGTCTGGCGGCCTTTCTTGTGCGGGAGGAATCCGAGGAAGGTGAACTCGGCGGTGTCGATGCCGGCAATCGAGAGCGCGGCCGTGAGCGCCGAGGGGCCAGGGATCGCTTCGATGGTCGCAGCCGGCAGCGCGGCGCGCACAGCCGCGACCATCCGCGTGCCCGGGTCGCTCACGCCGGGCGTGCCGGCGTCGCTCACGTACGCGACGTGCTCCCCCGCTTCGAGCCGAGCGACGATCTCATCGGCTTTCTTCGCTTCCGTCGCCGCATCAAGCCGTTGGAGCGGCTTCTTTATTTCGTACCGCGCGAGCAGCTTCGAAATGACGCGCGTGTCCTCAGCATAGATCACGTCCGCCTCTTTGAGCGTCCGGAGCGCGCGCAGCGTGACGTCCTCCAAATTCCCTATCGGCGTCGCGACGATGGAGAGCGTTCCCATGGAGACACTGTACTACCAAGCGAGCCAGGCAACAAACGAAGCCTTCGTCCGTTTGCTTGAGACCAGGCATTGATTTGCTGCTCAGATATGACATAATGCAAAGCGGAAGGACTATCTCAACTCAGCAAGCGGAAAGGAGCATGAACGATGCATACTTTAAACGTATCCGTGGGGAAAGCGCGCGCAGACATTGCCATATTCGACCCGGAGGACGCGAGGAGGTACGGCGTCGAGACTTGGTCGCTAAAATCGCTTCAGCGGCAAGCTGACACCCTCGACAACGCACTTCTTGCCGACGCACTCTCCCACAACCTGTACTGGCTCGGGATTTACAAAGCTTTTGCTCCGAATGTCGTATCGGGGAGCGGCTGTATCGCGGTTCCTTCGGACCTAGAACACCGAATCTGCCTGGGTAGAGCCGTCTTGAACCGAAAACAGGAATTCCCTGCAGACGGGGTGTTTCTCGAACGAAACCAGGGGTTCGTAATGAGCTCGGCCGGATGCCCGGTCATCCTTGCGAGCGCCGGAGGTGACTTCATAGCCGCGCACGCCGGACGCGATTCGCTTATAGACCGCGGCGCCGTCGAGGGCCGACCGGCACGGAAGCACGTGAGCGTGGTCGGCGTCATTCTCGAGAAACTCCGACGCAACGCGTCAAGCGACATTGCGATGACGATGCTGCTCTCGATTCCTGCAAGGAAATTCGAGCACAGCGCGGACCATCCACAGCATGGTGTTTATAATCGCAAGCTCGCTACGTTCGTCGAACGTCACTGGCCCGACAGCATTCTTCGCGAGGAGGGCCGCACGTTCCTCGACCTGCAGCAAATGTTCCTTGAGCAGGCACGCCAGGCGGGCATCCGGCACGCGCGAGCGACGCACTCGCTCGACATGTACCCGAACCTTGCGCATACGCGCGACGGCAAGGGAGCTGATCGACGCAATCTCGTCATAGTCAAGCGTGACGCATGACGCTTTCGAGCGTCTTGGGCGGCCTCTTTGGAGGCCGCTTTTTTTCTCGCGCGAAAAAATTCTTTCGGCGCTTTCTATACATGCATTCAAACGTGTGATTTAATTTAAGCGGACCATTTTCTTGCGAAGGAGAGCGTCATGGGTGAAGTGCTGCAATTTGAAAAAAGGCCTGGTATCCGCGAACGGTGGGAAAAGGATTTCTCTATCGACCGCGAAGAGGACATCAGCGATCTCGCGACGAGCGTCAAAAACATGAGCTCGTTGCATCACGACAGCGAAGAGGCGCGGAAAGCCGGCTTTCTGGGGATCATCGCCCCCGTTGCTATGCTGACCGGTTTCATCCTCTCAGCAATCGAGGAAGAGATTTCCGAAGCCCAGGTCCGTCAGATGGATCTGAAGTTCATAAGGCCGCTGTATGCCGGATCGTTGCCGACCGTCTCTTGCAGGGTTCTGATGCAGAACCAGAGATTCGCGACGATTGCCGTCGCTATCAGAAACGGAGCGGACATCGTAGCAGAAGGCTCCTGCCGTCTGAAGCTCCCGCAGATACGGCCAGGATGACCAGGTGGTTCTTGAGCGGCCTCTTTAGAGGCCGCTTTTATTTTCCCGTGTGCGCAGCGAGCGCATCGGCGACCTGGTAGATGTCGCCCGCGCCCATGGTCATGACGACGTCGTCGGGACCAGCTTCTGCGAATGCTTGCTCGATGCCGGCGAAGTCGAGCGCGGATGCATCGACGCCGTGCGCGCGGATGGCCTCCGCGAGCTTCTCGCTCGAAACGCTGCCGTCATCCTCCTCGCGTGCCGCGTAGATGGGCGCGATGAAGACCTTGTCCGCATCAGTAAACGAGGCAGCGAAGTCATCGAAGAGGTCGCGGGTGCGGCTGTAGAGGTGGGGGTGGAAGGCGACGAACAATCTCCCGCTTGTCATCTGCCGCGCCGCGTGGAGCGTCTCGCGCACGGCCGTCGGATGGTGCGCGTAGTCGTCGTAGACGTCCGCGCCACTCTTGCTCTTCCCTTTGTACTCGAATCGCCGCCACGTGCCATGGAAGCTCGCGAGCGATGCGGCAATCGCGGCATCGGTGATGCTCGGCAGCACGGCCCGCGCGGCCGCTGCGGCCGCGCGGGCATTGCTCTGGTTGAACTCCCCCGGCAAGAGGAGCTGGTACCCCGGCTCGGTTACGTAGTCGACGACGCGTGCCTGCGCGGCGCCGAGCAGAGGCGCGATGTTTGGGTTCTTTATGTCCGTCACGATAACACCGCGCGCGGGCACCTTCGCTATCGCCTTCTTAAAAGTCTCTTGCAGCGCCTCAAGCGACGGGAACCAGTCGGTGTGATCCCACTCGAGATTAGTGATGACGAGCACCTCGCTCGTGAGCTCGAGCAGGTGGTCCTTGTATTCGCACGCCTCGACGACGAACCAGTCCGAATTCCCCGCCACATAGTTACTGCCAAAATCTTTCGTGATCGAGCCCACGACGACCGTCGGCGACACCCTTGCGTCAATAAGGATCTTCCCGAGCATGCCGGTCGTGGTCGTCTTGCCGTGCGTCCCAGAAACCGCGACCGTGCGCTTCCCTGCCGACACCTTGCCGAGCATCTGGAAATAGGACAGCTGCGCAATCCCGCGCCGCGCTGCTTCCGCGCGCTCAGGATTGTCCGTGGGCACCGCGTCGCTATAGATGAGTACGTCGCACTCTTCCGGCACGTTCTCGGTCGCGTGGCCGATATGCACGTGCATACCTTTCGACTCCAAGAGCTCGGTCGTGGGCGAGGTGCTCCGGTCCGAACCCGTCACCGTCACACCCTCGTGCGCCAAGAGCTGCGCCAGGGCGCTCATCCCGACCCCGCCGATCCCCACGAAATGCGCTTTCTTAATTTCCATAAGCTCGTACCAAGGCATTGAACTGCTCGCCGCGGTCGTATTCGTTTTTGAACATGCCGAAGGAGGCGAAGGCCGGCGAGAAGAGGATCGTGTCGCCCAGTTCGGCCGTGCGGAACGCTTCGTTCACCGCCTTGGGCAATTCATCGAAGACGGAGGCGCCGGGAAGGAATTCGAGCACCTTGTCCGTGCCGGTGCCGGCGAGAAGGATGACGCGCTTCGTGTACTCAGGAATCTTGTAGAGGAGCGTGTTCATGTCGAGCTCCTTGTCCGCCCCGCCCATGATGAGGATGGTGCTCCGCTTCCCCGTATCGAGAGCTGCAAGTGCGGCGAGGGTCGCCTCGGGCGTGGTCGCGGTCGTGTCATTGTAGACCCGCACGCCCGCTACCTCGCGCACGAGCTCGAGCCGGCCCGGCACGCCGGCGAATGATTCGAGCGCCTTCCGACTCGTGTCGTCATCAATGCCGAGCGCATGAACCGCCGAAAGCGCGAGCGCGGCATCGTAGCGATTGTGCACGCCAGGGAGTTTGAGCGCCCACGTGTCGGGGAGCTTCTCTTCGCCCGCAATGACGACGCGCGAATCGATGTTTTCTCCGTACTTCTCGATGACGGTCGCCGCGCACTGCTTGCCGAGCACGAGCGTGTCCTCCGGGCCCTGGTACGCGAAGATGTTTGCCTTGTCGGCAAGGTAGGCGGCGCGGTCGCCCTTATAGTAATTGAGGTGATCGTCGAAGAAGGTGGTGAAGACCGCAACCTGCGGCGAGAGGCGGGCATCGCCGAAGCCCTGGAGCTTCCAGGAGTCGAGCTCGAGCGCGACGATCGTCCCGCTCGAGAGCTCGGCGAGGCGCGGGAGGAGCGCGGTCCCGCGCACGTTCCCGCCCTCGATGACCGGCTTCCCCGCTTCGCGCAGGATAGCGGCGATCATCTCAGTGACGGTGGTCTTGCCGCGCGTGCCGGTGACCCCGACGATCGTAGCCCCCGCGTCGCGCGCAAACCCGGCGAAGAGGGCCGCCCACATGGTGACCGGCGTACCCTCTTTGCGCGCTTCGGCGATATAGGGAGAATCCGCCGGCGTGGACGGCGCTTTGATGATAAGATCGCGGCCGCGGAAATCGGCGAGCTCGTGCTTCCCGAGCGTATAGCGGATGCCCGGATACGGCGCGAGCGCGTCAAGCGAGGGCTTCGCATCCGCTTCGCTTTTGAGGTCGGTGACGATGAGCTCCGCACCGTGCTCGGCGAGGTACGCGATATCGCCCACCCCGCCCAGGAGCCCGAGCCCCATGACAGTGATGCGTTTCTCGCGGAAATACGATGAGGCATCCATTACGATGCATCCTAGTACCATCCGGCCCTTTCCGCTACTGGTTGCACGGAACCGTTTCAGTCGTGTCAGAATGCGTGAGCGGAAGCGTGGTGCTCGCAACAGCGACGAGCTCATACGGCGTCGCGGCCGGCACACTCTGCGCGCATGCGCCAGTCGGCTTCGCAATCACGATGGAGACCATGCGTGCGTTCGTGTCTTCGATCTTCGCGACGGCGATAGTGGCAGCCGACTCCTTCCCAGCGAAGACTGCGAGCACCGCGTGGGTATTGAAATCAACCGTCGGCGGGGTCCCGGTCGCACCAATTGTCTTCCAAAGCTCATCGAGCTGCGTAGGAGAGGTTATTACGTAGTTGGTACGCGCTGAGATGCTCGATTGTGTACCCTGTACGAGCTTGGTAAACGGTACCGCCGTCGCAGCCGGACCTGCGCCGGAAGTGACTGCTGCTGGCTGCGCGCTTGGACCGCCACCGCGGACGTAAAGGAAAACGAGTGCGCCGATAACGACTATCGTAACCGCCGCGCCAAGCATGAGGTTCTTTCGCATACCCTTAGTATACCTGCACGCAACCCCTCCCTCCAAGCGGTATGGGTATAACTATTTTGTGCCCGCTCGCTTTTGCGAGGCAAGCGCAGGGAGGAAACTTTGCCGAGCAAAGCGCGGCACAAGTTTACTGGAAGGAGCGAGGGCGAACAGCGCGTCTTCGCGCCAGTTCTAACCGAGCGACGCACCAGGAAGCCCGGAGGGCTTACCAACTGAGCTTATGTAGTGCGCGCGCTAGGGGTCGAACCTAGGACCTTTCGAGTATCAGTCGAATGCTCTACCAACTGAGCTACGCGCGCAGTTCCACCATCCTAGCAGAAATCCACACCTACTTCCAGTCCCCCGGCTTGCCAGGTACTATACTAGAAGCATAGATGGTGTACCGTGGCGCAAAGCCTCGTGAAGCCAAGTTCCTCAGCCAGAGGAACGCCTCTACCCTCGCCGACAAGCTCAGGCGCCATAAGAACAAGAAACGAATCTGGCGTCGCTGCGTCGCCCAACTTGGGCTCGCCGAAATTACCGTCATCAACACGAACGCCGCCTCTCTCGAGGCGGCGTCGTAGCTCCTGCATAAATAACGTGAGTGAGAAAAAGATGTGATGCGCTCTTTTGTTCCGCCTATCCTGCTCCCGCTTGAAAGCTCATATGTGGCTTTCAAACGACCGCCGGGTTACGTTATCCGGCTTCCGAGTACCGTTTAGAGACGAGTACTATCTCTCATGATTCTTGCGAACCATATCGACAAGCTATGCCTTTCGAGCAATAGCGATTCCAATTGGATATGTTCCACGAGCAGCTTCCGCTACCCGTGCCTTGTTACGACTTAGTCCTTGTCACTGAATTTGCCGTAGTCCCGCGCAAGGCGGACCTTCGGGCACCCCCAGCTCCCTTGACTTGACGGGCGGATTTGCTTTGGGCCGAGACGCCCTTGCTTCCCCACATAGCATACGAATTTCTCGTACTATGCGAGTCCAGCAGTTTTCTGATTCATGCGTGCCTTAAGCGCACGGATCTTCTCGATACCTTCGGGAGTCAAATGCTCTTTTTCTTTTACAAGCGAGGCTATCTGACAGAAGATATCGAGACTTGCGCTTTTCGTAGCGCTTTGCAATGGATGTTGTTTAAAGAAGGGAATAACAATTTCTTGTATATCTCTTTCTGAACTCACGGTATAGCGATAGCACTGACAGTGATTGGCGCGTTGTTCCTTTTGGAAGTACACCGCCCCGCACCCTATCGTATTCTTCACTTTTTCAAGCAAGTCTCGATCGCGTTCTTGCATTTTCAAATGAAAATGCAGTTGTACGCGCTGACCGGCTCGATAGCGAGAAGACGCTCCCATGTTGACATAGAAGCAACCCTCGCCATCCGTAAGTCCAACAACATAGTCGTTGCTAACTGTTGGAAGTGTCCTTCCCATAGAGCAAGTATAACTTGCCGCATGGTACTACGACACAGCTGACTTCTCATGGCGGTGTATATCTCGAAGCCATGAGATCTCCTCGGGTCATTGTGTATTCAGTTCCCGACATCCACTTTTTGGATTACTGATTACGCTTCCCCATTACTCACCAGAATGGGTCGCGTTTTCCTCCGCGTTCCCGCGGAAGGGCTGCCATTTGCTACTAGAGCTCTCCGCCGGACACCTCGCGATGTCCGACTGCTCGTTCACTACCTCTTTAGCGAGGGTCCGATTTGAACGGACTTGATTACACAACTACCGAGCACGTTTGTCAATGTGAGTACAAGACTCGAGAACGTATTCACCCCAGTTTAGCTGACCTGGGATTACTAGTGATTCCGGCTTCATGAGGTCGGTTGCAGACCTCAATCCGTACTGGGGGCGGTTTTATAGGGATTGGCTCCACCTTGCGGTATCGCGACCCGTTGTACCGCCCATTGTATTATGTGTGCAGCCCAAGGTATCAAGGGACATGCTGATCTGGCGTCATCCCCAC
>JAJYQV010000014.1 GCA_021794425.1 bacterium
GGCATCACCGACGATCACTTGGAGCAGGTGCGCGTGCTCTGGGAGAAGCGCCCGTTCATGACGATGTTCATCGGGAAGCTCTCATACGGCATCGCGTCGGCGTTCATCGTGGTCGCGGGGATGGTGAGGATGCCGCTGGGCATGTTTTTCAAATACGGGATACTCGTCGCGGTCCTCGAGTATGGCACGCTGCTCTTCGCCGGGTATTTCTTGGGCGCCTCTCTCGGCGGGAGCGCGACACGGATCATCGATAACGTGCAATACGCCATCACCTTCGCCGCTATCGCCATTTCTGCATACTATCTCGTGAGCTGGTACATGCGCCGCAAATTCCTCAAAGCTGATAAAGAAGTCGAAGACATGCCGGTATGAAAAAGATATTGTTCGTGACAGACGCATGGACGCCGCAGATCAACGGCGTCGTGCGGGTCCTGCTGGCGCTCATTCCCATTCTCAAGAAGCGCGGGTATGAGGTCACGGTCATCGAGCCGGGGCAGTTCAGGACGGTGCCGCTCCCGCTGTACCCGGAGATCCGGCTCGCGTTCTTCGTACGCCGGCGCGTGGCGGAGATCATCGAGGAACTGCAGCCCGACGCGGTGTGCATCGTGACGGAGTGGTCGCTCGGGCGCGCGGCGCGCTCGGTGTGCAAAGAGAAAGGTATCCCTTTCACGACGTGGTACCACAGCCACTTCCAGCTCTACGTCAACCTGCGCCTGCGCGGATTCCTGAAGCCTATCTTCGCCTACGTGCGCCGTTTCCACTCGGCCGCCGCGCACACGATGGTCTCGACGGAGAGCCTGAAGAAGGAGCTCGAGTCGGCGGGGTTCACGAACCTGGTGCTCATGCCGCTCGGGGTCGACGCGGAGCTCTTCACCCGTACTCCGAGCCCGAGCTTGCCCGCGCTCCCGAAGCCGGTCTTCGTCTATTTCAGCCGCCTCGCGCCGGAGAAGAGCCCGGAGGAATTCATGAAGCTCTCGCTGCCGGGCACGAAGCTGGTGATCGGCGACGGCCCGTTGCGAGATGAGCTGGAGAAAAAATACGGAGCGAAGAACACATTCATCGGATACAAGCAGGGTCGGGAACTCGTCGAGTGGCTCTCCCTGGCAGATGTGTTCGTGTTCCCGTCGCGCACCGAGACCTTCGGCCTCGTCGCGCTCGAGGCTCTCTCCTGCGGCATACCGGTCGCGGCGCACGACGTGATGGGCCCGGGCGATATCATCACGCCCGGGAAAGACGGCTACCTGAGCGACGACCTGCAAGCGGCGGCTCTGAAATGCTTGGAGCTCTCCCCGGCCGACTGCCGCGCCAAAGCGGAGCAGTACAGCTGGGAACGTTCGGCGGACGCGCTCGTGCAGAACCTCGCCAGGCGAGGGAAGTAGGCTCGAGATACAGGACGCGCGCCCCTGCTGCGCAGGGGCGCGCGTCGTCGCGTAGGCGCGATAGACACGGGTTGACAGTGCGTGTAGAATGACGTATTCATTAGTAAGAAAATATGAATTGGGGCATCACAGCGGCCGTGCAGCTCCTCCGAGCTGGTCAGCGGATATCGACGAGGAAGTGGCACTTCCTCAGTCTTTTTGTCATCCTGTTCTCGGGAAGCGTCCTCGCGCTTGCCGAGCTCGATCTCTTGCCGGAGCCGATACGCGTGTCGGTGGCGCCGGCGATCGCGCTCGCGACGAGCCAGGCTGCTACAGCAACCGCATCGATGCCGAGCGCGCGCACCGAGGAACCGGTGAAGATAGCGATCCCGGCAATCAATCTCACCGCGACCATCGCCAACCCTGGGACGACCGATGCCGAGGTCCTCGATCAGGCGCTGCTCAAGGGCGCGGTGCGATACCCGACGTCGGCCCTGCTCGGCGCGACGGGGAATGTCGTCCTCTTCGGGCACTCGAGCTACCTGCCGGTCGTCGGCAATCAGGCATACAAGACCTTCGACGGCATCCAGAAGCTGGTCGCGGGAGATGTCATCACCGTGTATGCTGCCGACACGGCGTACACGTACCGGGTGCGCGGCGTCGCGAAGGAGAGCGCCGCGAGCGACGCGGGCATCGATCTCGCGGTGGCCGGGCGCGAGCTCACGCTCGCGACGTGCAACTCGTTTGGCGCGAAGACCGACCGGTTCATCGTCACGGCGGATTTTGTCGAGAGTCACTCGATCTCTATCTGAGCGGATAGAGGCTGAATGACTCTCTGCAAAGAGAGGGGATTTTGTTCTTTGATCAATCAAGCCGCTCGCGCGGCACAAACTAGGAAGGGAGGCGTTCGACATGAAGAAGAAAGCATTAAAGCGGCCCGCACAGGTGGCTCTTGTGGTGATCATGGCGCTAATCGCCTTTACGGTCATCGCGCTCGTCATTGCACTGGCGAGCTCCGCGAATGCAGCGGAGCTCGAGTGGCGGCACTTCGGTGCCGCTCCGTACGCGACTTCGCATGAGGACGCGTGCAGAAAATCCCGTGCAGCCATCGACGGCTTCAGCATGCCGCTTGCGGCGAAGGAGCATTTCAAGGCGGTCCTCGGGGCCACCTGCTCTGGCGGAACCGAGGTGTGGCTTATGCCGCACCAGCAGCTCGAGCAGATGTGGTCCGGTCCGGATGCGCACAACAAAAGTGCACATCTGATGAACAGAAAACCGGTGGCCGAGTTATCGGTCATCAAATCGCCTGAAGGCCGGCCGTATCCCAAGGGTTCCGTCGGAGAATCGCCGAAGACGCTCTCGTGGACCTTCATATACGAAGGGAAGACATACGTCCTGTATCTTCCCCGTGTGTGCTTCAACTGGAGCTGGTCTGTGACTGTACCGGAGTGCGCGACGGTGGCATACACCGTCGACCCTGGCG
>JAJYQV010000006.1 GCA_021794425.1 bacterium
GAAGAGAACGTTTGGCAACGGTGTACGCGACAAACGCGACGTCGTTCGGTGATTTGGTTGTCTTCATGAGAATAAGTATCTCATGGATTGTCTATGTTTGATACAGAGCATGCCTGCCCCCATTTCATCCATTTCATTACATGAATGCAGTCCGCAAGCTTGGTATATGTGCGATATGGCTCGGGTGCGCTTGCGGAAGGAGCAGAGCATTTGACGAAATCAGTGCAAAGCGGGATTGTACGGTCATGCACTCCCCAAGAATTCAGCAGCAGGCGCTCTCCATAGCGATTCTGGCGTGCCTCTTGATTCTGGTTGCGTATAAGCTGTGGGGCACCGGACAGACTTCCGCCTCTCAACCTGCCGCGGCGGCAACCTCTATCGAGTCCTGGGGCGACCTTGCTCCCGTGCCGAAAACCCCTGCCGCGCCCGTCGGATTTCCTTATATTGAGATAATCGACAGCTGCAACTGGATGTACGCGGGTACTTGTGTCAACCTCCGCTCAGGGCCGGGTACGAACTACCCCGTTGTGATGCAACTGCGCAACAACATGGTACTCAAGGTAGCGAGTACCACCGTGGTAGACGGACGCACCTGGTACCAGATCGGCTTCGACGGTGAGGTTCACTACCCTGAACGAGTGCAGGGCGACTGGTACGTCGCAGCAGACTATACGCGGCTCTTTTATGATCCGGGCCCGCTCTCGACGACGACCGGCGCAAACGCATCAAGTACCAAACGGATTATCATAGACCGGAAGAAGGAAATGCTCTACGCTTACGACGGCGACACGCTCTTTATGCAGCAGGCGATATCGGTTGGTCTCGAACTCACACCGACACCGCGCGGGACTTTCTCTATATATCGCAAGCTGCCCGACAGCTACATGCAGGGACCTGTCCCGGGCGTGAGCGACCAGTACTACGATCTCCCCGGCGTACCATGGGACCTCTACTTCACCAAAGACGGTGGCGCCATCCATGGCGCATATTGGCATAACCACTTCGGCCAACCATGGTCGCACGGATGCGTTAATCTGCCGCCTGCGGCAGCCGAGCTCTTATATGAATGGGCCGACCTCGGGATGCCTGTCATCGTGCGGGATTAGGCGCAGGGATTAGGCGCAGCTTGCCAAACATCCATACATTTGAGATGATTGCCCGGTGTTAGCGTTATTTGCCAGCATCGCAGCGGTGGCCACTTGGGCCGTTTTTCCTGCGACACTCTACGAAGCGCCTACTCGCTCGGCTTTTCACCCATCGACCGAGACCCCGGCGCTTTTCGTTGCGGTCGCGCACGCCGAAACTGCTGAATCCCCCTCCATTTCGAAACTCGGGACATCCGTAGCTACCACCGTCGTTCAGCGCGTGCCGTTTTTTTCCCAGTTTACCGACATCACCTCGCCCGCTTGGCAGAAGGTGGGCTGCGGCATCACGGACCTCACGATGCTCATCCATTACTACCGTCCCGACGCGTCTGTGACGGTAGATCAGATGCTCACGAAAGGCATCGCCGCGGGCGCCTATGATTACACGGCTGGCTGGACCTACCGAGGGCTCATCAATCTTGGCAAGCCCTACGGCCTCACGGGCACGTGGTACACTCTCCCAGGCGACTCATCGGCCGCGCTCGAACGCTTCAAGCTGCTCCTTGCGGACGGCCCGGTCATCCTCTCAGTGCATTATAAATTCGACCCCAAGAGCACCATCCCGCACCTCGTTGTCATAAACGGCATTAAGGATGGCACGGTGTACTATAACGATCCCGCAACCACGAAAGGCACGAAAGAAATTTCCCTTGCCGATTTTCTCAAGGGCTGGAAACGGAAAGTCATCGTCATCCGGCCGGTGGTGGCAAGCGGGGAGGCCGCGCTCGCCGAGCGGTAGGCGGGTTGCCTCCGTGGAGACGGTTCCTTATCACGCTCTATGCTTTTGACGGTGGTATCATTTCCTTGTGACCTGCTCCCAAAAAGTATTCTTGTGGACGCCGCGCGTGATCAGTATCGGCTTCGTGCTCTTCTTGTCACTGTTCGCGCTCGATGCATTTTCTGGCGGGCCATGGTGGGCGATGCTCGGCGCATTCCTGATCCACCTCATTCCGTCGTTCCTCCTGCTCGGCGCGGTCGCAATCGCGTGGAGGCATGAGTGGTTTGGCGCGCTGGTCTTTCTCTGCTTTGCTGCGGGGTATGTAGCCATGGTCGGGCTCGACCGGCCGTGGAGCTGGTACGTCGGCATCTCCGCCCCGTCGGCCCTCGTGGGCGCTCTGTACCTCGTCAGCTGGTTCCAGAAGCGGAGCCGGTGAACCCGTGCGCCGAAGTCCGCCCCGGGCGGAGGGCAACAAGGGCGAAGCCGCGGCCGACAGAGCGGAACGCCTGCTCATGGACACAAGGGAGCACTTGGCACTATGATTGAAGCAATGTCTACCATTCGTCTGCGCGACGGAAAGTTCGTGAGGTCTGACATCTGGCGCGAAGGGAAGTGGCTCGACCTCTGGAGCGTCGTGCATCTTCTCTCCGGCGTCTCGCTCGCCCTCTTCCTTTATCTCCTGCGACTCGGCACTCCCGCTTCGCTCGCGCTCGCGTTTCTCGGGCTCGTCTCGTATGAGATGTGGGAGAAGATCGTGGATATCGAAGAAACACCCACCAACCGGTTCATGGATCTCGTCGTGGGCATGGCGAGCTTCTTGCCGGCTTTTTTCTTTCTCGCGCCCCGGCTCTCTCAGACGTCGTTTATCCTCGTGTTCGGTTTCGTGCTGACGGCCAATGTGGTGATGAGTGTCTTCGGCTGGGTCGCGTCGCAAAAGGCTGCCGCGCTCGAGAAACGCCTGCGCGCCCGATATGCGCGCAACCGCTTGCGGCTCCGCGGGTCAACGGCAAAGCTGCGCGAGAAATTCCGACGAGGAAGAGCGTGATAGAATGGGGGCAATGAACGAAAACGCGGGACCAAGACAGGGATTCAACGAGCGGCCGCCCGAGAGACAACCGCTTTCTGAAGAGCCGGAGCTTCAGGTGGTCGTTCCGGACACTCCGGAAATCGAGCGTATGCCCCCGAGCATCAGAGAAGTCGATATCGATGATTTTCTCAAAAAGCAGCGAGAGAAAGATGAGCAGGAAAGGGGCGACCAGAAAAAACCGAGCCTTGATTCGTGAAGCGCCGCGGAGAGGGCTGTCAATCGCGGCGAGTTGACTCTTTGCACATCTCTAGTATACAGTTTCTCCGGAAGTCTTAACCCAGCTCCCCTGCGACAGGAGAGCGTTTGAAAAGAAAGGAAAGGGAAATGAAAAGACAGAATCAGCTCTGGTGGAAAGCTTTTTGGTCGTGGTTTTGGGCGGCGGCGGTATTCTATTACTTTGCTGTCATCCCGATTGTGTGTGGGGTCGCGTTTTTTCTTTCGGGTCGCGTCGAAATCCTTTCTGCGCGCTCGGTTGCGATGCCGCTGTTTGCGGCGGGCGCGCTCACGCTCGCGGCGCTCTTGATGGCGTGGCGGGCGGTCGAGAATGATACGAGAGGAACGACCGGCCTCCGGCGCGAGCGGATGCTCAAGATATCCGCCTATATGGGCCGACAGGCGGTGCTCTATTGGAACCCTGTCGGGTTCTCGTTCGTTTGCGCCCGGCTCATTGTGCGATTCGCCTGGCGCAAAATGCCCGATGCGGATCGGCACCGGGCAACATAAAGCCGCTCTGAAGGACCGCCAACGTCCTTCTGGCGGCTCTTCTTTTTTATGTGCGACGCGATTTTCCGATACGCGCCTTTGACCGCAGCAACTTTCGGTAACCCTGCGGACCCGGGGCAGGGTTGTAGGAAGTGGAAGCCCTTTGGAAGGCCTCCTGGGAGCCGCAGAGACGCGCCATCCGTCTCGCCATTTCGCTTCTGCGAAATGGCTTATCCATCACGAGTATTCCCATGCGAATATTGCGCGCCCTAGGCTCGGGGCTCTTCCTGGTCATCATCGCTTCCCTTATGCCGGCTGTCTTCAGCGAGCTCTCAAGGACTATCATCGTCTTTTTGCGAAGTTCCCAAGAAGCGTTCACGGCTGCGGGAATCATAGCTTCATATGCAGGACACCTTCCCGTGCCTCTGCGGTGAAGCAAAACCGCCCCCTTTTTTTGGAGGGCGGTTTCTAAAAACACATCTTTCGTGGATTATTCGGGGAAGACGTGGTGTTTCTTGAAGTAGCGGTATTCGTGCCAGGTAAGCCAGACGACCGCGAGGTCGAGCAGGGTGAGCAGCAGCAGGAAGGGGGAGTGCGTGAACGCGTACCGGTAGAGCTGGTAGACGATGAAAAGAATAAACACGATGATAGCGGTCGGGTATGCCCACACTTTATCCCGTAGCAGTCCGGCCGCCAGGAATACCTTGATGACGCCGTGGCTCAAGAGGTACGCCGTCGCGAACCATCCGGAGTTTGCGATGAGAACCGGTAAGGCGTGCTGAAGGTGCGTGGCGATAAAATCGTGCGGATCCTCGATGAGCTCGTTTTGAATGAGGACTTCTGCGAACCGCGCAAGCGGGCCGGTGAAAAGGAGTGCGATACCTCCGGCGACCTCCATGAAGCCGTCGAACGCCTTGAGAGCGACACCCCAGATGAATATGCTGTGGAGGTATCTTTCTCCTCGTGTTTCTTGCGGGGGCACGGTCATGCGCTTCATCGTAACGCTTTGCGCCGGTGTATGCTAGCGCGTGGGAATTATTTATTCACCTTCATTAGTGATTGAGCATGAATGACATCATTATTTTTACCGCATCATATGTATACTTGGCGTCCATCGCGACGACAGCGGCGTATTTCTTTTACCTGAAAGGGCGGGCGCGTCGGAGGTTCGTGCGCCTCTCGGTGTTTGCACTGCCACTTAGTTATCTCACGGGCTTGCTCGCCGGTTTTCTGTACTATGATCCGCGCCCGTTCGTTGTATTGCACATTGTGCCGCTTTTCTCACATGTGGCGGATAACGGGTTTCCTTCTGATCATGCGCTGCTTATGGGCACACTCGCAGCAATCGTGACGGCGTTTAATACACGGCTCGGGGTATTTTTGTGGATTCTCGCGGTTGCGGTCGGCGCGGCGCGCGTACTTGCGCACGTTCACCACACTATCGATATTCTCGCTTCGTTTGGCATCGCCATCGCTGTCACCACGGCGGCCGACGCACTGCTCAAGCGTGCAGCTCATCCAGGTATCTGATAGGCGACAGCGCGCCAGTGGCCAGGGCCGTCTGGAACTCAGGATATGCAATATTGACACCCGTTATCTATTGTGGGATTCTGTCCTTTGGGTTACTTGCTACGTGCAACCAAACAAACGCAGAGGAGGTTCTATGGAAAAAAGAAGGAAGGAAGAGGTGAAGCAAATTCGCCTGGATGCCGACACCGCGACCCTGATGCTTGATGCTCTCGGGGGGATGGTCAGTCCGGCGTTGAGAGCGCTTGTCAACGAGCACTTCCGCACTGAGGTAGAGCGAGAAGGAGAAATGAGCCTTGAGTTCTTGCAGGGATTTTTCTCCGGCTTGTTTTTCGGTCAAAACTGGCTTCTGAAGACGGGGGGAAGAGAGCACGAACTCGGGCTCATGACCCAGCTCACTCTGGAAGCCGCGCGAAAATACCTCGAGCAAATCGAGAAAAGCGTCGCGACGGGAACCGTTGAGGCGGAATTTGTCGAATCGCGAACCGAATTGGGTGAGGAACAGCTCATCTTAATAACCGAGGTGCTCATCTTTTTTCATTTGGAAGCGGTTTTGCACGCTTCTTCGTTTGAGATGGCTGTCGCTTGCTCTGCAGAAATTGAGAGGATGCTGCGGGAGACGGTGCGGAAGCTCCTTCGGCTCAATCTTCGGGATCCGAGGTTCCGGGAGGCTTTCAATGAGTACTTCGCGACTCACCCGTTACCAAAAATCAGGCAAGAGGGGTGGGAATGGCTTTCCGAAATCCTAGCCTGGGAATCTTGACCGCCCGCGACGAAAACCGTCGCAGGCGGTTTTCGTTTTTTCATGGTGAGTCTTTGCGTCGCAAGTAACAGCGGTTTCAAGCCGAGAAGCCGATGAGTTGGCGCACGAGGGAGAATCGCTTCAGCACTTCCATCGCGAAGAAGTTGAGGACGGCGGTCGCGATAATGAGCGCCATGGCCGACAGTGAAATCGGCACGACAAGGAGCCCCCACCCGCCTATTGCGAACGTGAGGGCGAAAGAAAAGAGGAATGCTGCCACGAGCGTGCGGCTCGGCCGCACGCTGAACCCGCTCGGCCAGGACCGTATCGACAGGAGCGTGGTGATGCCGTAATAGACGAGCGCGACATAGGCGACAGTCCGCAGCGCGTCAAACGAGTACCCGAAGAACGCTTGCGTGATGCCGTACGTTAGGGCGATGCACGCGAGCGGGGAGACGGCGAGGATGCCCGCGCCGAGGATGAGCTTCCCCACGTGCCAGCGTACCGGACGGGCTATCGACCCCGTGCGATCTGTCGCTATGGAAATAGAAATGAAATCATTCGCGAAGAGCAGCAAGACCGCGAGGAGGGGAGAGAGTATGTACGAACGTGTGATGAAGAAGATGCCGGTGGTGAAGATGATAACCTCGATCGATTTGACGATCTTGTTGAGTGCCCAGGTGCGCAGGCGGAAATAGACTTCCCGGCTGACGGTAATCAGCTGCACGACACCTTCGAGGCCCGGACTGGTGAGGATGAAGCTTGCCGACTGTTTTGCCACATCGACGGCGCTCTCGACGGCGACGCCGATCTCGGCTTGCCGGAGCGAGGGGGCGTCGTTGACTCCGTCTCCCGTCATGCCTACGGTGTGCCCCGCTTTTTGCAAGGCTTTGATGATGGAAATCTTGTCCTCCGGATATGCTTCTGCAAAGACACTCGCGCGCAGGGCGATGCTCGGATCAGTGTGCAAGTCTGCGGGCGTGAACACGTCTCCCGTGAGGCCGAGATCTGTGGCGACTGCTGCCGCAGTCTTTCGTCCGTCGCCGGTGATCATGATGGTGCGTATGCCGGCAGCAGAAAGCTCTCTGATGAGTCGGGCGGCGTCGGGGCGGACGGGGTCAGACAGGGCGATCAGACCCTCGCACTGCCTATTGCCGTCCTTGGCGCTTGAGACGACCGCGAGGACGCGGAATCCTTTTGCTGCAAAAAGGTCCACATCGGCAAGCGCCTCAGCAGCGTGCGCGACCTCGGGCAAAAGCAGCAATTCCGGCAGACCCATAGCGGCCGCGCCCGGTCTCCCGTCTTGCTCGGTGAACTCAGCGTTGGTTCGTTTCGTGGCGGCGTCAAACGGCTCGAAGTGCGTCCGAGCGGGGAGGGCGATCTTTTCTTCGGTAACGCGGCCGAGAATAGCGTCGTCGATCGTGCTGCTGTCGGCCTCGTTGCTGCAGAGGCCCGCGAGCGCGAGCACTCGGCGTTCATCGGCGGCTCCGTAGTGCGTTATTGCGCTTATACCCAAATGGTTTGTCGTGAGCGTACCGGTCTTGTCGCTGCACAAGACATCCATCATCGCACCTTCCTGCACCGCGGCAAGGCGTCGGACGAGGACTTTTGATTTTCCCTTCTCTCCCATCTCGAGCGCCCCGTAGCTTTGCGCCACGGCAAACATAGCAGGGAAGGCCACGGGGACCGACATGAGGAGGAGCACGATAACGAAATTCAGTATCTGCGTACCCGGGGCGTGCACGAGCGTTCCGAAAATCACGATCACGATGACGAGCGCCAGGTTCACAAAGAACAGATATTTTATGATGGAGAAGATGACTTGCTCCATGTGCGTCGGCGCGTGCGAGGTCTCGAGCAGCTCTGTCGTCTTGCCGAAACGGGTGTTGGCACCTATCCGCTGCACGACCGCCGTCGCTTCGCCACGGCGGATGACGCCGCCGGAGAAGATCTCTTCACCGACTGAGGTGTCTTTCGGAAGCGATTCGCCGGTGAGCATCGAGGAATCGATGCTGAGCGACCCTTCGCTGATAATCGCGTCTGCGGGGACGATGTCTCCGGTCTGCAAATGGACGACATCCTTGGGCAGAAGCTCTCGCACCGGGAGCGTTTCCCAGGTGCCATCTCGCCTTACGCGGGCGAATATCTGAATCTTTTTCTTGAGGGCTTCAAGTGCCGCTTCAGCTGATTGGCGCTGGTAGATGTTGATGCCGGCATTGATGAAGAAGAGGAATATGATGGCAAACGCCTCACTCGCTTTCCCGACGATGAAGGTGATGAGTATCGTCACCTCAAGCGCCCAAGGCAGCGGTCCCCAGAAGTTTTTGAGAAAGAGGAGAAGCAGGTTCTCGCGGTGTTCGGGCACTTCGTTGTACCCGTATTGCTCCCTCAGCTTTCCAACAGAATCGTTCGACAACCCGACAGACGAAGGGGCGTCCTCGGGGGGCATGGATTCGGATGCGTTCGACATTAGTTTTGAGTATAGCAGCAAGCGTTTGGTGGCCGTCAAGAGGACAAGCTCCTTACCGTGCGGCGGTGCGGAACGAGACAGAGGGCAGGGGGCGTGGTAGCATGCGCGACGCAAGGGTGCGCGGTGCACCGTTGCTCTGCTCTTTATTAACAAGCATGAGGAGATTTGGTATGAGACCAAACTTGCTACGCTGGGGCCTCGTCACAGGGGCGTTTCCCACAATCACAGAGTATCGCGAGATGCTCGCGAAAAAGAAAATGAGCCGACAAGAGCTCATGGACGCAGCGCTCGGGGCGTCCTGGGTCGCTCGTCTGGGGAACCTTCTCGGGGAGGAGACGATCAAGCAAAATCGCCCTTCATGGTATCGGCGATTTTGCGAGGGCAAGTTGCCTCCGCCTACCCTCTGTGTACCGGAAGCCGAGATCTTCCTCGGCAGCAAGCACGTCGACATGGACGTCGCACTGCGTGCCGGCATGGGGTTTGGCGGATACCTCCTCGCCCTCAAGACTCCGTGTCGGATCGACCCGGGTACGAATCGGCTCATTTTTAACCGCGAGTGCGAGTTTCTCCCAACGCCTGAAATGCAGGAGAAGCTCAACGCCTACAAAGAATACGGGGCGATCTTCAAGCAGGAATACTGCGAGACGTATAAAGGCGTGCTCTCGAGACTCTACGCGCGCCTCTCGACCGACCCTGCAGACGAGGATACGCTTGAGCGGGTCGCGGCAAGCGGTCTTATCCTGCTTGGCATCGGGGGTACGGACGGCTCGTTCGACGAGATGCTGGAGGATATGGTCGCTCTCCTGTACGTCGAGCGAATGCTGAGCTACCGTAACCCGCTCCGGAGGCACCTCACGCGGAGCGCGGCCGCTGCTCTGCCGCCGTTTCCCGCCGTCGGTGAGCCGCGCCTGCTCGCATCCTAGCGCCCGTCTCCACAGCTTCACCGGCCTTCTGCTTGCAAATGCAGAAGGCCGTTTTCTTTGCCGGAATCGGCTCCGGATGCCGCGCCTGCTTTGCTGCGGGGATAGTAGCTGTTTACTTCGCATCGGCGCCGTGGTAGCATGACGTTATCAACCAGAGCTGGATCCAAAAGAAGTCGGGATCGAGCTTCAATCTTCGGCTACTGATTTGATACCTTAGTCACACAACAATATCCAGTCTAGCAGTATGCAAAACGGTACCGTAGTCAAGAAGAACGAGAAAGGTTTCGGCTTCATCAAGATCGATGGCGCCGCAGACGGCGACAAGGACCTTTTCTTCCACACCAACGAGCTCCAGAACATTTCGTTCGAGGAGCTCCAGGAAGGAGACAAGGTTTCGTTCGAAGTCGGCGACAGCCCGAAGGGCAAGAATGCCATCAACGTCAGCAAGATCTAACGATCAGCAAAACAACGCGCGCGCCGCTTTCGCGGCGCGCGCGTTGTTTTGCTAGTATGCGCATATGTACCTCAAAGTCTTCGTTACGCCAGGCGCAAAGCGCGAAAAAGTGGAGGAAAAAGGCGAGCTGCTCGCGATTGCCGTGCGCGAACCAGCCTCGGGGAACCGCGCGAACGACCGGGTGCGCGAGCTCATCGCCCTCCGGCAGGGGGTGCCGCTTACGCAGGTGCGCATCCTGACAGGCCACCATTCGAGGGGTAAAATGATAAGCGTTAACAGTTAGTCTTTCCCCGTATGAATATCACCATCAAGACAACCCAGCACGAGCTCACCCCCTCGGTGCAGCGCCTCGTAGAAGAGAAGTTTGCCACGCTCGGTAAGATCGTCGAGAACCCCCAAAGCCCGGCGATGCTCTCGTGCGAGATCGAGGAGTCGATCGCGGCGGTGCGCGCCGGGGCGAAGTACCGTGCCGAAGGGAACCTCTCTGTCGACGGGAAGTTGTTTCGTGCCGAGGCGGAAAACAGCACGCTTGAGGGCGCGATTGATCGTGTGCGAGACGAGCTCGTCCGCGAGGTCGGGCGCACGAGCGGGAAGGAACGCGGGCTTATGAAGCGCGGCGGCGCGGCGCTGAAGCGCATGCTCCGTTTCGGGCGCTAGTACGTCCTAAAACCTTCATCTGCTTCGTTGCTCGCTCCGGTGCACTCTCACCGTACCTGAAAGTACGGCTCGATGCGCTCCTCGCTCGCGCCTTGCATCTGGAAGGTTTTTGAACGCACTCCCGTACCCACTAGTCTTTAGAGAAATCAGCGTAGCGCATCTCGCGCTTGCCCTCGGGGATGACCGCGAGGACGCGGAAAACGCCTGAGGCGTTTTCCGCGTCTGTTATCTTTACGCGCTTTCCACCATGCAGGAAATAGGTGCCGATGGTGTCGGCGTAGGCGCGGTATTTGCGCCAGTTCTCTTCGGCGGGCGCATCGAGCGAAAGCAGGCCATCCTCTTTCTTTAATTTATACGCGCGCGTGGCGAGGGAGGGGTCTTGCGGCACGGGCTCTCTCTCGCCGCGCTCAAAAGCCGGCAGGGTGTCGATGAGGATCCGCGCGCCGAGCGTGATGAGGCGCGGCCGGAGTTCGCGCGCGGTGTCGGTTGGAGCGATGGCGACGGCTTCTTGCGCGATGATGTCGCCCGCGTCCATCTCCTTCACCATCTTTTGGACGGTTACGCCGGTCTCTCTCTCGCCCGCGAGGAGTGCGCTCTCAAGCGGGGTGGCGCCGCGGTATTTCGGCAGCAGGGAATAGTGCACGTTCAATACGCCCATCGGAAAGGCGTTGATAAGCTCCTCGGGGAACAACTTTCCGTAGGCGACGACGAGCGCGTAGTCGCAGGCGTGCGCGCGAATCGCGCCGAGCGCGGCCTCGTCGAGCTTCTCGGGCGTGAGCACGGGGATGCCGTGCGCCTCGGCGAGCGTCTTCGTTTCCGATGGCGTGAGCACGAGACCGCGCCCGCGCGGAGCGTCGGGCGCGGTCACGACGAGCTCAGGCGTGAAGCCGTGCTCGATGAGCGCCGCGAGCGTGGTCGCGGCGACCTGCGGCGTGCCGAAATACGCGAAACGAAGCCGCGCGGCGCTTCTCTGCCCGTGCTCCTCTGCGGACGGCGACGAGCTAAGCATCGTGCTCATGGGTAATCTCTACGAGATGCTCGGCGTGATCGGTGAAGAGGGTGCCGTTTAGGTGGTCGATCTCGTGCTCGAATATCTGTGCGACAAGGCCGCCGGCGCCGCGCTCGAAGCGGGAGCCGTCTTGGTTTCTCGCGCGGACGGTGACGCGCTCGTGCCGCTTCGTCGTGCCGTAGATGCCGCGGACCGAGAGACACCCCTCATCCACCAATGCCCGTCTTCGCGAGGTCTTCACGATCTCAGGGTTGATATACACGTCGTGTATCGGGGTGGTGGGCGCCGGCGCGCTCTTCCCGTTGGGCGGGGTTGGGAGCGTCCGATCTTTCCGGACGATGAAGATGCGATAGGGAACATCGATCTGCGGCGCGGCGAGCGCGACGCCCTCGACCTCGGGGTCGAGGGCGTCTTTCATATCGGCGATAATTTGCGCCAGTTCGGGTGTCCCGAACATCTCTTCGGGTACCGTTTGCGCCATCTCGCGCAGCACCGCCGCGCCGTCTTGCACGATTTCTTTCATGTGTCGCACTATACCAGAAAACTAGAGCCTCCCCAAACCCCTCAACCCATTCTTCGTTCGTGTGGATCTTAAGGCGTGTTCTAGCGCGGCGGGTGCTTGGTCGGATCGAGCTCCCACCAGAAGCGCTTGGAGAAATTTTTTGCCTGGGAGCAGACGCTCTTGAGGTAGTAGAGGTCTTTGGTGGGGATTTGCTCAAGCACGACGCCCAAGTGCGCCATGGTCATGGGCGCGAGGCCGTCTGCCTTGCGTGCGACATTCAAGTGGCGCAGGAAGAAGCGCATGATCTCGCCCCGCTCGGTGAGGCGTTTTTTGCCTTTCGGCGCTGTCGTCTGTTTCTTCTCAAACTCAGGAAGCATCTCGCCGATGGATTTCATACGGGCATTGTACCTTTCTCTCGGATTTATAAAACAAACCGGGCAACCCGTGAGGGCTGCCCGTTCAGATTTTCTATATTCAGGCCTCGTGAAGGAGGCCGACCCTCCTCAGGTCCTCGGCGACATATGTCG
>JAJYQV010000030.1 GCA_021794425.1 bacterium
CACGTCTTTGATCAAGATGACTTTCATATTCCCCGAGTCTACCCTACCCCGTCGCCGCAGTCAAAAAGCAATCCGCCCGAGAGAGCTGGGCGGCGCTTCGGGCGGTTGGAACTATTTAGTTAGTATGCGACTTGCAGAACCAAATCTTTTGGATCGACATTCATCGCCATGATGACCCTCCTGTTGATGACTTCCTGCCCGGAACACATACCGTTCTTACGCAAGACAATCGGACGCACATACTCGTGAGGAGGAGAGAAGTGGACGAATACAGCGCCCTCTTCCAGCGACCCGAAAGGCACCATCTTGGCCGAAGAAGGCAAAAGCCGGTCTTTTCTGCTTCCAGACCAGGCATGTTCCAGTACCTTCATGATTCCTGCGCCAATAACCACCAAGAGAATTGCTATACCCGTCGTCATGATGACCTCCTATCGGGTGAGTTTCGGGGATACAACCTATGTATAGATAAACACGACAAATACTAAAAGTCAAATATCCCACGAAACGGTGTGGCCTCTTTTTTATTTTACTTCCCAGTCGTGAGGAACTCTACGGCGCGGGCCATTTGCGGGTCAATTTTGGGGGCTTCAGTGGCACCCTTGGGCGCGTAGGCCACGACGATGTCGGGCGTGATGCCGTTGCCCATGATCCAGTGGCCGTCGGGCGTCACCCAGCGCGCAACGGTGACCTTGAGCGAACCGCCGTCAAGCGGGATGAGCGTCTGCACGGAGCCCTTGCCGAAGGACTGCGTGCCGATCAGAGTCGCCGCATGATTGTCCTGGAGCGCCCCCGCAAGAATCTCGGAAGCGGAAGCGGAACCGCCGTCAATAAGCACCGCGATCTTCGTCCCAGCGGGAGCATCGTCATACCCAAGACTTGTGTGGACAATGTTCGGCTCTTTCCCGCCAAAATCCTCAGTCACGACCGTCGCGCCCTTGGGGAGAAAATGGCTCGCGACGTCGACTGCCGCGTCGAGATAGCCGCCCGGGTTGCCGCGCAAGTCGATGATGAGCTTCTTGCTGCCGGACGCCTTGAAACGCGCGAACGCCTGGTCAAAGAGACTTGCCGAATTGCTCGTGAACTCGTAGAGGGCGATGTGGTAGACGCCGGTCTTGGCGTCGAGACCGTCGTCAGTCTCGGGCACCTGTATCGTGGCGCGCGTCACCTTGATGTCGAGCGGCTTGCCGTCGCGAATGAGAGTGAGATCGACCGTCGTCCCGACGGGGCCGCGGATCGCGCTCACGGCCGCGTCGATCGAAAGTCCTTCGGTCGTCTTGCCGTTGATCGCGGCGATTTGATCGCCGGCCTTGATGCCCGCAGCTTGTGCTGGCGTGCCTTTCAAGGGCGCGATGACCGTCAAGACGTTGTTTTTGATATCGATTTCCATGCCGACGCCGGCGAAACTCCCAGAAATGTTATCGGCAAAAGCTTTCGCCTCGGTCGGCGGAAAGAAGACCGTATAGGGGTCGCCATAGGAGCTTGCGAGGCCGCTGATCGCGCCGTAGACGCGATCTTTTGCGGAAGGGAGCGTTGAGGACGCGTGCGTGATGACGTAATTTGCCTGGAGCGCGTTCCATGCTTTCCAGAAATCAGCGAGATCAACGCTCTGATCGGGCGTCGCATCGAGGCCGTCGCCGAGAAGCGGGAGATGCGTGACAACTGCCGCGACCGACCCGCCGGCACCCATGGAGAGTCCGGCACCAAACGCGACCACCGCGACAAGCGCAAAAGAGACGCCACGCATGACGATACCGTGCTTGTGAGAACGTTTTTCTGAAGACGCCATCCGCGGAGTATAGCACGGGACAGCGAGTGGGTGCACGCCGGCATATGGTATCCTTGAGCGTATGCTATTCCGACATGCGTACCGTGGCGGGGTGTGGATCGATCTTGAGCACCCGACCGAGGATGAAGTGCGGCGCGTTACCCAGGAGTTCTCCATTAGCGAGCGCCTGGAAGCCGAACTCTTTTCGCCCTCGCCCTCGCCGCTCGTGGCGAAGGATGTCGACAACACCTTCCTGGTGCTCCACTTCCCCACCCATGGCACCGCCGATGGCGAGATACGGGACCAGGAGATCGACTTCATCGTCGGCAACGGCTTCATCATAACCGTGCGCTATGAAGTCATCGCGTCGCTTGATCGCCTGCAGAAATTACTTGAAACCGAGCAGCTCATCTCTCCTCACGACATCATCGCGACCGACGTCCTGCTTGAGATCCTTTTTGCCCACCTGTACACTGCCGTGCGCGATCACACGAGCCATATCGCAAGCCGTCTCACCCACATCGAGCGAGACATGTTCAGCGGGCTGGAGCGCACGACCGTTCGCGCGATTTCAAATACCAGCCGGGAATTCCTGCACGTGGAAGCGGCACTGGCCAACCAAGAGGAGCCGTTGAGCCGCTTCTTGAAGGCGCTCTCTGCGCAAGGCTCTTTCGGAGCGTCATTCGGGGAGCGCTCGGAGCGCATCCTCGCGGAACGCGCGCAAGTCGCGCGCATCGTCGGGACCTACCGCGCGGTAGCGACCGAGCTGCGCGAGACAAATGCCTCGCTGCTTGAAGCGCGGCAGAATGAAATCATGAAGGCACTCACGACGATCACCGTGCTCGTGCTCCCACTTGAACTCATCGCATTCATCTTCGGCATGCACGCGCTCGGCACGCCGCTTGAGCAGGACCCGCACGCGTTCTGGATCATTCTCGCGATCATGCTCGGTACGAGCGGCCTCATGATCGCGTCTTTCGCGCGGAAACATTGGCTTTTCTGATAGGTATGAAGTGGCTTGCGCGCATACTCGGGAAAGCGGTGGCTCCTCATCGGCCGACACCCGTGTTCTTCACCAATGCGCTCTCTGGCAAAGAGGAGCTGTTCATACCGCAGAAGCCGGGTATCGCGCTCCTCTACTCCTGCGGCCCTACCGTCTATAATCGCGCGCATATCGGCAACCTGCGCGCGTACGTCTTCTCCGACACGATTGCCCGGACGCTCGCCATCGCCGGCTACCACGTGAAGCGCGTCATCAACATCACCGATGTCGGCCACCTCGTCGGCGACGGAGACGAGGGCGAAGACAAGATGACCGTAGGCGCCAAGCGCGAGCACGCGACGCCCGAAGCGATTGCCGACCGCTACGCAAAGCTCTTTATCGAGGACATCGGCGAGCTCAACATCGACACGAGCGACGTTCTCTTCCCCCGCGCGACCGAATACATCAAAGAACAGATCGCGCTCGCCAAGACGCTCGAAGAGAAAGGCTTTGCATACCGGCTCTCCGACGGACTCTATTTCGACACGCAGAAATTCCCCGGCTACGGCCGGCTCGGCGGCGTGTGCAACGCCGAGCTTGAGGCTGGCGCGCGCGTGGAGGTGGCCGAGGGGAAGCATCATCCGGCCGACTTCGTGCTCTGGCGGCTCGCCAAGCCCAACGACTTGCAGCAATGGGACAGTCCGTGGGGCCGGGGGAACCCTGGATGGCACCTCGAGTGCTCGGCCATGATCCGTTCACTCTTGGGGCAGGAAATTGACATTCATACCGGTGGCGAAGACCACATCGCGGTGCACCACAATAACGAGATCGCGCAGTCTGAAGCGGCGAGCGGACGACCGTTCGTGCGCTACTGGATGCACGTCGCGTTTCTCACCATGAACGGCGAGAAGGCGTCGAAGTCGCTCGGCAATGTCGTCTATCTTTCCGATTTCTCTGAGAAAGGAATTCCGCCGCTCGCACTTCGCTACTTCTTCCTTCAGGCACACTACCGAACCCCCCTTTCCTTTTCTTGGAACGCGCTCTCTGCGGCCGCAAGCGCGCTTGAGCGCCTCTGGAAACTCTCACGCGAGATACGAGAGGAATCGAACCGGATCGGCAAACCTTCCGATGCGCGCAACCGCTTCCTCGTCACGATGCGCGACGATCTCGCCACACCGCAAGCGCTCGGCATCCTCTGGGATTCTCTCCGGAGCGAGGAATACACGCCCGAAGAAAAATGGGGGCTGCTTGAAGCCGCCGATGCACACCTCGGCCTCTCGCTTCTCGCGCCTCCCCTCCCCCAAGTGCTCGACGCGCGCGACGTGCCCAAAGACATGCAGGACCTCCTCGCGCGCCGCGAAGCGGCGCGCGCCTCCCGCGACTTCGCTACCGCCGACCGCCTCCGCGACGAGCTCGCCGCCCACGGCTACCGCATCGAAGACGGCCCCGACGGCCCGACCCTCACCCGCTCTTGACAACGATATATACTTGTGTATACTACAGACACTCGTCAACGTCGGCGAGCGTTTGAAAAGGAGCCAATCATGGCCATCAGCAAAGAACGTCAGGGCGAACTCGCCCTCTTGTACCTCAAGAACAAGCTGCGGCGCGAAGGTGTAACCATCAAGCTGAACATGCAGCGGCAAACGGCGAACGAAGCCAAGGAACTCGGTATTTCTCCCACAGAAGCCGCCGAGTTTGCGGAAATCCTCGTTCGCGAAATCGTCGACGAGGCGTTCAAGAAGTAACAGCACTTTCAAGTCGGTCCTGGTTGGATGCGTAAGCGTCCTATAAACGGGTAATTGCTCCTCCCTCTCTCTGAGGCATTGGGCAGAACAAGAACCGTTCCCTCACCGGCTGCCGGCGGACTAACACTCCGCCGGTTTTGTTTTGCCAGACGCCCGAGCACAGCGCGGCCGTGCGATGATGGCCGCGGCGAGCGCAACGTTTCGGTTTTACAACGGCCGTAGGCGGGCGATGATGGCCGCAGTCGAGCGCCGAGCGCGGGAGCGTCCCGAGAAAAGGCTCTGCGCAGGCCGACGGGCCGAGCAGGAGGAAATTTCTCAGCAGAGAAATATTCCGTACTTTTCGCAGGGACGTCCCAAGCGAGGCGCGCCACCTCCCCCCTCCCCCACTTTTTGCACACGAAAGCCACAGATTTGTCACCTTCGGCAAGTTGCGCCGCCTAGGGTACAATAGCCGGACATGGCGGATACCAAGCGACCCCCGGCACCGGCCGCGCCCACCTCTGGGCGCGTCCCGCCCCAGTCCATCGAGTCTGAGCGGGCGCTCTTGGGCGCACTCCTCCTGAAGCCGGACGCCATCCACGACGTCTCCGACCTCATCCGCCCCGACTCGTTCTACGCCGAGAAGCACCGCATCATCTTCACCGCGATGCGCGACCTCGCCGACCGCGGCGATCCGATCGACCAGCTCTCCCTTTCCCAGCGCCTCGCCGACCAAGGGACGCTCGAACGCGCCGGCGGACGGAGCTACCTCGCCGAGCTCGCCGCCGCCGCGCCCGCGCCGGGCAACTACGCCCACTACGCCGACATCGTCTCGCGTAAGTTCCTCATGCGCTCCCTGATCGACACCTCCTACGCCATCACCGAGTCCGCATACGACGAGGCGCAGGAGCCCATGGCCGTGCTCGACGAGGCCGAAAAGAGCATCTACGCGATTGGCAACGCCAGTGCCGCGCACAAGTTCACCGCCATCGGCGACAAGGTGCACGAGGCCTGGGAGCGCATCGAGGCGCTCTCGCACAAAGAAGACGGCATCCGCGGTGTCCCCTCCGGCTTCCCCACGCTCGACAATCTGCTTTCCGGTTTTCACCCCTCCGACCTCGTCATCCTGGCAGCCCGCCCGTCGGTCGGTAAGACCTCGCTCGCGCTCGACATCGCCCGGAACGCGGCCGTCCGCCACAACGTACCCGTGGGCATCTTTTCGCTCGAGATGAGCTCCGAGCAGATCATCGACCGCATGCTCTCGGCCGAATCCTTTGTCGACTCGTGGAAGCTCCGCACCGGCCAGGTCAAAGCTGAGGAGGACTTCAGTCGTATCCGCGACGCGCTTGAGACCCTTTCCAAAGCACCCATCTATATCGACGACAAGCCCGGCAACAACATCCTCGCGATGCGCGCGGTCGCCCGCCGCCTGAAGCGCGAGCGCGGCATCGGGCTCATCGTGGTCGACTACCTCCAGCTCATGACGCCCACCTCGACCAAAGCCTCCGACTCGATGGTCCAGCAGGTGACCGAGATCTCGCGCTCGCTCAAAGGCCTCGCGCGCGAGCTTGAGGTGCCGGTCGTCGCCCTCTCGCAACTCTCCCGCGCGGTCGAGCAGCGCGGCGGCCGCCCGCGCCTCTCCGATCTTCGCGACAGCGGAAGTATTGAACAAGATGCGGACGTGGTGATGTTCATCCACCGCGAAGACAAGGCCAACAAAGAGAGCGAGCGCACCGGCGTCGCCGAGATCCTCATCGAGAAGCACCGCAATGGCCCCACGGGCATGGTCGAGCTTTATTTCGACGACAAGCGCACCAGCTTCCAGCCGCTCGACACCCACGGCTACGGCGATCTTGCCGGAGAGTTCTGATACATGGACCACATCGAAGACCTCTCCCGCGCGCTCGCTCGTTTTCCCGGCATCGGCCCCCGGCAGGGCAAGCGCTTCGTATACCATCTCCTCGCGGCGCCCGCTGCCGAACGCGCACAGCTCGCCGAGCTCATCGCGACACTCGACGCCAGCGTGCGCCAATGCCCAAAGTGCTTGCGTTTCTACAACGGCACCGCGGCACTCGTCTGCAATTATTGCTCAGACAGCGGGCGCGACGATGCCGTGCTGATGCTCGTCGAGAAGGACCAGGACCTGGCGGCTATCGAACGCGCCGGCACTTACCACGGCCGCTACTTCGTCCTCGGCGGCGTGCTCACCCTCTCGGGCAAAGGCGCCATCCGCGAGAAAGAGCTGGCGCAGACCATCCAAGAACGTCTCTCAAGCGGGCTGAAAGAAGTCGTCCTCGCGCTCTCCGCCACGAGCGAGGGCGAGCACACCGCCGACCACGTGCGCGAGCTCCTCGCCCCGTATCGTAACGATTTGAAAATATCCGCGCTCGGCCGCGGGCTCGCCACTGGCAGCGAGCTCGAGTACTCCGACGCCGAGACGCTGCGCGCTGCCCTCGCCGGCCGCAAAGAAGCATAACGCCCCACTTGGCGGTTCAACCGCCAAGTGGGAGCATTTAGCAATCCCCCCCCCCTTTTTTTTTGGGGGATACGAGAACGCACCCGCAGGCACAAGCCTGCGGGTGCGTTCTCGTAAAATAAGCTCTAGCGCCCCTCCACGAACGTGAGCGCGATGCCTTTGTTTGCCGCGCGGCCGGTGCGACCGATGCGGTGCACATAGTCCTCGTAGGTGCTCGGCAGGTCGTAGTTGATGACGTGCGAGACGGCCGGGATGTCGAGTCCGCGCGCGGCCACGTCGGTGGCGACAAGCGCGACCACCCTGCCGGTCTTGAACGCCTCCAGGGCGCGGATGCGGGCGCCGTAGGTCTTGTTGCCATGAATGCTCTCCGCGTGTATGTGGCGGCGGGAAAGCTCCTTGGCAAGCTTCTCGACGCCGTACTTGGTGCGACCGAAGATGAGCACGCGGCTGAAGTCGCGGTTCTTGAAGAGATCGACCAGCACTTCGAACTTGTCTGCGCCGCGCGGGATACGCACGATATCCTGATCGATATTCTTGGAAGTATCGCGCGTCTTCACCGAGATGACGACCGGGCTCTCGAGGAAATCCCCGATGAGCTTTTCGATCTCTTTCCCCATCGTCGCCGAGAAGAAGAGCGTGTGACGCTCTTTGCGCATCTTGCTGAGAATCATGCGCATGTCGTCGATGAAGCCCATGTCGAGCATCCGGTCCGCCTCGTCGAGCACGACCGTGCCGAAATTCGTGAGGTCGAGCGCCCTGCGCTCCATGAGGTCCTTCAGGCGCCCGGGAGTACCGATGACGAACGCCGGATCATGCCGGAGCTGCGAGATCTGCGGGCCGATATTGGCGCCGCCCACCGCGACCATGCCGCGGAAGCCCAGGCCCTTGGCAAAGCCCGCGAGCTCTTTCTCAATCTGCACTGCGAGCTCTCGCGTCGGTGCCATGATGAGCACGCGCTCGCCCTTCTGCTTCATCACCTTGTCGATGAGCGGGATGAGGAATGCCGCCGTCTTTCCGGTGCCGGTCTCGGCGAGACCGACGACGTCCTGCCCCAGAAGCGTGTGCGGAATCGTCTTATCTTGGATCGGCGTCGGCAGGTCATAGCCGCGCGCGAGGATGTTCGCCTTGAGATGCGCGTTGATATCGAAATCCGCGAACTTGTGCTCGGGGACGAAGACCGGTTCCTCGGTCGTGACGACCGTCTTGTTAGTAAACTTGGCGATTTCGGCTTCGGTTTCGCCAAAGGTCCCGAAACCGCGGCCGCCGCGCGAACCGCCGCGGCTGCGGCCGCCGCGAGGCGAGCGATACCCCTCGCTCCCGCCCGAACGGCGCGCCGCGCCGGTGCCGTAGCGCGCCGGACGTGTCGAATACGAACGGCTCTCGCCGCCTGAGCTTCTTGAAGACCCCGATGAGGCGCCTCCGGTCTGATGATTCCATCTTCCTATTTGCATGTGTTGTAGTGTGAATTGCGCACAGAATAAAATGACCGCACGTAACGGCGAAGTCTGTTCAGTATGAAAGGCGTGCGTGCTCGATCTACGCGATCGAATCGATGTGAACCTTGACGAGTGGCTGACGATGGCCGTTGCGCTTGAAATAGCGGCTCTTCGGCTTGTACTTCACCACTTCCACCTTGGGTGCCTTCCCCACGAGAACAACAGTGCCCTTGACCTCTGCGCCCTTGATAAGCGGCGCACCGATGGTCGTGTCCGAGCCGTTGTCGACGAGGAGCACCTCGTCGAAGACAACCGTGTCGCCCTGCTTGACCTCGTTCGGGAGCTTCTCAATCGAAATGACGTCGTCCTTTGAGACGACATACTGCTTCCCGCCGGTCTTGATTACGGCCACTTCCATAGTCTTTCTAATCTAGCACGCTTGCGCTGAAAGAGCAAGCCATCTACTCGTTGCCGAGGTTTGGCTTCTCGAGCAGCTCCGGCTCGATGCCGATCTTGGTCTCGGCGATGCGGTACACGTCCTTATCTATCTTGCCGAGCTCCTTGTAGCCGCTGTTGTAGTGGGAGACGGTGGTGCCGAGCGAGACGCCGAGCTTCTTGTAGAACTCCTCGTAGGCGCCGATATGCTTGCCGAGCTCCCCCACCCGCTTCTGGATGTCTTCGGCTCGCTTCTCTATCTCCATCGCCTTCAACCCCTGCATGACCGTCTGGAGGTAGGCGAGGAAGGACGTCGGCGAGACGATGATGACCTTGTATTTGCTTGCTGCTCGCTGGATGAGGTTCTCCTCTTCCCCACCGCCCACCTGGTTGGTCAAGAGGTCATAGTAGATGCCCTCGCTCGGGATGAACATGAACGCGAAGTCCATCGTGTCCTCTTCCGGGCGGATATACTTGGCGGTCTCGCTGATGCGGAGCTTCAAGTCGTTGACGAACGCCTTCTCGGCGGCCACACGCTCCGGCGAACCGACTTGCGTACTGACGAAACGATTGTAGTTGTCGAGCGAGAACTTTGAGTCGACCGGGACGAGCTTCTTGTTGATGACGATGACCGCATCGACGATCTCGCCGTTCTTGAACGGATACTGGATGCGATAGTCCTCGGGCGACATCACGTTCCGCAGGACGGTCTCAAGATAGTACTCGCCGAGGATGCCACGCTGCTTCGGGTTCTTGAGCAGGTCCTGGAGCGACTGCAGCTGCTCCGCATAGGACTGCGTCTGGCGGCCGATCTCTTTCACCGAGGTGAGCTCGGTCGTGATCTCCTTGATGAGCCGCGACGACTCCGAGAACTGGCGGTGTGCGTTCTCCTGCATCGCTTTGGACGACTCGCTCACGCGCGTCTCGAGGGTGCGCTCCAGGTTCTGGAGCTGTTGCTGGAGGAGCAGCATGCTGCCCTCGTCTTTCTCCGGCTCCGGCTTTTCCTGCCGACGGAAGATGAAATAAAGGCCTACACCCTGCACGAAGAGCAAGGCGAGCACGATGAGCGCGACGGTGAAAAGGTTCATGCCCTGTAGTATACTATCGCCATGTCTATCCACGAAACCCTGAGGAAATCAATCCCTGACGCGATGCGTGCGCACGACGCGGTCAAGCTCCAGACGCTCCGTTCGCTTGTCACGGCTATGACGAACGAAGTCGTCGCCAAGAAGCGCAAGCCCGACGAGTTCCTGACCGACGACGAGGCGCTCGCGGTCCTGAAGCGCGCCGCCAATCAGCGCAAGGACTCCATCGAGCAGTTCGAGAAAGGCGGCCGTTCCGAGCTCGCCCTTCCCGAGAAGCTTGAGCTCGCCATCATCGAGGGCTACCTACCTGCCCTGATGAGTCGCGAAGAAGTAGAAACGATCGCGAAAGCCAAAATGGCCGAGCTCGGCGTCTCGGGCAAAGCCGAGGCAGGCAAGTTCACCGGCATCCTCATGAAAGAATTGAAAGGAAGGGCCGACGGCGCCGACGTGAAGGCCGTCGTGGACAGCTTGCTTTCTTGAGCAAAGCGGGGTTTAATATTAATCAGATCATACTTTAAGGGGAACGCCATGGGATTTGAGAAACCGAGTGGAGTTTTAAAAATCATAAGAGCAAGTGCCGCTGGTGATGACGCAGCGCGAGAGCACCATCTCGCCATGTCTCGCAAGGGCGGCTTTGTTTCCGCCGAAAACAGAGAGCGGAAAAAAGAAGAAAAAGCGGCTCAGATCCGCGAGGCTGCCATCCACGAGGCGACGTGGCACCCCTCAAGTGAGGGGGGCGACATCCTCCCGCCTGACCCAAGCATCCTAGAATCGCTTGAGTAGAGCGGCGATACGGGGGCTTCGGCTCCCGTGTGTTTTTTACACAAGACAGCCGCATTGACTCTTTGAGGGCGGGGCGTAACATATACATATGACTCTCCCCCATTCTGACTTTGAGCGACTGACTGTAGACGACAACGCCCGCCGGGCCATTGAAAGCCACGGGCAACCCGAACATTCCTTAGACCCGAGCGCGCGAGAAATGAAAGAAAAGACACATACCGGCATAGAATTGACGGGTGCGGAGCTTGCGTATCTGCAAAAGATAACCTTCGACCGGATTGCAGATGTTGGAGACAGAATTTCTGCAATAGAGAAATCTCTTCACGAGGGATCCGTGCCAAATTCAAGAAATTCTGAAGAAGAATTGAACGGATTGAGGAAAGAACTGCACTTCCTCCAAAATAATCTTTCCGAGAAACTTTTCGGGTAAACGAAAGGCCCGGCAGTTACACCGGAGAAACGATAAAGCGCACAAAATAATCCGGCGCGCTTTCGACGATACTCTTCACGCGCAGGTCGACTTCGCCGGTTCCTTCAAAGTCCACATACGACGACCAGCAGCCCGGCGCGGTGCCTTCGACTTCGCCAAAACCTCCTCCGGCCGCTCCCGCTACTGCATTACCTGAGACAGTAGTCCAGGCATCTTTGAGATCCTGCGGATACAAATCCTTCGGCACGTTGATGAACATGCGCGACGTCTCTTTCACGTATTGAATAGAATTATTTGGTATCGGCTTATTTGCGTCGCTACCCGGGTTTTGGTGGTAGCATGCGGGAATAGCGGCCGCGTATCGGTCGAGCCCTGCGGTGTTGGGCGGCTCTGACCGAGAAGTCTTTTGCCAGAAGAAATGAGCGCCAGCAACGAATACGCCGACTATCACCACCCCGACAATTCCGAGGACTCTTTTCCGCCGATCAGCCATACCCGGCCATTATATCGGATGCATTGCGCCTGCGAATCCCCCGCCGCCCCTTGCAGCGCCGCTTCGCGGCGCGGCTCCGCACTAAATCCGAACGAAGTTCTATTTTGTGATGAAATAGCCGACTTTGCGCGAACCTACTTCAGCCGATCGGACTAGCCCGCGCCCCGGCGCGCTCGAAGACTCGCGCGCGGCGCTCACATCCGTTCGCGCGGCCTGCTCGGTGCCTGCCGCGCTCGCTTGATGGCTTCGGTCGAGTCCGCGTTGGACGTTGCAACATGCTGTAATAGGCTCATGGTTAGCCTTCATGAAATGTAAAAGGGGCCCGGCATTGCGCCGAGCCCCGTGAGTGTGAGAGCGAATGATTACGCCCGCTTGCGAACCACCTTCAACTGGAGAACGTGGACACCGAGGCGTTCCTTTTCTTCGTGGTAGA
>JAJYQV010000028.1 GCA_021794425.1 bacterium
CCGATCTCGCGGCGTCAACATTCCTGGCGCCTTCCGCAAAGTAAGCCCGATCACGGCGAAGGATCGCGCCGACCTCGCCTTCGGGCTTACGCAACAAGTCGATTTCGTCGCGCTCTCGTTCGTGCGCTCCGCCGGCGACGTCAAGAAGCTTCGCGCGCTCATTGAGAAGCATTCCTCCAAGCGACCGCCCGCCATCATCGCCAAGATCGAGACTCTCGAGGCCATGGAAGACATCGACGCCATCATCGAAGCGTCAGATGGCGTGATGGTCGCGCGCGGCGACCTCGCCGTGGAGGTGTCTCCCGAGAACGTGCCGTTCATGCAGAAGCAGATCATCCGCAAGAGCGTCGACGCTGGCAAGCCGGTCATTACCGCCACCCAGATGCTTGAGTCGATGATAACCAACCCGGTTCCGACTCGCGCGGAGGTCGGCGACGTGGCTAACGCCATTCTCGACGGCACCGACGCCGTCATGCTCTCACAGGAGACGGCCATGGGCGAGTACCCCGTGGAGGCGGTCGCGATGATGGCACAGATAGCCCACAAGACCGAGAATCACAGCACCTATCGCGACCTCTTCCGCGGCACGCGCGCAAGCGATGAAAGCGAGACGGTGGACGCGATCGGCCGCGCGGTCGTCGACGCCATGCATGCGACCAACGCCAAAGCCATCGTCGCGCTCTCCGAGAGCGGGTTCACCGCGCGCATGATCTCGCGCTGCCGGCCGACCCGTCCAATCATCGTCTTCACGCCGCGCAGCGAGACGGCGCGACGCCTCGCGCTCTCGTTCGCCTGCCACCCGTTTGTCGCGAGCTCGTTCGGCGACCTGCTCGATGTCGTGGCCGAATCCAAGCGCACGATGGTGCGCCAGAAGCTCGCGAGCAAAGGCGACCATGTCATCATTGCGGCCGGTATCCCGTTCGGCCGCGTCGGGGGCACCAACATGATGATGGTGCAGACGCTCTGACGCCTGGAGTCGCGCGTTTTTATCTGCGCTCTGCTCCGCGTGCCCCGGGCCCGCGTTACGACTTCCCCAGATCAGCCGCCTGGATCGGACTCTGTATCTCGGGCGGGAGCGTGTCGATCTCGCCGAACTGCTTCTCGTAACCCTGAATCTGGCCGTTCATCCACACTGAGATGCTTTTCATCACTTGCGGCGTCGCGGCAAACGAGTCGAGACTGTTCCCCGACGTGAGCGCAAACGAGAAAACCTCCTTGTTGTAGCCGCCGATGGCCCCATCACAAAACTTCTTCGGCAATTGGTTAATGTCTACTTTTGCTGGATCAATCATATGCCTACAAGATAGCACAGAATCGCCCGGGCCGCCGCGCGGAGCGCGGCGGCTTTCAGAGCCTGTCTTTAAACACCTTCCGAGCAAACGGCGCCCCGTGCGAAAGAAACGTTGAAGTGATTTTAGAGGGTATCCTAGTGCGCCTCACCTCGCTCGCGCTCAATCGCATGGAGCAGCGCTGCCAGTGCCTCGCTATCGGCAATATCAACGTGCGCTCCCGGGTGCGCCCCAACGTAACGACGATACCGGGCGGCGTATGTCGTGTGGTCATCCGGATCCGCGACCCATTCGCGCATCGCCTCTGCCTGCGTCCTCGCCTCATTCTTTTCCCAATCAAAAAAATCGATATTTTTTCTGCCGTGCGTCGCACCATAGGCCGCGAGCATGAGCGCCGCCTGCACCTGAGGCATGTCGATTGGCAACCCCGACACTTCGACAGGTTGGCCCCGCTCCGACCCGGTGCCCCCTGCTCGTTCAAGCCTGTTCATGTCTTCATTCTACCTCATGCGTCGCAAGACGCATATCGGGCGGACGGCATGAGCGAGACTAAGTGAAGCTTCTTCTCTCGCGGCCATTTCTTCACCTCTGCTTCGCGCTTCTGTGCCGTACTTCTATCCGGATGCTCTTCGACATAGGCCATGCGCACCGCACCCTTAGCGCGCGTGAATCGAGCGCCGGTGCCCGCCCGATGTTCAGCGAGGCGCCGCACGACATTGGTCGTCACGCCCGTGTAGAGCGAGCCGTCGCCGCACTCAAGCAAATAGACAAAGTACATCAGTCGCGGCGCGTCTACGGATTATTGGAGAACGAGACGGAAGTCGGCGGTGCAAAGACGCGTGCATCGGTCGCCCAGGAGGCACACGCAAAGGTGAAGGGCGTGGCGAGATCGATGCCGCCATGACTCGCGATCGCGCTGCCGCTCGCGCTTGAAGCGGCGAGAAGCTTGAGACCGGTCGAAGCACCGTCCGCCCACACGTACAGGTACTTGCCGTCGTCGATCATCGACGTCTTAGTGAAGAGACCGTTCGCGTACCCGCTGAAATCGACACGCATCTTCCCGTCGGCGACATACATCGTCCCCGAACGTCTGACGGAAAGGTTCGTGGTCTCGATGGTGCAGATGAACGGCTCCTTGAGCCCAAGCAGATAGGGGATCGAGTTGTTTCCCACCACTTTCGCGGGAAGGGTCACCGAAGGCGCAGACGGCTTCTTCACTGGCGCGCTCCGCACTGGGGCTAGCGCGTCAGGCGCAGCCGCTACGGGCGCGCTGGTCGTGCCCATTTGCGGCGTCGAGCTCGCAACCGGCACGGAGCCGCCCCATTCCGCTGACGGGCTTACCAGAAGCAGCCAGATGCCGACGCCGATGCCCACCGCTACAATGACCCATACGATCGCCTCGTTGCTGATCTTGATATTTTTCATATGTAAACAGCCTACCACCCCGAGCGCGCACGAAACACGCCGACGCACGAGCGCGTGGATAAGCTGCGGGAGTTTTCAGGCAAGCCATCTCGTGAAGGTGGTTTTTGAGTTTGGATACTGCTCTCAGCAGGTATGCCGTGGCGGAATAGGACTCGGATGATTCGCCGAGGCACCTCGGACTCTGAACCTATCTCAAGCTGGCTGGGGAGCTAGGGAACGATCCTAGAGTCTCCTGCTCCAAAGGCAGGCGTGTTACCAGTTACACCACTCCCCAATGGGCAAACAATAACAGAAAACTAGGCGCGATGCAGGTGGCGGGTGTCGTTTGCGCGGAGGACCTGCCAGGGCGCCGCGCGGCCAGGGTCGTACGAGAGCTCGGTGATGCTGCCGTTTGCTATGCGGCCGAGCGCGGCGGCGCGCAGGAAATGGCGCGGGTGCACATCCTGTCCGCGCATAATCCGGAAACGGAGTGCGTTTATCACTCCGCGATGCGCAACCACGACCACGCGCTCGCCGGGAAACGCGGCGAGCTCGGAAAGGATCTGCTCGATGCGGTCGCGGAACTCGAGTGCGTTCTCGCCATCGCCGTAGTGCCAGGCGCGATCTCCCGCATGAAAATACAGCCCGAGCGAGCCGACGATGGACGACCAGCTCAGATGATGCGCTCCTTCGAGCAGGACGCCGCGATGGAACTCGCGCAGGAGCGGGGTGCTTTCGGGCACGAGCCCGGTGGCAAGCGCGAGCGGCGCCGCAGTCTGCTGGGCGCGCTCGGCATCGCTCGTGACGATGCGGTCGGGCGCGAGCAGTGCGAGCGCGCGTGCGACGTCGTTGGCTTCCTGCTTTCCGCGCTCGTTGAGCGGCACGGAAAAGGACTGGTGTATCAGATTGTGGTTGTCGGCCGTCTCGCCGTGGCGCACGAGGAAGAAATGCTTCTCGGCCATGCTATTCCGGAAGTGCCTCAAGGACCGCGAGTTCCAGAGGAAGGGCCGGAATGGGCGCATAGCGGATGCGGTCGGCGGCGGTGAGGAAAGCGAGCATGACCGCATGCGTGATTCCCTGCCCGTTGGCAAACGTTTCAAGGGCGGAGAATTCGTCCGCGCCGAGCTCGCTTTGGAGCGAGGCGCGGAGCTCGGGCGCGTAACGCAGAAGTAGCGTGCTCCGGAGCGACCCGAGCAGGAGCTCGAGGAAGAGCTTCATGTCGGCGCCGCTCTTCGCCGCGTCTTCGACGGCGACGAGGGCGGCGCCGCGCTGCCCAGCCGCGAGCGCTGCCACGAGCGCGTGCACCTGCTCTTGCCGCGGCGCACCGGTCACCGTCTCTACCATCCCGCGCGACACACTCTTCTCCGCCGCATTGCTGAGCACGCGCTGCAGCACCGAGAGTGCATCGCGGTACGAGCCGTCTGCGAGCATCGCCACGAGCTCGGCCGCGCCCGCGTCGAGCGTATAGCCTTCCTTCTTTGCGACCGCCCCGAGCATCTTGGCGAGCGTGGCCCGCGTCGGCTTCTTGAACTCAAAGACCTGGCAGCGGCTCTGCACCGTCTCGGGCACTTTCGCGAGCTCGGTGGTGGCCAGTATAAAGACCGCGTGCGCGGGCGGCTCTTCGAGCGTCTTCAGGAACGCGTTCCACGCGCCTTTCGAGAGCATGTGCACCTCGTCGAGGATGTAGACCTTGTACGGCGATTCGAACGGGAGCGTGTAGACGCCCTCGGAAAGTGCGCGGATGTCCTCGACGCTGTTGTTGCTCGCCGCGTCGATCTCGTAGAGGTCGTTCTCTGCGCAGCCGATCTCTTTCGCGAAGATGCGCGCGACGGACGTCTTCCCGAGCCCGCGGCTCCCGGAGAAAAGGTACGCGTGGCCGATCTTGCCGCTCTTGACCGCTTCGGCGAGCGGCCCGGTCACCTGCTCCTGCCCGATGACGTCCGCAAACGAAGCAGGCCGGTACGTGCGGTAGAGAGACTGGTGCGACATGATTTAGTTACAAGCAAAGCGAGTTAGTAAATCAGAAGTGCCTTTGTGGTGCGCCATGATGCGCTCAGTATACCAGGTACCTGATATTTTACGCGCTCTGGATAATCTGCTCGAGCTCGGCGGCGGAGTTCGTCTCCATGAGGAGAGCGCGGAGCTCGGCGGCGCCGGAAAAGCCGGTGACAAATGCCTTGATGTGCTTTTTCAGTATTGAGAAATTCTTTTTGGGCGTGAGCGCTTCGAAACCGTGCGCGAGCTCGACGAGCGCTTCGAGCTTCTCCTCAAGCGGCGTGTCCTCGCTCGTGCGCCCGACAAAGACCCACGGGTTGCCGAACATACCGCGCCCGATCATGATGCCGTCGGCACCGGTCTCCTCCGCGAGCCGCCTCCCCTGCTCAACACTCTCCACGTCGCCATTGCCGATTATGCGCGTCTCGGGTGAGAGCGCGTCGCGCAACGCGACGACGCGCGGCATGAGCTCCCAGCGCGCCGGCACGAGCGACATCTCTTTGCGTGTGCGTAGGTGGAGCGTGACGGCGTCCGGCTCGGCCGCGAGCACAGCGGGCAGCCACTCGTCCAGGATTTCTTTGTTATACCCCACGCGCGTTTTCACCGAGACGGGCAGGCCGGCGGTCTTCGCGGCGCGTATGACCGCCTGAGCGACCTCCGGCGTCTTTATCATCGCGGCGCCGGCTCCCTGCTTCTCCACCGAACGGTCCGGGCAGCCCATGTTGAGGTCGACGCCGTCGAAGCCGAGCTCGGCGACGAGCTTAGCCGCGTACGCAATCGTCTCCGGATTGCTGCCGAAGATCTGCCCCACGATCGAGCGCTCGATTGCCGGGTCGAACGTGAGATCGCGCATCAAGGGGTTCTCCGAGTCACTACCATATATGGTAGTGCCCGTATCACTGCGGTGTTCGCGGGTGTGATAGAGCCCGTCGGCCGCGACGAACTCCGTCCAGAAGACGTCCGGGGCACCGCGCTTCGCCACCAGCGCGCGGAATGCGGCGTCGGTGACGTCCGCCATGGGCGCCATGACGAAAAACGGTTTTTTGAGCTGTTGCCAGAACGACATGCGTGCACCCTACTACACTATTTCTTTTTCAGATACACCTTGCCGGGGAACCGCAGATCGACGTACTCAAGCGAGCCATCGGCGAGATTGAGGTCGGCGCGCGCGGAGACGAGCGCGGCGTATGCGTCCTGCTCTTGCCCGAGCACATAGGTGACGCGCGTGCCGCTCCTGAGGTACAGGTCTGCTTCTTGATTGTGACGGAATACGACCGACACCACTGGTGAACCAAACGCGACGAGTTGCCGCGCAAAATCAAACGCAGCCGGAAAAGCCGCCGCTTGCGGGAGCGTTGCTCCTATCGGCGTGCCGGGAGAGGCCTGACTTCCGCCGAAATCAAGGGGTTCGTAGACTGTGAAAGGGTTTAGCGGCATGGCGGCATCGGCAGCAACAAAAAGCGGCGACGAAGAGGCCTCCCTGGAAGCGCCGCTCGACGTCGCATAGATAAATCCGCTCGCGTCGAAAAAGTAGCAAGGTGCCGCAGGAGTGCTCGACGCAGCCGCGGTCGGAGCAGCGCCGCACCAGCGGGCGACAGGAGCACGATGATCAACCTTGATCGAGATGCCGGAGAAACCGTTTCGAAATATCGAGATAGCGGCAACGCTTGGGTGCTCTGCGAGGAGGAGGGCCCGGATGCGCGCTTCAGGCACAAAGAAAGTCGAGTTGCGCGGAACGACGCCGAAGTAGCTTCCCTGCATCGCGGCCGTCGCGACGGCCGCGAGCGACTGGTCTGCGCCATACACTACAACCCGCGATATGCGCACGGGTGCTTGCCACAACCCATACACGAGCACGCCGAACAGAAAGAGGAGGAGGAGAGAGAAGATGATGAGGCCGCGGCGGCGGCGCAGCCGCCGCCGCGTCGCGAGTCCCGCACCATGCGGGGCGGACCGCTCGCTACGCTGCGGCGCCGATGACGCTCTTCCCGACATACGGCACGAGCGCGTCGGGCACCTTGATCGTGCCGTCCGCTTGCTGATAATTCTCAACGATGGAGACGAGGATGCGCGGCGTCGGGATCGCCGTCGAGTTCAAGGAATGCGGGAAACGCATGTTCCCCTCCGCATCACGGTAGCGGATGTTCAGCCGGCGCGTCTGAAAGTCGTGGAAATAAGACGCGGAGCTGATCTCGCGATAGGTCTTCTCGCCCGGCACCCAGAGCTCGATGTCGTATTTCTTCACCTGCCCGAGTCCGAGATCGCCGCCGCAGTTTACGACCGTGTGATACGGGATGTTCAAAAGCTCGATGAATTCCTCCGTGTTTCGATTCAGCCAGTCATGCAGGCGCACCGATTCGTCATGCTCCGCGCGACAGAGGACGACCTGCTCCCATTTGAAGAATTCGTGCACGCGGATAAGGCCGCGCACGTCTTTGCCGTGCGCGCCCGCTTCGCGGCGGAAGCACGGAGAGAATCCGAGGAATTGAACCGGAAGCGCTTGCGGGTCGAGGACTTCGTCCATGTAGTACCCCATCGCCGCGACCTCGGCTGTGCCGGCGAGGTATTCGCCGTCTTGCGTCTTGTAGAGATCTTCTTCGCCTTGCGGCAGATAGCCAGTACCGAGGAACGTCTCGCGGCGCACGAGCGACGGAACGCTGAGCGGCACCAGCTGTTTTGCGGAGAAGTGCTTGAGCGCGAGCTGCCAGACGGCGTTCGCGAGCAGGACGCCATCGCCCTTGAGGAAATAGCCGCGGAAACCCGCGACTTTCGCGCCGCGCTCGAAGTCGGCCATGCCGAGCGCGGTCATGAGCTCGACGTGGTCTTTCGGCGTGAAGTCAAAGACGGTCGGTTCGCCCCACTTCTTCACTTCGACATTGTCGGCATCGCTGTCGCCATCCGGCACCGACATGTCGGGAATGTTGGGCACCGTGAGCATGAGCTGCTGCCACTCGGCCATTACTTTTTTGAGCCTCTCCTCACCCTCGGCCATACCGGCCTTCAGGTGCTGCATCGCCTCAATCAGCTTTTCGCGCTCGCTGCCGCTCGCGCGCTGTATTTCGGAGCTGCGGCGATTCTGCTCAGCGCGCTTCGCGTCAAGCTCTTGGCGCAGGAGTTTGCGCTCATCATCGACCTTAATGAGCCGGTCGATATCTACCTCGATATGCTTCTTTGCCGCGCCCGCCTTTACGATGTCGGCGTTTTCCCGAATAAGGTGTATATCGAGCATATGCGCCTAGTATACTGCACCTATGGAAATACGTGAACTGGCGCGTGCTAAGTGGCCGGAACAATTGCTCGAGATACCACAGCCGCCCGAGAAGCTCTGGGTACGCGGCGCGCTCCCGCCCCGCGACACGAAGCTGCTCACGGTGGTTGGCAGCCGGGCACTCTCGCGCTACGGGCAGGAGGCGTGCCAAATGCTCATCGGCGGCCTCGCGGGCTACCCGATATCGGTCGTAAGCGGGCTCGCGCTCGGCGCCGACGCTTGCGCGCACAAAGCCGCGCTGGCGGCAGGCCTGCACACTATCGCGGTTCCAGGCTCCGGACTTGATGATTCCGTTATCGGACCGCGCACCAACCTCGGCCTCGCCAAAGACATTCTCGCGCGCGGCGGCGCGCTCGTTTCCGAACATGAACCGCAGCACGTCGCACACCCCCATGACTTCCCCGCGAGGAACCGCATCATGGTCGGGCTCGCCGATGCCGTTCTCGTCATTGAGGCCGGCGAGAAATCAGGCACGCTCATCACCGCACGGCTTGCGGCAGACTACAATCGCGAACTCCTGTGCGTCCCGCATCGCATCAGCGACCCACACGCGTTCGGCCCGCATCTTTTCCTGCGTCTCGGGGCTGCGCTCGTGACCGAACCGCTCCATATCCTCGAGGCGTTGCGGGTAACGCCTCGCACGGCAAGCGAGCCGAGCGCAGCGCCGGACCGCTTGGAAGGCGCAGAGGTTATCATATGGGACATGCTCGAAGAACCGCGAACGCGGGACGAGATTCTTCGCGGCGGCTCCGCCGCCGCGGGCGAACTCCTCACCGCCCTCATCTCCCTCGAATTACGCGGCCTCATTCGCGAAGAATTCGGCGCGTGGCACCGAATCTAGAACCTGTCTCAAAACCCTCCCAGAGCGAGGAGTGTTTCGTGTAAAAGACTTGAATGGGGCCCTCTTTTACACGGAACAGTCCGAGCGAGGGGCGGATTTGAGGGGTTTTGGAACAAGCTCTAAAGGATAACCATACTTGACCATATAGAGGTGCGCACGGTATGAGTGGAGGAATGAGCAACCGCTTACTGATCGTCGAGTCCCCCACAAAAGCCCGCACTATCGGGAAGTACCTTGGCACAGGCTACACGGTCCTCGCCTCGGTTGGCCACGTGCGCGACCTGCCCAAAAGCAACAAAGATGCGGTCGACATCAAGGGCGGCTTCGTGCCCCACTACGTAATCCCCGCCGAGAAGCGCGAGGTAATTGAGAGAATCGAGCGCGCCGCTTCAAAGGCCGACACCGTCTACCTGGCGACCGACCCCGACCGCGAAGGCGAAGCCATCGCGTGGCACATCAAAGAGGTCGCCGGCTTAAAGAAACCCAAGCGCGTCGTCTTCCATGAGATCACCAAAGCGGCGGTCGAGGAAGCGCTCGCCCACCCCCGCACCATCGACGAACACCTGCGCCGCGCGCAAGAAGCGCGGCGCGTGCTCGACCGCATCGTCGGCTACGATCTCTCGGGCCTCATCTGGAAGAAAGTGCGTTACGGCCTCTCCGCCGGTCGGGTGCAGTCGCCGGCGCTCCGGATCCTCGCTGAGCGCGAGCGCGAGATCAAAGCGTTCGTCCCGGTCACCTACTTCGTGTTAAACGCGCTCTTCAGATCGAAGGATGGGGACATCCCGACGACGTGCACCGAACAGCCTGCGACAAAAGAAGAAGCCGACCGCATCGTCACGCTCGGCCGCGCCGCCTCGTGGAGCGTCAATGAGGTCGTCGAGAGATCCGAGGAGCGCAAGCCGCGCCCACCCTTCACCACCTCGACCCTCCAGCAGACGGCCTCGACCCGGCTCGGCTTCGCCCCCTCGCGCACGATGCGCGCCGCACAGAAGCTCTATGAGGCCGGTCACATCACCTACATGCGCACCGACTCGGTGCATCTGGGCGAAGAGGCCGTCGCAAAGATGGCGGCCGTCATCGAACAGGAATTCGGCAAAGACTATCTCGAAGTGCGCGCTTACAAAACCACAAGCAAGAACGCGCAAGAAGCGCACGAAGCCGTCCGTCCGACCGATCCTTCGCGCAAGCATGCTGGCGCGACCAGCGACGAAGAGCACCTCTACGCGCTCATCCGCACCCGCGCACTCGCCTCGCAAATGGCAGTCGCGAAGATGATGCGCACGACCGTGAGCGCGAAAGCTGACGCGGACATCCCGCTCTTCAGCGCCACCGGCTCGCGCGTCATCTTCCCCGGGTGGCTCGCACTTGATACGGCGGCGCGCGGCGAAGATGTCGAGTTGCCCAAAGTCGCTTCCGGCGGCGCGCTCTCGCTTCTCTCGCTCGACGCGCTCGAGAAACAGACCGAGCCGCCTAACCGCTACACTGAAGCGGGCCTCGTGAAGGAGCTCGAGAAGCGCGGTATCGGCCGACCGTCGACCTACGCGTCGATCATGAAGACTATCCAGGACCGCGGCTACGTGGAGAAAACCGGTCGCACGCTCACGCCCACGGCTACCGGCATGGTCGTCTCGGGCTGGCTCGAAGAGCAGTTCCCCGAATACGTGAGCGACACCTTTACTGCAGACATGGAAGACAAGCTCGACGAGATCGCGCGGGGCGAGCGCGGCTATACCGAGACGCTCTCCGACTTCTACGGCCCGTTCGAGAAAGCCGTTTCAGCGAAAGAGTCGCTGCCGAAAGCGACCGCCCTCGGCGACGCGCCGAGCGCGTTCCCGTGCCCGCTGTGCGGCGGCCCGATGGAGTTCAAGCTCGGCCGCGGGGGTGTCTTCATGAGCTGCAAGCGTTACCCCGACTGCGCCGGCGCGCGCCAAGAAGACGGCGCGGAAATAAAATCGGACGAACCACTCGGCAACGACCCCGTGAGCGGCCAGCCCATCTTCGTTCGCACCGGACGCTACGGCCCCTATGTGGAAATGCCGCTCCCCGAGGCGGAGGGGCTTGAAAAAGATCCTGCGAAACCGAAAAAGAAACCAGCGAAGACGGCCGAAAAGCCCGCGGCGAAGAAACCGAAGAAAAAGAAAGTGAATGCGAAGCGGGCGAGCATCCCCGCCGGCAAGGACCCGACCACCGTAACGCTTGAGGAGGCGCTCACGTACCTCTCGCTCCCGCGGGAACTCGGGAATCACCCCGACACGGGTCTGCCGGTAACCGCAAACACCGGGCGCTTCGGCCCCTACGTGGCACATAACGGCGAGTTCCGCTCGCTCAAAGGCGACGACGATCCCTACACGATCGCCCTTGACCGCGCCGTCGCCCTCTTGACGATCCCCAAGCAGCCCCCCAAGGGCGCGACGATCGTCCGCGACCTCGGTCTCAGCCCGAAGACCGGCCGCATGCTCACGCTCTACAAATCAAAACAAGGCCTCTTTTTGAAAAAAGGCCTCCGCCGCATCTACCTGCCCGAATCAGTCGCGCCCGACGCGCTCACCCCAGACGAAGCGGCGGCGTTCCTCGCCTAGCGCCTGTTCCAAGAACCCTCCCCCAGAAGAGCGTCCCGCGCAAAAACTTGCAGGAGCACCGTTTCGTGCAGAACGCTCTGAGCGGGGGACCGAGGGATTTTGGAACAGGCACTCGACACACTCATGTAATATAATGCGCCGCGCACTTTGTGTGCGCGGCGCGAAAGGCGGTTCACTTCTTTTTTTGCGGCGTGTCCGGTGGCGCTGGCGTGAGCGTCTTTGCCAGATATGCAAAGCGGTTCGGGCACTTTTGCATCAAAGGATTTGCCTCGCTGCCATTCGGGCAGCTCCTGTCCTCCACCATTTGTCCACAAAAACGGCACCATACTTTGCCTTTGCCTGCGTTCATGATGACCTCCGTGTACTTTCCGCGCAGTGTTGCGCGAACCCTCCCATACCGTAAACTGTGCGCATGGTGTCCGTCAAGGAAATTATCGGGACAATGCGCGCGCCATCGCCCGAAGATGTCGCCTTCGTCGAGAAGGCTTACGCCTATGCGAAAAAAGCGCACG
>JAJYQV010000001.1:0-41672 GCA_021794425.1 bacterium
GGCCGTCGAGCCGGGCAATCGCGTGCTCGACGTCGGCAGCGGCTCAGGCTACACGACCGCGCTCCTTGCCGAGCTCGTCAGCAAGGGCGGGGAAGTGACCGGCCTGGAACGCGTCCCCGAGCTCGTCGCGTTCGGGCAGCAGAACCTCGCGAAGTATGCGCCGGCAAACGCGCGCATCGAGCAGGCGGGTACGGCGCTCGGGAAGCCCTCCGCCGCGCCCTTCGACCGCATCCTCGTCTCGGCCGCCGCGCGCGAAGTTCCCGAAGCGCTCAAACAGCAGCTCGCCGACGGCGGCCACATGGTGATCCCCGTCGGCTCTGCCATCTGTGTCGTCGACCGCGCGGGCGACACCTTCGCCACCTGCTGCCACGAGGGTTTCGCCTTCGTCCCGCTCGTTTCCTGACGAGACGTGCTAGGATACCTCCATGCATCACCACACACACGGCATAGGGTTTCAGTACGATGAGGAGAAGCGCCGGGAAAAGCTCGACCCGGAGAAGTTCCTGCGCGCCGCAGGGCTCCAAGAGGGCATGGCCTTCATGGATATCGGTTGCAACGATGGCTTCTTCGCGATTCCCGCAGCGAAGATCGTCGGTTCATCGGGGAAAGTGTATGGGGTTGATATCGATCCTGAAGCTATCCAGCGGCTCGCCCGCCGCGCTACGGAAGAAGGCCTTGAGAATATCGAAGTGCGTGCGGGCACCGCTGAGGAGACTCTTTTCTGCGACGGGTGCGCCGACATGATCTTCTTCGGCATCGTCCTGCATGATTTCAACGATCCGGCTCACGTCCTCAAGAACGCCCGCGCGATGCTCGCCACGGGCGGCAAGCTCATAAACCTCGATTGGAAGAAGGAGCCGACGGAAGCTGGTCCGCCGCTCTCGGTCCGGCTGAGCGAAGCAGACGCGAGTACACTCATCGAAGAGGCAGGGCTGACCGTGTCCCGCGTGGACGACTTCTCGCCTGACTTTTATCTCATAATCGCTACGCGCCCCTAAACGAGGCGTGCTATAATCACGCCATGACCACCGTAACGCTCACTATGCCGAAGCCGTTGCGCGCCAATGATGACCTCGTCGTCATCCCGCGGAAAGAGTACGAATCGCTCAAGGCGCGCGCCGTGCCCGAGTACACGCCAACCGCCGCCGAACGGCGCGCTATCGCGCGCGCCCGGAAGAATTTTGCAGCAGGGAAGACCATCTCGCTTGCGCAACTGAAGGATGATCTGGCACGTCGAGGTCGATAGAAGCGTCAACAAATATCTTGCGCGTATCCCCAAAAAGGATGCCGCCCGGCTCGCAGCGACTCTCGACGAATTTGAAACGAACCCGCTTGCCGGAGACATCATAAAACTCTCCGGCGAAGACGCCGTGTGGCGCCGCCGTATCGGCTCGTATCGCATCTTTTTCGAGTTCTTCGCCGACAGACGAACCGTTCTCGTTCACGAGATTCGACGGCGCGGCTCAAACACTTACTAACCATGACAGTACGTATTGACCCATCCTGGAAAGCGCGCCTCGCCCCGGAATTCGAGAAGCCGTACTTCAAAGAGCTCACCGAGTTCGTGAAGCAGGAGTACAAGAGCGAGCCGGTGTATCCGGCGCCGGGAAATATTTTCCGAGCATTCGACCTGTGCCCGTTCGACAAGGTGAAAGTCGTCATACTCGGCCAGGACCCGTACCATGGGCCGGGGCAGGCGAACGGGCTCTGCTTTGCGGTCTCCGACGGCGTCGCGCTCCCGCCCTCGCTCCAGAACATCTTCAAAGAGATCGAGAGCGACCTCTGTAGAAGTCGAACTTCTACAGAATCAGCAGAGCCGTGCTGTAGAAGTTCGACTTCTACAGTGCACCGCTCGGGCGACCTCGCGCGGTGGGCAGAGCAGGGCGTGCTGCTCTTGAACGCGACCCTCACCGTCCGCGCACGCCTGGCAGGGAGCCACCAAGGGAAGGGCTGGGAGGGGTTCACCGATGCGGCCATAAAAGCGCTCTCGGACGAACGCGAGCACCTCGTTTTTATACTTTGGGGCAACTATGCAAAAGCAAAAGGCGCGCACATAGACCGCACGAAGCACCTCGTCATAGAGTCGCCACACCCCTCGCCGTTCTCTGCCGCCTCCGGCTTCTTCGGCTCCAAACCTTTCAGCAAGACAAACGACTATCTCATCGCGCACGGCCAAACCCCGATTGATTGGCTCTAGGCACCGTGGTATTGTCCAACTCGGAACAACCCATAACGCTTGTTAAAGAAGGAGGTTCGAATGAATGACCTTGTAGATCTTTTCCTCTTGGGAGGATTGCTGGCATTTATTGCAATCCTCATTCGTCGGGCGCGCGCCAAACGGTACGCTGCTAGGCAGGCTGCTCTCGGGAAAGACTTGCGCGCGCGCCGAAAATCCTTCCGTCGGAACGAAATCGTGTGCGCCATCATCGATAGTGTCTACTTCGAATTGTACGGGGACGACACTGTTATTGTTGGCTCACACGAAGACGCAGCGTGGCTGGCCTCGGTGATATCTCTCTTCAAACCAGGGGAGGTCGTTGAACTTCGACGCGCCGTGCACGAGACTATCTGCAGCACCGGCCGCGAAGCGTATGAGTGGCACATGAAAAATCCGTCACTTAACTATCCCGACCACTCGATCTCGCCTCCAGCACTTGGCTACGCCATCAAGCACGGCAAGCTCACGCCGGAGGAAGTCGCGGCTATCCGCTTCGACCACGGCGAAACGGCGGAGGAGTATGTGGTGATGGCTGACAGGCTCCTCGACAAGGTCATGGCGCAGCTTAAGGCCGGCACAGCGTACATCGATTGGACGCGCTTTCAAGACATGGAAGAGCCGGAGGAGTGTTTCGATAATCACTGACACTCAAATTTTGTTCCCTTAAGGGTCGCGCGAGCGATCCTTTTGTTTTCTTGCGGAAAGAATTGATTGGCTCTAGCAGCCGTGCTATGGTGCCCCTGGACCGGCATCGCGCCCGCATCGCAGCGCGAGGTCATGCCTTGAATCTTTACGAAAGGAAGGAGGGGAACGAAATGGTAAATATAAATCAGGCGGTCGAGATGCCGCTGCATCTGGTTGTCGTGCTCGTGGTGGCGTCCATCGTACTCGCCGCTGCCTGCCTCACGCTTGCGTGGGCGCGAAACTCGGACAGGCGGCGCAGCGCCGGCGCATCCGGGTCGCCCGACCTCGCGGACCGCATCCTCGGCGCCGTGTGCGAGCACATTCGCGAAGGGCTGGTTGTCGAGGGGGACAGCGTCGACGACATGTTTGTCGTCCTCGGTCCGAGAAAGGACGCGGAACTTGTGCGGCACCTGCTCGCATCCTACTTCGATGAAAAAGGGAAGGCGGCTCTCGCTCAGTCCGTGCATGAGCGCATTTGTTCCATCGGGCGCGGCATGTCCGAGCGTCTGCGTGACGAGAGCCCGCATCTCCGTCGCCCGAAGGAGCCTCAGCCAGTGACGCTCGGTTACGCGCTGGCGTGCGGTGCGGTCTCCCCGGGCGAAATCCACAGTCACGCGGCGACTACCGAGGGACTTCTTAAGGCCGTCATGTCGCAGATCGAGACTGGAGAGGCCTGTTGGGACATACGGTCGTTTCCTCTGCGCCCGGCCGGCAGCGCCTAGGCATCTTGATCCTTAAATTGCACCGCCCGGTTTCGGCCGCGCGGGTGCTTGTTTTGTAAACCGTAAACAGCGGGGTTCGCGTAGCGAACCCCGCTGTGTTCATTCATGCGTTCCCCTCCGGCTCAAGGACGAGGAGTACGCACCAGAGGGAGCAGAAGACGAATGCCCCCGCAAGCGTCTCTATGCCGTTTTCGGTTTCGTACCCGAATTCGCCGCGGTACACGACTCCGTGCGCGATAGGGAGTTCATGCGCGCACACGGGACAGCGGCACAGCTCCTGCAATTCCTCCGCTGGAAAATACGTAGCGGGTCTGAGCTCGGCGGGGAGCCCTGTGTGCTTGGTATGCATCGCTGCCTCCTTATCATGTGTACCGTTTGCCACGGCGTGGCGGTGTCAAGCAGGTCTGTATGCAAGGATACCACGGCCACCAACACCGCGACCGCATTCTCGAGGAAGGGTTCTTTTGTCCGCGCTACCACATCTTCGCCCGACTTTTCGGATCGCGGTAGAGTTTGTCTCCTTTCTTCACCTCGAACGCCGCGTAGAATTCCGGCAGGTTCGAGAGCGGGCCGTTCACGCGCGTTTCCGCCGGCGCGTGCGGGTCGGTCGTCACCTGCATCTTGACGAATTCCGGCCGCGCGAGCTCGCGCTCGAAGAGCGATGCGCCGAGGAAGAAACGCTGTTCGGGCGTGAAGCCGTCTATATCTTTCCGACTTATCCGTGCGAGCTTCAGCTGGTACGCATCGTAGGCGATCGAGATGCCGCCCAGGTCAGCGACATTTTCGCCGAGCGTGAGCCGCCCGTTCACGTGTAGACCGTCCGCGACCGTGTAGGCATCGAACTGCTCGACGACCTTCTTCGTCTTCTTTTCAAACTGTGCGCGGTCAGCTGGCGTCCACCAGGTCTTCCGGTTCCCGACGCCGTCGAACTTCGAGCCCTGATCGTCAAACGCGTGCGTGATCTCGTGCCCGATGACCGAACCGATGCTCCCGTAGTTGATCGCATCGTCCGCCTCCGACGAGAAGAAGGGGGGCTGGAGGATTGCGGCAGGGAAGACGACATCGTTTAAGCCGAAGCTGCAATACGCGTTGACCGTCTGCGGATACATAAACCACTCTTTGCGGTCGACTTTGCTCTTGCGGAGCTTCGCGAGCTCGCGCTTGCTGTGCCACACCCCCGCGCGCACGACGTTGCCGAAGTAATCGTTCGGGTCGATGATAAGACCCTTGTAGCTCTTCCAGACATCCGGGTAGCCAATCTTATGGGTGACCTGATGCAGCTTCTTAATCGCTTTTTTCTTGGTCGCGGGGCTCATCCAGTCGAGACGCTTGATGCGTGCCTCGTAGGCCGCGAAGAGATCATCGACCATCTCAAGCATCATCCTTTTTGCGTGCGGGCTGAAATGGCGCTCGACGTAGAGCCGGCCGAGGAGCTCGCCGAGGCTTCCGTTGACCGTGTTCAAGACGCGGCGCCAGAGCGGCTTCATGTGCGTCGTTCCGGTCATCACGGTGCCATAGAAGGCGAAGTTCTCCTTCTCGAGTGCCGGCGTGAGGTGGGCCGCAAAGTCGTTCACGAGGTGCGTGCGCAGATAGAGCTTCCAGTCCTCGACCGGCACCGAATGCAGGAGCCCTCCTACAGCCTTGAAGAATTCCGGCTGCATCACGATCACGTCGGACACGCGCGCACCGATAGTGCGGAAGTATGTCGCCCAGTCGATCTGCGACGCAAGCTTCGCGAGCTTCGGGAGCGTGTACTTGAAGTAGGTCTTGTCCACGTCGCGCGTGTCCTCCTTCGTCATCGACACCCTTGCGAGCTTGGTCTCGATAGCAAGCACCGTCTCCATCGCGCCCTGCACATCTTTCGCGATCCCGCCCATTCTGATGAGCTTTTGCAGATGAGTCCGGTACGCCTCGCGCACCCGCTTCGATTCCGCATCGTCCTTGAGGTAGTAGTCTCGGTCCGGCATACCGAGACCGTCTTGCGCGAGGTAGAGCGCATACCGCTCGCTGTTCTTCATATCCTGGTCGACCATGCCGCCCCAGATGCCGCTTGCGCCGCGCTTCTCGAGCTTCGCAATCGTCGGGACGATGTCTTCCGGCCGTCTGATCTTATCGATAAGCGCCAGGTACGGAGCGAGTGGCGAGAGGCCGAGCGCCTGGCGACGCTTCGTGTCCATGCCCGAACGCAGGAAATCGCGCAGCATCTGCTCGGGCGAGCCTTTCGCGACGCCGCGCTTCTGCTCAACCTCTTTCACCAGGGCGTGGAGCTGTGTGTCCACGTCGCTCCGGAGTTTCAAGAACGATCCCCAGCGCGATTCGTGCTTCGGTATCGTATTGCGCTTCATCCAGGTGCCGCCCGCGTAGCGGAAGAAGTCATCCTGTGGCCGCACGCTTGCATCCATATCCAGCACATCAAATCCCCATCCGTTCTGTTTTTTCATAGTCTCTGCATAGTACAAGAACACCCCGAGCTGTGCTATCTTTTCTCCCATATGACTGTCTCAGAAGTCCGTAAACGCTATCTTGATTTCTTTGCAAATCGCGGCCACGCGATTATTCCGTCCGCACCCATCGTGCCGGAAAACGACCCGACGACGCTCTTCACGAGCTCCGGGATGCAGCCCTTGGTGCCGTACCTTTTGGGCCAGGAGCACCCGGAGGGCACCCGGATCGCCGACAGCCAGATGAGCTTCCGCGCGGAAGACATCGAGGAAGTGGGCGACAACCGCCACACGACCTTTTTCGAGATGCTCGGCAACTGGAGCCTCGGCGACTATTTCAAGCAGGAGCAGCTCCCGTGGCTCTTCGAATTTCTCACGAGCACGGAGGACGGACTCGGGCTCGACTCCGAGAAGCTCTATGTCACCGTCTTTGCGGGCGACCCCGAGAGCGGCATGGCAAAAGACGACGAGTCGGTCGGCATCTGGCAAAAGCTCTTTGCCGAGAAAGGGATTGACGCGAAGCTCGTCGAGCTCGGCACCGAAGAGCACGGGGGCGAGGTCGGCATGCAGGGCGGTCGCATCTTCTCCTATGGCGCGCGCAAGAATTGGTGGAGCAGGGCAGGGGTGCCGGCGAAGATGCCCGCCGGCGAGATCGGCGGCCCCGACTCCGAGGTCTTCTATGACTTCGGCGGGGAACACGACCCGGCGTTCGGCGCGCACTGCCACCCCAATTGCGACTGCGGCCGCTTCATCGAGGTGGGCAACTCGGTCTTCATGCAGTTCATCAAGCAGGAGGACGGTTCATTCAAGGAATTGCCGAAGAAGAACGTCGACTTCGGCGGCGGGCTCGAGCGCCTCGCGGCTGCGACGCGTGGCAACCCGGACGTCTTCCTCATCGACGTTTTCGACGAGGCGCGCGGCGTGCTCGAATCCCGCTCCGGAAAAGAATATAGAAGTCAGACTTCTATAACTCGGTCGTTCCGCATCATTCTCGACCACATGCGCGCGGCATCCTTCATGCTCGCTTCCGGCATCCGCCCAGGCAACAGCGAGCAGGGGTACGTCCTGCGCCGCCTCATCCGCCGCAGCATCCGCGAAGCGGACAAGCTCGGCATCACAGACGCCGTGCTCGCCGACGTCGCGAAGGGATTCGGCGATGCGTACGCGGAGGCGTATCCGTTCGTCCTTGCTGCAGCAAGCACCATCCGCGAAGAGCTCGAAAAAGAGGAAGCACAGTTCCGCAAGACGCTCCTGAACGGCGTGCGTGAGCTTGAGCGCATGGGGAACGACATCGACGCCTTCACGCTCTTCACCACCTACGGTTTCCCGATTGAGCTCACCGAGGAAATCGCCAAGGAGCGTGGCGTCTCGCTCAACATGGACACGATTCGCACAAAGATGAAAGAACACCAGGAGCAGTCCCGCGCGGGCGCGGCGCAGAAATTCGCGGGCGGCCTCGCTGACCACGCGGAGCAGACCATCCGCTACCACACCGCGCACCACCTCCTCCTGAAAGCGCTTCAGAAGGTCCTCGGGCCGGACGTGCACCAGCGGGGGAGCAACATCACCTCTGAGCGCCTGCGCATCGACTTCAGCTGGGGCGCAAAGATGACCGACGAGCAGAAGGCCGAAGCGGAAAAGATCGTGAACGACGCGATCGCCGCAGAGCTTCCCGTCACGCGCTCCGTGATGAGCCGCGACGAGGCCGAGAAGCTCGGGGCCGAGCACGAGTTCGGCGCGAAGTACCCCGAGCAGGTGAGCGTGTACTCGGTCGGACCGAAAGACGCCACCGACGAGGACCCAAAGTTCGCCGAGGCGTACTCGATCGAGTTCTGCGGCGGCCCGCACGTGGGCAACACCCGCGAGCTCGGGGAAGGCGGCCCTATGCAGCCTGACGGCAGCCGGGCGCGCACGCATTTCAAGATACAGAAAGAAGAGGCGTCGTCCGCCGGCGTCCGCCGCATCAAGGCGGTGATAAGATAGTCACATGAGTTTCTTTGAGAACCTTTTTCACCACAAGAAACGAGCCGCTGAGTCAGTCGTGCTTATTGACATCGGCGCAAGCTCAGTCGCCGGAGCCTACGCTCGCTACCTGGAAGGGGGGCCGACAGAGCTGCTCTACAGCCGGCGTCTGCCTATTGAGATACGGAAAGACGAAACGCACGGCCGCGCCATGCTGCGCGCGCTCGACATACTTGGGAACGATCTTGTCCGCGAGGGCGCGCCGGTCCTTGCGCGCGTAGTCGGGAAGGGAAACGTCGACGTCGTTCTCGTTTCGATTGATGCTCCGTGGCAGGAAACCAAGGTGCACACTGAACGCTTCGAGCAAAAAGAGCCTTTCGTCTTTACCAAAAGCCTCATCACCAAACGACTTGAAGAGGTCAATGCCGCGCCTCCCGATAAGACGCTCGTCGACGAAAGCATCATCGGCACGATCTTAAACGGATACGGGACGCGCAGTCCATACGGGAAAAAGGCTCATCGCGCCTCGGTCATCGTCCTCACCTCGCTCATTGAGCGGCAAATCGCCAATAGCATCATTTCGGCGCTCGAGAGTCTGTACCACACGAAGAGAGTCATCCCGATCGCGGGGAGCTCGCTCCGCTACCAGGCGATACGGGACATTTTCCCCCACGAACGGGACGCCCTCATTCTTGACGCGACCGGCAGATCGCTCACTTCTATCTCCCTCGTGCGCAAGGGAAATTTCGTCGATCTGATTCACGTGTCGACTCCCTCTGATGACGGTGCATGGGTGCCAACCATCACGAGTGAGCTCGCCGATCTTGCAAAACGCTATCCGCTGCCTCGGACGATATTTCTGCTCACTCGCGAGTCGGAGACCTCGGCGCTGAGGCAAAAGCTCGACGCCGCTAACTTCGCCTCGCTCTGGCTCTCGGCTAACCCGCCCAAAATCATCCCCGTCTCGAGAAATCACGTTGCTGGATCAATCAAACAGACGGCAGCAACTCCTCCGGACATCGTCCTCCTTTTCATGACGCTTTATTATGAGTATCGACACCGCGCTCTGAACGAACCGGGGTTCGAGTAAACCCGCCCGGTCCCTCCCTCGCAACAAAGCCCAGGGGGCATCCTGGAGAATTTCCGCAATACACAGCACCTGTTTACAAACCTCCTCTCCGAGATGATATACTCTGCTCATGCGCACCATTGACGACATTATTCCGCCGTCCCGTCGGAAAGAAACAGGACCCCTTACCGGCGAGTCAGACAATCGCGGACCATCCCGCCCGAGACAATCGTTCGCGTTTCCATACAAGACGCTTGCGGTCGTGGCACTCGTCATCCTCGCGTCGATCGGCGCTTTGTATTACTTCTCAAGCGCGAAAGTTGAAATAACGCCCAGCACCGTTTCGGCCGCTGTCCAAAGCTCCTTTACGGCAAGTCAGGGTGCTGGTGACCTGCCGTACCAAATCATTACGACGCAGAAAGTCGCCACGCAAAGCGTGGCGAGCAATGGCACGAAAATGGAGAATTCTTCCGCCTCCGGTTCCGTCACCATCTACAACACCCAACCAAAGGCGCAGAGACTCATCACGAATACCCGTTTCGCGACCACTGCAGGGCTCATCTTCCGCATCCACGCAGCAGTGACCGTTCCGGCGGGCAGCGCGGCAAACCCTGGCAGCGTAAAGGTGAAGGTCTACGCGGACAAGCCGGGCGATTCCTACAACGTGGGCCCTTCCTCATTTACCATTCCGGGATTTGCCGGAACGCCGCAAGAGAACAAAGTCTACGCACGCTCGTCTGAGGCGATGTCGGGCGGCAGCTCGGGGAATGTGCCGGTTATCGACGCTTCCGTTGCGGATCCCGCACGAAAGGCACTCATTGCAGCCCTCGCCCCAGAACTCACGGCAAGCCTCCAGAGCCAAGTGCCGTCCGGGTACGTGCTCGTACCCGGCGCGGCGACCACGACCTTCGAAGACCTCGCCCCGACCTTGTCTCCCACAAACGGCATGGCAGACCTCAAAGAGCAGGGCACGATGACAGCGGTCGTATTCCCCAACGCCGCGCTTGCGAAATCAATCGCCTCGTCGGTCGCAGGGCTCGACTACCAGGGCGAGCCGCTCACCCTCTTGCCCGCAAGCACGCTCCAGCTCTCGGCTCCCGCCGGCATGCCAAGCGCGGAGGCGTCCTCATTCTCTTTCATCCTTGCCGGAACGGCCTCACTGGCCTACGTGGTCGATCCGACCCGCATCGCCGCAGCCGTGGCAGGAAAGACTCGCGCTGCAGCCGAGGTGGCATTGACGAACTATCCAGAAGTCAAGCGCGCGGTGATCATCCTCAGGCCGTTTTGGAAGCAGACGTTCCCGCAGGACCCCTCCTCTATCGCCATAACGGTCGCAAATCCGTAATTCGTATTTGACGATTCTTGAGACACCTGCTAGATTGTCTAAGTATCTGCATGGATAAACGAAAGAGTAAATGAGCGAAGGCGAAGAGACCAAAACGACGACGGTTGGTTCCGTCGAAGAGGTGTTGCCTAACTCGCTCTTTCGTGTCCGCATTCCCGCTGAGAAAGAGGGAGAGGAAGGGGAGCTCGTGCTCGCCTATCTTGCAGGCAAGATGCGCTTGCATCGTATCCGCGTCCTGGTCGGCGATCAGGTAGATATGGTGCTTGATCCTTACGGGGGTCGCGCAAGGATCGTGCGCCGATTAACGTAACCTAATTACCGATACCTACGATGAAAGTCCGTGCCTCAATCAGAGTGCAGCAACCAGGAGATCAGCTCGTCCGACGCGGCGGACGGCTGTATCGTATTAACAAGAAGAATCCTCGCCGCAAGGCGCGCCAAGGATAATATTATTTTTAATATGCGTATAGCCGGCGTCACCATCCCCGATAATAAACAGCTCGCCTACTCGCTGCCGATACTCTTCGGCATCGGCCCCACGCGCGCCAAAGACATCCTCAAGGCCGCCGGTGTCCCTGAGACGAAAAAGGGCGGTGAACTCACCGCCGACGAGGAGCAGAAGATCCGTTCGCTTTCCGAAGCGTATCTCATCGAAGGCGAGCTACGCCGAGAGATAGGACAGAACATCAAACGATTGAAAGACATTCGTTCACTCCGTGGCGAACGTCACACCCGAGGGCTTCCGGTACGCGGTCAGCGCACCAAGACGAACTCGCGCACGCGCCGCGGCAACGTTCGCAAGACGATGACCTCGGGTCGCCGTACCCTTGAAAAGACCTAATCATACCTATGGGAAAGAAACGAATCATCAAGAAGCACGGGAAAGGCCTCGACCAGGGGCGGAAGGAACGCGCCCTCGGCAAGGCGACCAAGCGGCGTCTTGAAAAGGGTGTCCTGCACATCGAGGCGACCTTCAACAACACGAAAGCGCTCGTCACGGACGAAAAGGGCAATGCGATTATTTCGTCATCGGCTGGCGCGCTTGGTTTCTCCGGCGCGCGCAAGTCGACGCCGTATGCCGCAGCAAAAGTTGGCGAATTCCTCGGTGAGAAGAGCACTATGATCGGCATCAAGGAGGCGTCCGTCGTGATCCGCGGCGTCGGTGCCGGACGCGAGTCCGTCTTGCGCGCATTCTCGGGCAAGGGCATCCAGATCCGCTCCATCAAAGACGCGACGCCGGTTCCGCACAATGGTCCGCGGCCGCCAAAACCTCGTCGCATCTAATCTTTTACTTATATGAAAACCGGACCACGATACAAGATAGCGAAGCGCCTCGGCGCGACCGTCTTCGAGAAAGCGCAAACACAGAAGTTTGCGATATCCGCCGAGCGCAGCGCAAAGAACAAGCGCCGCGGGCGCGGGCGCCAGAGCGAATACGGTAAGCAGATGCTTGAGAAGCAGAAGGTACGCGTCACCTACGGCCTGCCGGAACGCCAGTTCCGCAACTATGTCCGCAAGGCGCTCGCCGCCCACAGCGCAAAACCGTCCGACCGCCTCCACGAGCTCCTCGAGCTCCGCCTCGACAACGTCGTCTGGCGGCTCGGTCTCGTGCCGACGCGACGCGCCGCCCGCCAGATGGTCGCTCATGGCCATGTGATGGTCGGCGCTAAGAAGAGCCGCGTCCCGTCGCAGGCGCTTTCGGTCGGCGACACCATCAGCGTGCGTGCAGGCTCGAAAGAGCACGGCGCCTTTGTTGGCTTCAACGAGCGCTTCATGGAGCGGAAGCTCCCGTCGTGGCTCTCGTGGGATCCCAAGTCGATGTCTGGCAGCGTTGTCGAACGCCCGACCGTCACTTCGGCAGATCCGGCGGGCGACCTTGTCGCGGTGCTCTCGTTCTACACGAGGTAATTTATTTAATTGGTAATTACGATTGCGTTATGGAATACCACATCACCCTTCCGAGTAAGCCCCGCATCGTGTCTGAGGAAGGCACGCAGGGCGTCTATGAGATCGACTCGCTTTATCCGGGCTACGGCCACACGCTCGGCAACAGCCTGCGCCGCATCATTCTTTCGTCGCTCCCCGGTGCCGCGATCACGCAGGTAAAGATTGACGGCGTTCCCCACGAATTCGCGACTATCGATGGCGCACGCGAGACCGTCATGGAGATTCTTCTCAATCTCAAGCGCGTGCACTTCGTCCTTCACGGCGATGAGCCGCAGACCATCTCGCTCACCGCCAAGGGCGCCGGCGAAGTCACCGCAAAAAATTTCAATCTTCCGAGCCAAGTCGAGATCATGAACCCCGACCAGCACGTCGCCGACCTCTCCGGCAAAGCCGTCCTTGAGATCGAGGCGACCATTGAGCGCGGCTTGGGCTACGTCCCGCGCGAGGTTCTCACGAAAGACAAGGTCGATATCGGCACCATCGCGCTTGATGCCACCTTCACCCCGATCCGTCGCGTGAATTACGAGGTCGAAAACATGCGTGTCGGCGATCGCACCGACTTCAACCGCCTGCGCGTCCTCATTGAGACCAACGGCACCATCACCCCGCGTCAAGCGCTTGAACAGTCCATCGAGACGATGATTCATCAGCTCAAGGCGGTCATCGGTTTCCAGGAAAGTGCGCCTGCGGCCGAAAACGTCTCTTCCGATGGGGAGGGGAGCGCCATTGATGCCGCGAAGGTGAAGATCGCCGACCTTGAGCTCTCTGCACGCGTCGCGAGCGCGCTTGAAGACGCCGGCATCAAGAGCGCCGCTGGCCTCGCAAGGAAGTCGGCATCCGCGCTCCTTGAGCTTGACGGTATCGGCGACAAGGCCGTCGAGGAGATCTCGCTCGCGCTCGCACGCTTCGGGCTCACGCTCAAGAGCGACTAATCGGTTTCTCTGGTACTGTAGTCTTATGGCCTATACTAAAAAAGCACAAACCTTTGCTCGTCCGAGCAATCAGCGCCGCGCACTCATGCGGTCGCTTGCGCGCTCGCTCGTCCTTGAGGAACGCATCTCGACCACCGAGGCAAAAGCGAAAGCACTGCGCCCGTTCGTCGAGCGCCTCGTAACTTATGCAAAAAAAGGCACGCTCGCGAGCCGTCGCCTCGCCAAGAGCACGCTTGGCGATGACGAGGCGGTCAAGAAGCTCTTCGAGTCAATCGGCCCGCGCTATGCAGACCGCGCCGGCGGCTACACGCGCATCGTGAAGCGCACGGCCCGCGGTGCAAACGACGCACGCAAGCTTGCATATATCGCTTTTGTCTAGTATGCATATCAGTACTACCATGACGACCCGCATTACCAAGCCCGAACCGACGACGCACACGATTGATGCGACTGATCGTACGCTCGGCCGCGTGGCGAGCGAGGCAGCACACGCGCTCCTTGGGAAGCGTTCCGTGCATTTCGCCAAGAACATGGCCCTTCCCGTGACGGTCGTCATCGAGAATGCGAGCAAGATGCACCTTCCGAGCACTCGCACCAAGGGCAAGGTCTACACGCACTACACCGGCTTCCCGGGCGGCCTGCGCTCCATGGACATGGAAGAAATGATCGCCAAGAAGGGCATTGAGGAGGTCGTGAAGAAGACGGTCGACGGGATGATCCCGCGCAACCGCCTGCGCGCACCCCGCATGAAGAATCTCATCGTTCACGCATAATAATATGGCAACTACCACTTACACCAACGCAGTCGGGCGCCGCAAGACCGCCATCGCGACCGTCCGTATCACGCCCGCTGCTAAAGCAAGCGTCACGGTCAACGGCAAGAGCGTCAAGGACTATTTCAAGACTGCCGAGCGCGCCAAGATCGCCGAGGAAGCGCTCGCGCTCGCTGAGAGCGCCGAGACCTACGCGGTGTCCGCGCACGTCGAGGGCGGCGGTGTCGCGGCACAGGCCGAGGCGCTTCGCCACGCGATCAGCCGCGCGCTGACCGAAGCCGAGCCGAAGACGCGCCCGACCCTCAAGACCGCAGGCCTGCTCCGGCGCGACCCGCGCGCCAAGGAGCGCAAGAAGCCGGGTCTCGTCAAAGCCCGCAAGCGCAAGCAGTGGAGCAAGCGCTAAGCGCGTGCTATACTCGGCGCATGAATACCACCCGCGAAGGTAGCGTGCGGTGCATCGTCTTCAAAGATGACGACACCTGGTACGGTGTCGCGCTCGAGTTCAATATCGTGGTCGAGGCAGATGATTCAGACGTCGTGATGTTCGATTTGCAGGAAGCTATTCGCGGCTACGTCGGGTCACTACGCAAGGCACGAGTTGCGACTAAATTCGAAGCGCTGAACCAGAAGTCCGACGAAGAATACGAGCAGATGTGGCAGAATCTCCAGGCGGCCAAGCCAACTCCGTCGCCCCATCAGGTGAAATACTTCGGCATTGCAACCATCTAGCCAGCCAGTATGTCGCGTGGCGTCATGAATTGGACATTCAGCGATGTCGTCGATGTCCTCAAGGAGCACGGATTCACACTGAGCCATATCGAGGGCAGCCATTATTTCTACCTCAAGAGCCATGACGGCAAAGTGTATCAGGTTTGCGTCCCCAAGCACGGTTCGCGCGCCTTCAAGCCGCGGACACTCAAAGGCATGATCGCTCAATCAGGTCTTACCAGATCAGGTTGGGGAATATAAAAGAGCGCAAGAAGCCGGGCCTCGTCACAAAACGGTAGAAGTTCGACTTCTACCGTTTGAGGAGGCCATCCGCGCTTACGAGAGAAAGCTCGACGCGGCACTCGACGCTGATACCGTCATCACGCAGTTCGGCATCGGGGCAGACGGCCACATCGCAGGCATTCTCCCGCACTCGTCTTCAGTTGACGCTACCGAGCTCGTCGCCGGTTACGAAGCAGGGCCGTATATCCGCATCACCATGACCCCTCCCGCCTTTGAACGTATCGACCCAGCTCCTGAAGCAGCTCCCCGAGGCGTATCTTTACACAGACCTTGCGTGGCTAAGATAATCGTGGTATATGTATATCGGCGAGCTTAGCTCATTTTTCACAATCTTTACTTTTGGGAGACAGATATGTCTGAGAAGGTGTCAGCGGCACGCGCTGCCGCGGAACGTGAATTCCGTAACCTGCTGCACCGGGTGCAGCATCGACAACCCATACGCTTGCACGCGCCCGTCTTCTGCATGCGCAGAGGTTCGCTCGTGTTCGCTATTCCGATGCATGCACTAACGCTCGGAACGATGTATCGGCTCGTTATGGAAATCGGGTCACATCGCTATGCGCCCGCGCTGCATGACGGGTACCTCATGGTGCCCTGCACCCTCGACGTGAATGGCATTACCGAGTTCGATCGGCTCGTCAGACTCGCTTCAGAGTGGGCTTCTCGCACATTTGACTGCGAAGTCATCGTCGAGCGCCATCGCGGAGATCGCGGGGTCCGCCACGCGTGCGGTCTCCAACACATCTGACATATCTGATCCACCTTCGCACCCGCCTTTATGGCGGGTGTTCCTTTTGACTCTGCGCTCTATTTCAGGCACAATGGGCGCATGACGAAAGAATGGCACGGAGACGACATCGAGCCGGAGGACATCGTCCTCGAGGCGGAGCACAACGAGGCGCCCCAGGGTGGCGACTGCGAAAAGAAGGTCGCAAAGCTCAAAGACGAGCTTGCAAAGGTGACGGCCGAAAACCGGGAAAACCTCGACGGCTGGCAGCGCGCCAAGGCCGACTACGTGAACCTCTTGAAGCGCTTTGAAAGCGAAACGAAATCGACCGAGCTGAAAGGGAAGGTGAAAGCCGTCGAGACTCTGCTCCCGGCCTTTGACGCGATTGAGCGCGCGAAAGAGCACGGGGAAATTCCCGAGGGCTTCGCTGCCATCGCGCGCCAGCTCGAGGGCGCCTTTGCCTCGCTCGGCCTCGAAGAGCTCGGTGCCGTGGGCGAGCAGTTCGACCCGGCACTCCACGACGCACTCGGCCAAGACCCCGCCGCCGAAGCGAAAGAAGATGGTACGATAACCGTAGTATTGGAGAAGGGCTGGAAGGTCGGCGACACCGTTATCCGCCCGGCCAAAGTGAGGGTTGCAGCCGCGTAGGGGTTTTCGTAGAATACTTGTTGGCTTAACTTATTTAGACATATGGCAAAAATCCTTGGTATCGATTTGGGAACGACAAACAGCGCGATGGCGATCGTCGAGGGCGGCGAGCCGCGCGTGCTCGAAAACGCAGAAGGCGCGCGCACGACCCCGTCCATCGTCGCGATAGGGAAGAACGGCGAGCGCATCGTCGGTACGCTCGCGAAGCGTCAGTCGGTGACAAACCCGCTCAACACCATCTTCCAGATCAAGCGCTTCATCGGCCACACCTTCGACGAGCCCGAGGTGCAGAAGGACAAGGCGGCCGTGCCGTTTGAGATGCGTAAAGCCGACAACGGCGGCATCGAGGTAAAGATGAATGATAAGTGGTACCGCCCGGAAGAGATCTCAGCGATGATCCTCGGCAAGATGAAGGCCGATGCTGAGGCAAAGCTCGGCGAGAAGATCACCGAAGCGGTCATCACCGTGCCGGCCTATTTCAACGACGACCAGCGGAGCGCCACCAAGGCAGCCGGGCAGATCGCCGGCCTCGAGGTGAAGCGCATCATCAACGAGCCGACCGCTGCCGCGCTCGCGTACGGCTTCAACAAGAAGAAAGACGAAAAGATCGCGGTCTTCGACTTCGGCGGCGGTACCTTCGACATCTCGGTGCTTGAGGTAGGCGGCGACGTGATTGAAGTGAAGAGCACCGACGGCGACGCGCACCTCGGCGGCAAGGACATCGACCAGAAGATCATCACCTGGCTCGCGGAAGAGTTCCGTAAGGAGAGCGGCATCGACGTGATGGGCGATGCGCTCGCGCGCCAGCGCCTTGACGAGGCTGCCGAAAAGGCAAAAATCGAGCTGTCGAGCGCGATGGAGACCGAGGTCAACATCCCGTTCCTCACGAGCGACGCGTCGGGCCCCCGCCACCTGCTCATCAAGATGACGCGCGCCAAGCTCGAGGAACTCTCGGCAGAATTCATCGAGCGCGCGATGGCCATCACCAAGCGCGCGATGGAGGCTTCGCCGTTCGGCGTTGCTGACGTGAACGAGGTCATCCTCGTGGGCGGCCAGACCCGCATGCCGGCCATCCAGACGGCTGTGGAGAAATTCTTCGCCAAGAAACCGAACATGAGCGTGAACCCGGATGAGGTCGTCGCCATCGGCGCAGCCATCCAGGCGGGCATCCTGCAGGGCGACGTGAAGGATATCCTCCTCGTGGACGTGATCCCGCTCTCGCTTTCCATCGAGACCATGGGCGGCGTCGCTACCAAGCTTATCGAGCGCAATACCGCGATTCCGACCAGCCGTTCGCAGACGTTCTCCACCGCCGCCGACAACCAGCCGTCGGTGGAGATCCACATCACCCAGGGCGAGCGCGCCATGAGCGCCGACAACAAGTCGCTCGGCAAGTTCATGCTCGACGGCATCCCACCAGCTCCCCGCGGCATGCCGCAGGTCGAGGTGACCTTCGACGTGGATGCGTCCGGCATCCTCACCGTGAAGGCGAAAGAGAAAACGACCGGCAAAGAGCAGAGCATCCGCATCGAGGGCTCGACCGGCCTCTCCAAGGAAGACATCGAGAAGATGAAGGCCGATGCTGAGGCAAACGCCGCAGAAGACGAGAAGCGCAAGGAGCTCGTCGAGGTGAAGAATGTCGCCGAGCAGAGCATCTACGCTGCCGAGAAGGCGATCAAGGAGAACGGCGAGAAGGCCGGTGCTGAGGTGGTCAAAGAGGTCGAGGACAAGATCACCGACCTGAAGAGCGTGAAAGACAAGGACGACCTCGCGGCCATCAAGTCGGCCACCGAGGCACTCTCAACGACCCTCTCGAAGATCGGCGAGGCGATGATGAAGAACCAGCCGGCAGGCGAGGCTCCGAAGGAAGGCGGCGATCAGACCCCGCCGGAAGCAGGAGCGACCGACGCCGAATTCAAAGAAAAGCCTGAGTAGCAGGGTGGGGGAGTCTGACTCTCCCACATGCAACCCCCCGCGGCGCTTCGCGCCGCGGGACTTGCTTTTTTATGCATAGTGTGTATAATATAGTTTGTTCAAACCAGCCCTTTGGGAGAAAATCATGCGTAATCACACGTTGGATATCCTGGCCGGTATGGCCGCATTGTTCTTCGGCATCGTCGCCGTCAACGCTCTCAGGCACGACGACGTCGTATCTTTCACCCGTGTTTATCTGCGCACGTGTGCGCTCGACGCGCGCCAATGCATCGGCGGCACCGTGCGGACGCCGGACGGTATCGTCCGGACGATTGACGACTGCCGCGCCCAGTGCGGCCTCAACCAGTACGACGTCCGCCAGCTCGTCCGCGACTGGCGCGGAAAGTCCATCGAGGAGCAGCAGGGCCTGATCATCACTTTGCCCTCCGCTCACAAAACGATGGTTTAACCCTCACGTTCCCAAAAGGCAGCCCCCGGCTGCCTTTTTTTTATTTTGCATACCAAAAACAGAACCGGTATAGTATGCCCATGGCAAAGGACTACTACCAAGTGCTCGGCGTCGACAAGAAGGCGACCCAGGACGATATCAAGAAAGCGTTTAGGAAGCTCGCCCACAAGCACCACCCGGACAAGGGCGGTGACGACGCGACGTTCAAGGAGGTGACCGAAGCGTACGCGGTCCTCGGCGACGAAAAGAAGCGGCGCGAGTACGACACCTACGGACAGTCGTTCCCGGGTGGCGCCGGTGGCGCGCAGGGCAACCCGTTTGCGGGCGGGCAGAACCCGTTCGGCGGATTCGACTTCTCGCAGTTCCAGCAGGGCTTCGGGCAGGGCGGCGTCGAGTTCGACATGGGCGACCTCTTCGGCGACCTCTTCGGCGGCGGCCGGGCAGCGCGCACAGCGCGCGGGCGCGACATTTCGATCGACCTCGAGATCCCGTTCAAGGACGCCGTCTTCGGCACCGAGCGCACGGTGCTCATCGGCAAGGTCTCGACCTGCGACACGTGCCATGGTTCGGGCGGGAAGCCCGGCACTGAGCTTGAAACCTGCAAGACGTGCAACGGCAAAGGCCGCGTGCAAGAAGTACGCAGCTCTCCGTTTGGACAGTTCTCAAGCGTACGCACCTGTACCGCCTGTGAAGGTGTCGGAAAGATCCCGAAAGAAAAATGCCCGGATTGCAAAGGCCATGGCGTGAAGCGGAAAGAAGAAGAGATCAAGATCGGCATCCCCGCAGGCATCGACAATGGCGAAATGATCCGCCTGCCGCAACAGGGCGAAGCGATCAAGACGGGCACCGCGGGCGACCTCTACGTCAAGGTTCATGTAAAGCCGCACCCGACCTTCCGCCGCCAGGGACACAATCTCACCATGGACCTTCCGGTCAAGCTCACCGACGCGCTTCTGGGCACCACAATCTCCATCGAGACTCTTGAAGGGAAGACGCTCGAGGTGAAAATCCCGCAGATGAAGCGCGCCGAGGAGCACTTGCGCGTGCGCGGCAAGGGCATCCCGACCGGCGGAAGCTCGGCCGGCGACCTCATCATCCGCCTCGAGGTGGCGCTCCCGCACAAGCTCTCCGGCAAAGCTAAAAAATCGGTCGAAGAGCTCAAGAGCGAGGGGCTCTAGTTATAAACAGACGAACGCAAACGCGCGCCGGCAGAGCCGGCGCGCGCTGCTATACTATTTCCCATGACCGCAGCCGACGGCATCGCCCAGGTGAATACGTTCGCGACCCACACGGCGCTCACGGCATGGGGTGTGGCGAGCGCGTTCCTCGCGATTATCGTCCTCTCCGCCGCGTTCTTTCTCTTTGCACGATACGTTGGACGCGGACCATTTGTCGCGCTCCTGCTCTCACTCTATGGCGCCTACGCGATATACCTCTCGTTCCCCTTTGACTCGCTCATCCCGACCGCGCCGGCACTCACCGCACTCCTCTGGCACCTCGGCCTCTATGCCGGCCTTGCGTTCGCGTTCTACCTCATCCTGCGTCGCGTCGTTGTCTCCGATTTCCTCTACATCGGCATCTTCGGGCTCATCGCGCTCTCGTTCCTCGGTGCCGGTTTCCTGCTCGCGCTTGGCTACCACGTCTTCGCAGTGACCGCCGTCTATCATTTTACGCCTGCTATCGCCGCGCTCTTTGAGCCAAACCAGTACTTCTTCTGGTGGTTCGTCGCCCCTGCCGTCGGACTCTTCTTCCTCGCACGCTAATTTTGTGTTATAACACACGCTTATGCCTGACACGAAGCATGTCCGGATAAGCGCCGTATTCAAGGCGTACGCGAAAGCTGCGGGGAAGTACCCGTGGCTGTTGGGTGCGTCCGTGCTCGGCGTGCTCGGCGTCGAGATAGGCGGCCTGGTCGGACCACTTTACCTGCGAGAGTTCGTCAACGTGCTCTCGGCGGGCTTATCGAGCGCCGGCACGACGCGCACGCTCATCCTGACGCTCGGCGCCTATACGCTCATCCAGCTCATCGTATGGCTCTTCCGGCGGCTTAACGATTTCTCGCTCATGCTCATGGAGATCCGGGGCATGCGCGATCTCTACAACGAAGCGTTCGAAAAGCTCATGCGCCACTCGCACGAGTTCTTCATATCAACGTTCACCGGCACCCTCACGCGCCGCGTCATGCGCTATGCACGCGCCTTCGAGCAGGTGTGGGACAATGTCATCTACAATTTTCTCCCTGCTGCCATCTTTGCGGTCGGCGCGGTCGGCGTCCTCGCCGTCCATAACGCCGTGCTCGGCGGACTGCTCCTCGGCTGGACCGTCGTTTTCGTGTCATTGCAGTTCTACATGGCGCACCGCCTCCAGTCGCGCCGTCTCACGACGAGCGAAGCAGACAGCGCCATCACCGGCGCGGTATCCGATACGGTCTTGAACCACCCCGCCGTCACGACCTTTGCGGCCCTCGTCTCCGAGCGGACCCGATTCGGCGAGGTCGTCGCCCGGTGGATCAAAGCCGCAACGCGCTCCTGGTCCGCCCAACTCAGCGTGAACGCCGTACAGGGCTTTCTCGGGATATTCATCGAGGTGGGGCTGCTCTATGCTGCCATCTTTTACTGGCAGAGCGGAGCGCTCACCATCGGCGATTTCGTGCTCATCCAAGTGTACGTCCTCGGCCTCATGGACCGCATTTGGAGCCTCGGACGGAACATGCGCAACCTCTACGAAGCGTTTTCCGATGCGACCGAAATGCTCGACATCATCGAGCTGCCGCTCGATATCAAAGACACTCCTGGCGCGCGGCCGATCACGGTTACCGATGGCGCTATCCGTTTCGACCACGTCCGCTTCGCGTACCACGACGGGCAAGAAGTGCTCGCCGACTGCTCGCTCAGCATCGCACCGCGCGAAAAGGTCGCGGTCGTCGGCCCCTCTGGTGCCGGGAAGTCCACCATCACCAAGCTCCTCCTGCGCCTCTACGATGTGACCGAGGGCGCCGTCATGATTGACGGACAGAACATCGCGGAAGTGACGCAGGAGAGCTTGCGGCGCGCGATCGCATTCGTCCCGCAGGAGCCGTCACTCTTCCACCGAACGCTCTGCGACAACATCCGCTACGGCCGCCCCGACGCCTCTGACGAGGAAGTGCGTGAGGCAGCGCGCCAGGCGCACTGTCTCGAGTTCATCGAGCGCTATCCGGACGGCTTCGACACCTTGGTGGGCGAGCGCGGCGTGAAGCTCTCGGGCGGCGAGCGGCAACGCATCGCCATAGCGCGCGCCATCCTCAAGGACGGACCTATTCTCGTGCTCGACGAAGCCACCTCGTCGCTCGACTCGGAGTCCGAAGCACTCATCCAGGACGCGCTCGCTAAGCTCATGGAAGGGAAGACGGTCATCGCCATCGCGCACCGCCTCTCGACCATCATGCACATGGACCGCATCATCGTGATGGAAGGCGGCAACGTCGTCCTCTCCGGCACGCACCAGGAGCTCCTCGCCCAAGAGAGCAACCTCTACAAAAAACTCTGGGAAATCCAGGCGGGCGGGTTCATTACAGCATCGTAGTCTGCTACGCTAGCCGTATGGAATCAGAAGCATCGAAAGAACCACCGGTGACGCTCGGCGAGGGAATGCGCGGGGTGTGGCGGCACGTGCGCGAATACAAAGGCACGGTCATCCTGCTTTCCGTACTCGGGATCATCTCGGCTATCGCAAATGGCGCCGTGCCGTACGTGACCGGCCGCTTCTTCGACTCGCTCGTCGCGCTCTCGAGAGGGCAGACACTCGCATACTCCGGACTCCCGTATTGGGTACTTATGCTAGCCATCTGGGCGGCAATTCAAATCATTGCCAACGGGATCGACTTCGTGCTGGACCGCAAACGCCGGAAGATCGATAGCGGCCTGCAACCGAAGATTCAAGCAGCCGGGTTCGTGCATCTGCTCAAACTCCCGTTGGCTTACCATGCGAACGAACAGATCAACGCGGTCGTTTCTAAGATGAGCTACGCGAGCTACCGTATCTCCTCTATCGTAGAAAATACCATCCAGATTGTGCCACAATTTCTCTCTGTCATCATCGGCATCGTTCTCGCTGCGAGTATCAGCCTTCCTATGGCAGGCGTCCTTGCCTCTGGAGTACTCGTCTATGTGATTCTGCTCGCTTTCATCTTGCGCCCGGTTGCCGTCATGGAGCACACCGTGCAGCAATCCTGGGGCGATATGTGGGATGACGCCGCGGCGGCGGTACAGCAGGCGGCGACAGTAAAACAGTCTGTGGCAGAAACATACGAAATTGCAAAAGTGCGAAAGAATCTGACCGAGGAAATCCCCGCACTTTGGTTTTCTATTCAAAAAATATGGAGTAACGTTAACTTCTTTCAGCGGAGTATCGTCTTCGTAACGCAACTTGTCATCTTTATCTCCTCGGCTCATTCGGTAGCAAGCGGTTCGATGACCATCGGAGACCTCATCGCACTGAATGGCTATGCGCTGCTCTTTTTCGGCCCTTTTGTCACGCTTGGAGGAAGTTGGCAGGTTTTCCAGAACGGCATCACATCGGCCGGCCTCATAGAACGTGTCTTCAATCGGGTACAAGAAAACTACCACCCGAAAGACGCCCGCATCGCAGGCGAGACGCCCGGCACAGTCGCATTCGAAGACGTCACCTTCCGGTACGAGGAGAAGCACGAGCCGGTGCTCTCGCATTTCTCGTTCGAAGCGCAGCCAGGCCAGTCGGTCGCGTTTGTCGGTGAGTCTGGGGTGGGGAAGAGCACCGCCGTCTCGCTCATCTCCGGTTACTACTTCCCGGGCGAGGGCCGCGTCCTCGTGGATGGCGTCGACACGCGCGTGTGGGATCTCACCGCGCTCCGGCAGAAGATCGCGGTCGTCCCGCAGGAAGTCGCGCTCTTCAACGACACCATCCGCACGAACATCCGGTACGGCTCTTTCGACGCGACAGACGAGCAGGTCGAGGCTGCCGCGCGCGAAGCGCACATCCACGACTTCATAGAGAAGCAGCCGGAGGGGTACGACACGATCGTCGGCGAGCGCGGCATCAAGCTCTCGGTGGGGCAGAAGCAGCGCCTCGCGATCGCCCGGGCGATCCTCCGCAATCCCGAGTTCCTCATCCTCGACGAGCCGACCTCGGCGCTCGACCCCGAGACCGAGCGCCTCGTCACCGAATCGCTCCACAAGCTCATGCAGGGCCGCACGACCTTCGTCATCGCGCACCGCCTCTCGACCGTCCGCAAAGCCGACCTCATTCTCGTGGTCAAAGACGGCACCGTCGTCGAGCGCGGCAGCCACGATGAGCTCATGGCGATTACGGGCGGCACCTACCGCCACCTCTACGAGCTCCATGTCGGTCTCCATGAGTAACGTGGTAGGATAGGGATAATGGCACAAAGCAGAGAAAAAGAGGGAACGACGCTTGAGACACTCGCCCGGATTATGACGAGCGGGTTTGAGAAAGTTGACAAGCAATTCGAGAATGTCACCAAGAAGTTCGAGCAGGTGGACCTGCGATTCGAGCAGATTGACCGCCGGTTCGGTCAATTCGATACCCGCTTTGAGCAGAACGGCCAACGCCTGACGCAGATCGAATACCGTCTGAAGGACTTGAGTCGTGACCAAGACGAACTCTCGCGCATGGTCGCCGAGGGATTTGACGAGCTCGGCTCCGAGATGAACGAACGTATAGACAAGCTCGGGGCGAAGATGGATCAGCGTTTTACCGAAACCGACGACCGGTTGCTGCACGCCGAGCGCGCGGCTGTAAAAGCACATGAACTCGCACTCGACCTCAAAGAAGAAACGGCAGCGATGCATACTGCCGTCACCCTGAACTCGCAGCGTATAACCGTACTAGAAACCGTATGACTCTTGCCGACGAACTCAAAGCACGCGGACTCGTGGAGCACGCCTCGGCCGAACCGGAAGAGATCCTCAGAACCACCCGCACCGTCTACCTCGGTATCGATCCGACCGCCGACTCGGCACAAGTGGGCAACCTTGCTGTCATCCTCCTCATGAAGCGCCTCAGCGACGCCGGCCACAAGCTCGTCTTCCTCGTGGGTGGCGCGACCGGCATGATCGGTGACCCGAAAGAAAAAGGGGAGCGCTCGCTTCTCGACGAGAAGACCCTCGCGAAAAACACCCGCGCGCTCAAAGCGCAGCTCAAAGAAATCCTCGGCACCAAAGTCCGCTTCACCATGGTCGACAACGCCGATTGGTTGGGCCGTGAGAAACTCATCCCGTTCCTGCGCGACGTGGGCAAGCACTTCACGGTGAACGACCTCGTGAAGCGCGACATCATCCGCAAGCGTCTTGAGACGCCAGACGAGAGCATCTCGTACACCGAGTTCACCTACGCGCTCCTCCAAGGATTCGATTACTTCGTCCTCAACGAGAAGTACGGCGTCGACCTCCAGGTGGGAGGGAGCGACCAGTGGACGAACATCCTCTCGGGCGTCGACCTCATCCGTAAGCGCTCGGGGAAGCAGGCGTACGCGCTCTCGATGCCGATCATTACCGACGCGTCCGGCAAGAAGTTCGGCAAGAGCGAGGGCAACGCGGTCTGGCTCGACCCCAAGAAGACCTCGCCGTTCTCGTTCTACCAGTTCTGGATCAATCAGCCCGACGCAAACCTCGAGACGTACCTCAAGGTTTACACGTTCCTCCCGTTGCCGGAGATTGGCGCCTTGATGGAGCTCCACCGTCGGAACCCGGGCGAGCGCCAGGCACAGGAGACCCTCGCTCGGCTCGTCACCGAGATCGTGCACGGCCCGGGAACGACCGCCGCGGTCGCCGCCGCTTCCTCGGCGCTCTTCGGCGGCACGCCGTTCGCCGAGCTCTCGCGCGAGGCGCGTGAGGTCGCGCTCGCCGAAGCACCGTCGGTGTTCCTAACGAAGGAGCTTATCGAAGATGGTTTTTCGCTTGCCGAAGCGCTCGTAGCAGGAGGGCTCGCAAAGAGCAAGAGCGACGCGCGCCGCCTCATCGAAGGGAAGGGCATCACCCTCTCCGGCTTTCCGATCCAAGACCCCGACCAGAAGCTCTACCCGGGCGACCTCCCGGAAGGCTTCGCTCTCGTGCGCCGCGGCAAGCAGGGCGTCCTCATTCTCGTTTTGAAATAAAGATTCACATGCCCACCGATCAAAATACGTTCGGCCTACTCAGCAAAGCATACAGTAATGCACGGCGCGGTTACCCAGACGAGTTGTATGAATATCTGCGAAACCTCATCGGCAACACCAACGCCGTAACGATAGACCTCGGGTGCGGGACGGGCATCTCAACCAGAGAACTCAAAGCGCACGGGTTTGAGGTTATCGGCGCTGACAAAGAGCAGGGAATGGTTGCCGAGGCGTTGCGAGAAACTCCAGATATTCCATACGTTGTTGCCGGGGCGGATAGCATCCCGTTCGAATCCGATCATTTCGACCTATGCACTGCCTTTACGGCATTCCATTGGTTCAACACAGAACTTGCGCTTACAGAGATACGGCGCGTGCTAAAGAATGGCGGTCTTTTCTTCGCGGCGCTCAAGATGAATCACAAATCAGAGGATACCGAGGGGTTCCGGAAAGGCTACCAGGCAATCTATCGCAAATATGCGGGCAACACATTCAGCACCCTAAGCGACCACGACAATAGAGAGTTTTTGGCGAAGCTTTTTACGAATCTCACAGAGAAGACATTCTACGTCGAGGAGCGCTACACCGTAGACGAAATGCTCACGCTTGCACAATCACTCAGTCTCTGGAATCTCGTGTCTGACGGGAACCGACCGAAGATGCTGCAAGAACTTAGAGATTTTTATGAGCAGCACCTCATAGACGGGATGGTGGTAAGGAAACAAGAAATTGCAACCGTTGCCGCGACAAAGGCGGTGGCATGAAAAAGGCCTGCGCATGCGCAGGCCTCAAAGCAATCGTTGGATTTTCATCTTCGTCCCGTCTCCGCGGAACTCCTCTAAGGTACTCTCGACTACCGTACCGGCGTTCGGGTCAGCATGAATGACCGTGCCGCATTCGGTAGCGATGCCGACGTGACCCGGGGCGTTGTAACGAGCCGCTCCGAACACGAACACCAGGTCTCCCGCCATACGTTCCTCAAGAGGTACGTTCTGGCCCATCTCATTTTGCTGAGACAGCGGAAGCGCGGTGCCGATTAGAGCGTACAGGTACGCTGTCAAGGAAGTGCAAGAAACTTTTCCCGGTGCCTCCGCAAGGGAAGCGTGCCGGTCATACACCGCCTGATTGATCAACTTGCGCGCCCCGGCCACCAAGACCAGGCGCTTTTCTTCGCGCGTGGTCATGGTAACCTCCTCACTTGGTTACTTCTCCCCACCTTTGAAATAGGACAGCACACGTGCGCTAACGTACGGTCATATGAAGCAATACAAACATCTGTGCCATGAGGAGCGGTTCATGATCGAAACGCTTCTCAAGAAATACGTGGCCATCCGAGAGATCGCCCGGTTCCTGGGGAGAAGCCCCAATACCGTCTCCCGTGAGATACGGAAGAACTCGGTGCAGGGCGCGTATCGTGCCGACAAAGCCAAACAGAGGGCATACTTCAAACGATGGAGAAGCAAACGCCAGTGCCTCAAGGTGGCGACTGACCGATTCCTGCACCACTTCGTGGATGAGAAGCTGCGGGAGAAGTGGTCACCCGAGCAGATCAGCGGGTATCTAGAGAAGGAGCTCGGTATCGTGTGTTCTGCAAAGGCCATATACAAGTTCGCCCGTCGCCGCTGCTATGACCGGTACCTCTTCTGGGGCTGGAACAAGCGCAAGGGAGGAAGGAAGCAGTATCACTATGGAAACCAGAAAGATGGGAGGAAATACATAGACGAGAGGCCAGTACTTGATGGCCCTGGACACCTTGAGATGGACTTCGTCGTCTCCAGGCAGAGTACCTGGGTGTTCCTGGTCTTAGCGGACCGGCACACCCGGAGGACCTGGGTACGGAAGCTGCCGGACAGAAAGCGCGGCACTGTCCGTGCCGCGCTTTCTGAGCTGTTGTCCGGGGTTGAGGTTAAGAGCATCACCACCGACAACGATATTGCCTTCTCGAACTGGAGGGAACTCGAGGTTCTCCTCGCTGCTCCATTGTACTTCACCCACCCGTACCACTCCTGGGAAAAGGGGCTGGTGGAGAACACCAACCGGTGGATCCGGTGCTTCGTGCCGAAGAAGCGAGATATCGGGTCGGTGACTCAAGAAGAGATGCGAGAGATACATGCCTTCTTGAACGACCGACCGCGTGCGGTGATTGGCTTCGCCATCCCCTCGCGCTATTATTCAGACATCGCGTGTCCTATTTGAGGGGTTTGGGGAGGGTTAATCGCCAGTTTTAAATATGCTACTTATTTATACTAAAGTCAAGCAGTTTCTCGACCCATTTTCTCATGCTCGTCCGCTGCGGCAAGCAGAGCGTTTTGATTTTGCATACCAAATAAGATAAAATGTTCTTGTTGTCAGGCGCGCATTCTCCGCAACTTGACAAAGTAAGCGTCGGTGGTAGAGTGGTCAATTACAACAGGCTGTAAACCTGTCGGCTTCGGCCTACGTTGGTTCGAATCCAACCCGGCGCACCGTAGAGCCACCCAAACAGACACGCGCCCGCCTCCGGCGGGCGCGTGTCTGTTTGGCGGGTCTTGCGGGTGGTGCTAGGATGCGCGCATGCAAACCGTCATCGATAGCGCCTATACGCTTGACGAAGCGCTCGCCGGGAAAGATGTGCCGGAGGAGGTGCGCCGCTCGCTCGTGCTCGTCGAGGTTGCCTACGCCTCGTTCGACGGGCGCGTCCATGCCGGGCAGCTCGTGCTTCACGAACGCGTCGCGGAAGAGGCTCGGGCGATTTTCGCCGATCTTTTCGCACGAGCGTTCCCAATAGAAAAGGTCGTACCGGTCGTCGCCTACGGGTGGGATGACGATGCCTCCATGCGCGCGAACAACTCCTCCGCGTTCAACTACCGCTTCATCGCCGGCACCAATGAACTCTCGGACCACGCCTTCGGTCTCGCCATCGACATAAACCCGATGCAAAACCCCTACACCAAGCGCGGCGGGCGCATCGTTCCCGACGGGGCGACATACCATCCGGCAGTCCCCGGCACGATTGCCGCGGAGGTCGCGGCGCTCTTTACCGAGCGCGGCTGGGAATGGGGTGGGGCATGGGATGGCGCACGCAAGGATTGGCAGCATTTCGCCAAGCGGCTGTAGCCTGCCCTAGCAGTGCGAGAGCGCACGCTGCGTTTTTTCTCTACGGCTTCGCGTTTTTGTGGTATCGTATCCTTTATATGGCAGACAAACCCGTCCTACTCTCAGGCGTGAAGCCGACCGGCGACCTCCACATCGGCAACTATTTCGGCGCAATGCGCCAGCAGGTCGAGCTTTTCCGAGAAGGGAAGCACCGCTGCTTCATCATGGTAGCGGACTACCACGCGCTCAATACGGTCCAGGACGCGGGCGAGATGCGCCGGCGCACATACGATCTCGTCATGACCTACCTCGCCATCGGACTCGATCCGGAAGAGGTCGTGCTCTTCAAGCAGTCAGACGTACACACCCACACCGAGCTCGCCTGGATCTTCGACACCATCACCACCATGCCGTACCTCATGCGCGCGCACGCGTTCAAGGATGCCGAAGCGAAGAATAAGGAAATCAGCGTCGGCACCTTCAACTACCCGATGCTCATGGCGGCCGACATCCTGCTCTACGACGCCGCGGTCGTGCCGGTCGGGGCGGACCAGAAGCAGCATATCGAGATCGCGCGCGACACGGCAGAAAAGTTCAATCGCGTCTTCAAAGAAGACATATTCATGCTCCCCGAGCCCTATATCATGCCGGACGTCGCCATTGTCCCTGGCACCGACGGCCAGAAGATGAGCAAAAGCTACGGCAACGTGATCCCGCTCTTCGCGTCGCGCGACGAGCTTCACAAACGCGTGATGAGCATCGTCACCGACTCCTCGGGCGAACGCCCCCAAAACGTGTACGCCATCCACAAGCTCGTCCGGAGCGAGCAGGAACTCGACGCGATCTATGCCGAGCACGCCGGCAACTATAAGACGCTTAAAGAAATCCTCGTCGAGGACCTCGACCGCTACCTTGCGCCCATGCGCGCTCGCTACGAAGAGCTCAGAAGCGAGCTCGGCATCGTGGAAGACATCCTCGCCAAGGGCGCCGAAGAAGCCCGTGCCGTCTCGGAGCGCAAGATGGAGCACGTGAAGCGCGCTATCGGCGTGGCCTAACGCGCCCCGGAAAGCCTGGCTTTCCGGGGCGCGTCCTTGACTTTTCTGCAGAGAGTTATAGTATTTTGTCAGACCCCCAGATTCACTTCTGGGGTTTTGAACAACAAACAAAAGGAGACAGCAATGTCCAACGACCTGTATTTCGCCGACTCACTGGCGTTCTTGGGGCCCCAAGGCGAGCGGCCGATCTTCAACCCATGGAAACGGCCCTGGCTGCGGCTTGCTCATGTCACGAGCGTGCCGCCAACCAGGAAACCAATCGACATGTATGACTTCGACACGGCGTTTGCCGCGCACTGCACCTTCAGGAAAAACGCGCTGTCCAATGCGCTGGTGCACACGGTGCGCACGAGGAGCGATCTCGACAAAGCAGGCATAGGCCTCCTCTTCGGGATGCAGCACGCGCCCGATGGCCTCACGCTTGAGCGCGTTCGCCAGCTGTCAGACGCCGGCGTCCGCGTCATGGGGCTTGCCTATGATGAGGCGAGCGAGTACGGCAGCGGCTACAAAGTCGGCGGCGGGCTCACCGGACGCGGCCGAGAGCTTCTGCGATGGATGGCGGCGTGCAGCGTCATCCCCGACCTCTCGCATCTAAACGAAAGGACGGCGATCGAAACGCTCGAGTTCATCCGCGACGAGCGGCTCCCGCTGAAACCGATGGCTAGCCATAGCGGATGCTACTGCGTCTATCCGCATGCGCGAAACTTGTCGGACAACGCGATCAGAAAAATAATCGCCTTAAAAGGGTATGTCGGCATCCCGACGATCACCTTCCTGATCGGGAAAGGAGAAGAGGGCGCCGACCATCTCGGAACTATGATGAAGCACTTTGCGTGGATAAATTATCTGCGCGGGAGCGAAAATCTCGGGGTCGGCTCGGACGGCGTCCATCAAGACATGACGATGGACGAAGCGAGGGTTCATTTCGACCGGATGACCGCCTTACTGAAGGGCCATCTGCCGGACGGACTTTCGTTCCCCGACCGCCCGCCGGAGCTCATCATGGGGGGTAGCCGGATGTTCGAGATCATCAAAGAAAGGATGGTCTGGGGAAAGTTCCCTCCGGGGTTGATTCGCAACCTGCTGGGGGAAAACTTCCGAGTCTTCCTTCATCGTTCTCTGCCGCGGGCCTAGGAGCCCCGCATCAATCACCCCGCAATAAAACGCGGGGTGTGTTATTTTATAAGCTATATGGAACGAATACTGATAGGGGAGCTCGGACAGCGCGTGGGAGAAACGGTCTTCATTTCCGGCTCGGTCGACGTGCGCCGAGATCAGGGGAAGATGGTCTTTTTCGATTTTCGCGATCGCACGGGCACGGTGCAAGGCGTCTGTCTTCCAGGTTCCGACGCGCTCGCGGTCGCCAAAGAGACCGGCAAAGAATTCGTCGTCCGGGCCGAAGGCATCGTGAACAAGCGCCCCGATAAGAACGTCATCGCGGACAAACAGAATGGCGACATCGAGCTTGAAATCACCACTCTTGATGTGCTCGCCCGCGCCGAACCGCTGCCATTTGATACCGATGCCGACATCAATCTCGACACCCTCCTCGACTATCGCCCGTTCACCGTACGCCGTCCGCGGGAGCAGCTCGTCTTCAAGACGCAGGCCGAGATCGTCGCGGGTTTCCGCGAATACCTGGACAGCCAAGGCTTCACCGAGTTCCAGGCGCCCAAGCTCGTAGGCGACGACGCCGAGGGAGGTGCGGGCGTATTCAAGGTCGAGTACTTCAAGGACCGGAGCGCCTACCTCGCCACTTCGCCTCAGCTCTACAAGCAGATGATGGTCGGCGCGTTCGAGCGCGTGTATACTACCGGTCCGCAGTTCCGTGCCGAAAAGCACGCCACCACCCGCCATCTAAACGAGCTCACCATGCTCGATTTTGAGATGGGTTTTATCAAGGATCACGCCGACGTGATGGTCATGGTCGAGGGCGCGCTCAAGCACATCACGAAGCGCCTCGGCGAAAAACTTCCGGAGCAAGTTCCGCTCCCGCAAATCCCCGAGGCCTTCCCGGTAGTGAAGCTCCGCGAGGCGCAGGAGATCCTCGGCGTCTCCACCGACGAGCCCGACCTCGAGCCCGAGCACGAACGCGCGCTTTGCGAATGGGCGCTGAAAGAAAAGGGGAGCGACTTCATCTTCGTCACCCACTACCCGGTCTCCAAGCGCCCGTTCTACACGCTGGAAGACGAGAGTGACCCAGGTATGACCAAGAGCTTCGACCTTCTCTTCCGCGGTGTCGAGATCCTCTCGGGCAGCCAGAGAGTCCACGATCACGATACGCTCGTGGAGAAGATCCGCGGGAAAGGCCTCGACCCGGAGAAGTTCTCTTTCTACCTCATGGCCTTCAAGTACGGTCTCCCGCCGCACGGCGGCATCGGCATGGGGCTTGAGCGCCTCACACAGAAGTTCCTTCGGCTCGAGAACGTGAAAGAAGCAACCCTTTTCCCGCGCGACATGAACCGCATCGACGTGCTCCTCTCGAGCTCCATCCCGGACGATGAACCCGACAACGACTAGCACGGGGTTTTCCATCCAGACCGAAGCCTACCGGGGCCCGTTCGAGCTCGTGCTCGACCTCATCGCCGCGCGCAAGCTCCTGGTGAACGATCTCGCGCTCGCCGCGATTACCGAGGACTTTATCGCGCATGTGCGCGCGCAAGAAACCTTCCCCGTCGAAGAGACCGCGAACTTCATCGCAATCGCGGCAACCCTCCTCCTCATCAAGTCGAAGTCGCTCATCCCCGACCTCACGCTCACCGAGGAAGAGCAGGGAGACGTGGACGACCTGAAGCGTCGCCTCGAAGCCTACGAGAACGTGCGCGAAGCGGCGCGCGAGCTCGGAAGGATTTTCGGCAAGCAGCCGATGCTCCGCGCCGGCTGGCGCGCGCCCGAGCCGTTCTTCTCGCCCGCGCGCGACTTCACGCCGGAGGCGCTCGAGCAGGCGCTCGCGAAGCTCCTCGCCGCGCGCGAAGCGGTCGAAGAGCTCCCCGAAGCGCGCGTGAAGCCGCTCATCTCGATTGAAGAAGTCATGGACGATCTCGCGAAACGCGTGCGGAGCGCGGCCACTCTCTCGTTTAAGGCCTTTACCGGCGACAAGAAAGAAAAGGTCGAGATTGTCGTCTCCTTCCTCGCGCTCCTCGAGCTGGTCAAGCAGGGCGCCGTCGCCGCTGATCAGTACGAACCCCACGGCGACATCCGCATCCAGAACACCGCCACCAATGCAGTCCCGAGATACGGGTAACGAAGTTATAGGAATCTGATTCCTATATAGCTCCGCTTCGCGCGGGGCTTCGATTTTTATACCCAAAATCAGGCGTTGCCCGAGGCCCTCGGCGCAGGTATGATAGTAGGGATATGATTTCTCCCGCTGCCGCCCTCGAAGCGCTCCTTTTCGTCTCCGGCGAGGCGATCCCGAAGAAGCGGCTCGCGAAGCTCCTCGGGCTTTCGGACGAGCAGCTCGCCACGACCGCCAAAGAGCTCGCCGAGGGGCTCGGCGGCCACGGCATGGCGCTCATCGAAACCGCAGAAGAGCTCGAGCTGCGCACCGCGCCGGACGCGGCGGCCGTCGTGAAGCGTCTGCGCGAAGACGAGCTCGCGCGCGACTTGGGGAAGGGGAGTCTCGAGACCCTCGCGGTTGTCGCCTACCAGGAGGGCGCGACGCGGAGCGAGATCGACTGGGTGCGCGGCGTGAACTCCTCCGCATCCTTGCGTACCCTCCTCATGCGCGGCCTTATCGAGGGGCACGAAGACCCGAAAGACAAACGGCGCATGCGCTACACGCTCACCACCGAAGCGCTCGCGCACCTGGGTATTGCTCGCGCAGCAGAACTCCCTCGCGCCACGGAACTCAGTGCGGCGGCTCGCGCCGTCGTCGAAGCGGAGCTGCTCGCCGCAGACGCGCCAGCGACGACGTAAATCATTCGCATGGACTCCCTCCAGCTCCAGAAACTTGCCCAACGCAGCCGCTCCACTCGAGAGGCAGGCGTTGCGCTCCTCTTCGCCTCGGGCATTCTCGCCCTCTTCCTTTTCATACCGAGTACGCCGCAGCCGATGCCAAACGACGCGGCACCAATTGCGATAGCGACCTCGACCGCGCCAGGCGCGTTCGCTCAAGTTCCTATCGAGGCGAAAGCCGCCATCGTCTACGATCTCGCGACTGGAAAGACTCTGTACGCGAAGAATGCCGATGCGCAGCTTCCGCTCGCTTCGCTCACAAAACTTCTCACCGTCTACGCCGCCATCACCGAACTCTCTCCCCAGACACCGATCACCATACCGGCTGACGTGACGCACCTTTACGCTCCACACGCCTTCTCTGCCGGACAAGTGTTCTCGCTCGCCGACCTCGCACGGCTCACCCTTACCGCCTCGCTCAATGATGGTGCTGCCGCGATCGCGGAAGCGACGGCCGCACGAGAGAATCGCCCGCTCGACGAGACGCTCGCGAGCGCCGCAGCCGCGCTCGGCCTCTCCCAGACCTACGCGGTGAACGGCAACGGGCTCGACGTAAACACCGCCGTTTCAGGCGGGTACGGCTCGGCGCACGACCTCGCGCGGCTCGCCGGCGCGCTCGCCGAGCGCGCTCCAGAGATTACCGAGGCGACGACACACGCCACCGCGCGCGCCGTCTCGGAAGGAGGCACGACCTTTACGGTAAAGAACACGGACCCGATGGTGTCCGCCATCCCGCAGCTTCTCCTCTCAAAGACGGGTTATACCGACCTCGCCGGCGGCAACCTCGCCCTCGTCTTTGACGTGGGCATTAATCACCCGATCGCGGTCGTCGTGCTCGGCTCGACCGAGAAGGACCGCTTCACCGACGGCACGACGCTCGTCGCGGCGACGCTCGCGCATTTCGCGGGAGTCCCTTCGCTATGAGGCCATGATCAGTATTGCCTCACGCGTGCTCATCCCCTCGGCGACGACCTTTGCGCTCGGCATCGCACTCGCGCCGTTCCTTGCGAATATCTTGTATCGTGCGAGAGCGTGGAAAAAGAAAGCGGGGAAGGGCACCGGCATCGGGGGCGGCGGCACGCCGATCTTCGACGAGCTTCACAAGGAGCGAGAGGTCTCGACTCCCCGTATGGGCGGCGTCCTTATCTGGGCTTCCGTTCTCGCGACCGCATTCTTTTTCTGGATTCTTGCGCGTTCGTTCGACGGCTTTTGGACACCCCTCGATTTTGTTAATCGCCGCGAAACATGGCTCCCGCTTCTCGCGCTTGCGGCAGGGGCGTTGGCAGGGTTCATCGACGACCTTCTTGAGATAACCAAGAGCAGCGGGGGGCTGTCGCTTGCCCGACGACTCTCTATCGTCGGCATGATAGGGCTTCTCGGCGGCTGGTGGTTTTATGCGAAGCTCGGCGTCGAGACGATCAGCGTCCCTTTCGCCGCGCCGCTCATACTCGGGTGGCTCATCATTCCGGCCTTTGCGCTCGTGACGCTCGCGATCTATGCTGGCGGCACCATTGACGGGCTCGACGGGCTCGCGGGCGGCGTCTTCGCGATCATCTTCCTCGTGTACGCCGGCATCGCTTTCGGCGAGGGACAGGCCTCGCTCGCCGCGTTTGCCGCGTCGGTCGCTGGTGCGACGCTCGCCTTCCTCTGGTTTAACGTGCCGCCCGCGCGATTCTATATGTCAGAGACCGGCAGCATGGCACTCACGCTCGCGCTCGCAATGACAGCATTCGCCTCCGACGCGCTCGCCGGCGGTGTCGGGGTGTTTGTCCTCCCCCTCGTTGCCTTCCCGCTCACGGCCACCGTCGTGACGACGCTCCTCCAAGTGTTTTGGAAAAAAGTTTTCCACAAAAAACTATTTCGAGTCGCGCCCATCCATCACCACTTTGAAGCCCTCGGCTGGCCCGCGACAAAGGTCACCATGCGCTACTGGATCATCACGATCATCGCCGGCGTGCTCGGGCTCGCTATCGCGCTCCTCGCCCGCCTGCCATGAAGTTCGTTTCAGGAGATCGCGTGTTCTTAATGCTCGTAATCACGCTCGCCCTTGCCGGTATCGCGATCTTTTCCTCGGCGGCGCTCGGCTTGCTTGCGCGCGAAAGTAGCTCGGTATCGCGCGACATCCTGCTCCAGACAGGCCTCGGTCTCGGCCTCGGTCTCGTCGCGTTTCTTCTGGCTCGCGCAGTTCCGTTCGCGCTCATAAAGCGCTACGCGCCCCACTTTTTCATCGCAACGCTCATCCTTACCGCGCTCGTTTTCATACCGGGGATCGGCTTCCATTCTGGCGGCGCAACCCGTTGGATCAACCTCCGCGTCACGACGTTTCAACCGGCAGAACTCCTCAAGATCGGATTCGTCTTCGCACTCGCATGGTGGCTCGCGCCGCGCGCACGGCAGCTCAGAAACCCGAAAAAAGGTCTGTTGCCGTTCGTCGCGGTCCTCGCGGTGCCCGCAGCGCTACTCCTGGCGCAGCCGAATACCTCTACGACGATGCTCCTCCTTGCCACCGGTGCCGTCATGTACTTTGCCGCAGGTGCGCCGTGGCGCGACTTCGGCATCCTGGGACTCGGTGTCCTCCTCGTGCTTAGCGCCGTCATCCTCGCCCGGCCATACGTCCTGCAGCGCGTGAAGACGTTCGTCGATCCTTCGGCCCACTCGCTCAGCAGCGGCTACCAGATCCAACAGGCGCTCATCGCAGTTGGTTCGGGCGGACTCCTCGGGCGCGGCTTCGGGCAAAGCGTCGAGAAATTCAATTATCTGCCCGAGCCGGACGGCGACTCAGTCTTTGCTGTCTTTGCGGAAGAAACTGGATTTATCGGCACGCTCATCCTTCTCGTCCTGTTTGTCGCTCTTGCCGCGCGTGGCATCGTGATAGCGGGAAACTCTGCCGACCTTTTTGGCGGGCTCATGGCGCTCGGGTTCTCTTTCCTCATCATCTTACAGGCATTCATCAATATCGGCGCAATGCTCGGCATCATCCCGCTCACCGGCCTCCCACTGCCATTCATTTCCCACGGCGGGACCGCGCTTGCGACGACGCTCCTCATGTGCGGCCTCATCTTGAACGTTTCCGTTCATAAGAGAGCTTGAAATGTTATAGTGTGGCTATGAAAATCGCATTTACCGGCGGCGGCACGGGAGGGCACTTTTACCCCCTCATCGCCATCGCGGAAGCTTTGCAAGACCTCGTCCGAGAAGAGCATCTCATTGAGCCGGTCTTCTACTATCTCGCGCCGAACCCGTTCGACGAGAAGGCGCTTTTTGAAAATGGCATCGCCTATATCCGCATACCGGCAGGGAAGGTGCGGCGCTACGCTTCCTTCTCGAACGTCGTGGATTCGTTCAAGACTTTTTTCGGGACAGTCTCGGCAGTCATCGCGCTCTTCCGCATCTACCCCGATGTCGTCGTCTCCAAGGGCGGCTATGCGAGCGTGCCGACCGTGCTCGCCGCGCGGCTCCTACGCATCCCGCTCATCATCCATGAGTCAGACGCCAAGCCCGGACGCGCGAACCTGCTCGCGGCGAAGTTTGCCGACAAGATAGCCATTTCCTTTGAGAGCACGGCTGCCTTCTTCCCTAAGCGCGTACAAGACCGGATTGCGCGGACCGGTATTCCGATCCGGAAAGCGCTCATGCGGACCGAAACTGAGGGGGCACGCCAGTATCTCAGCCTCGAGGTGGGCGTGCCGACTATTTTCATTCTCGGCGGCTCTCAAGGCGCCGAAAAGATAAATGAAGTCGTGCTCTCCTCGCTCTCTGAACTCGTCTCGTTCGCAAATGTCATTCACCAGACCGGCCCCGCGAAATTCAAGAACGTCGAAGGGGTCAGCAGAGTCGTGCTCACGGACAACCCGCACGCAGCCCGCTATCATCCGTTCAAATACCTCGACCAAGTATCGATGCAGCGCGCTGCAGGCGTCGCCGACATCGTCATCTCGCGCGCGGGCGCAAATGCAATCGCCGAGATCGGCCTCTGGAGAAAGCCGGCGATACTCATCCCCATCCCTGAATCGGTGAGCCATGACCAGCGCACGAACGCCTACACGTTCGCGCGGACCGGCGCGGCGGTCGTCCTTGAAGAAGAGAACCTTACCCCGCACTTGCTTGTCGCCGAGATACAGCGCATCCTTGAGGACCCCGAGCTCGCCAAACGCATGAGCGCGGCGGCCGAAGGTTTCACTGACCCTGATGCGGCGCGTATCCTCGCCCGCGAAGTTCTCGCGCTCGCACTCCCGCACGAAGCATGAACACGATTGTCACCCGCTTCGCCCCGTCACCGACCGGCCTTCTGCACGCCGGCAACTACCGCACGGCCGTCTTCGCCTATCTTTTCGCAAGGCGCAACGGCGGCTCGTTCATCTTACGCATAGAAGACACAGACAAAGCGCGCTCGCGGCCGGAATACGAGGCGAACATCCTTGAGGCGCTCGCGTGGCTCGATTTGCCATTCGACCACGCGTATCGCCAGAGCGATAATGCCGCGCGGCATCGGGAGGTCCTTGAGGCGCTCGTCGCAGCTGACCACGCCTATGTCTCGAAGGAAACGCCGAAGAACCCTGGAGACCGAACCGAGGTCATCCGCTTCAGGAATCCTGGCGGGGCTATTTCTTTTACTGATCTCATCCGGGGCGAGATAACGATGGAGGTCGGTGATCTCGGTGACTTCATCATCGCGCGTTCATTTGATGAACCGATCTTCCACCTCGCCGTCGTCATCGACGATGGCGACGAGGGCGTCACCCATGTCATTCGGGGGGAAGACCACATCTCAAACACGCCGCGCCAGATACTCATCCAACGCGCGCTCGGATTCGCTCGGCCGATCTACGCGCACCTGCCGCTCATACTTGGCAGCGACCGCACGAAACTCTCGAAACGCAAAGGAGCAAAAGCGCTCACCGAGTATCGCGACCTCGGCATACTCCCCGAAGCCATGCTCAACTATCTCTCCCTGCTCGGCTGGAATCCGGGCGATGAGCGCGAGTATCTTTCGCGGGAAGAACTCATCAGCACTTTCGATCTCGCGCGTGTGCAGAAGGGAAGCGCTATTTTTGACGAGACGAAGCTCCGTTCGGTAAACCAGCGCTGGATGCGCACACTCTCCGTCGACGATTTTATCGCGCGCGGAGCCCTCTCGGCCCCTGATGCAGACAGGCTCCACAAGGCCGTTCCGCTCCTCAAGGAACGGGCACAGACGTTCCAAGAGGCGCGCGAGATGCTCGCCGGCGAGCTCGCCTGTCTTTTCAAAGAGCCGCTTCTCGACCGGAACATTCTTATCGCCAAGGAGCCTCCTGGGCGCTCCGGTATGACCGCAGCAGCCCTATCGAGCCTCCTCGCGCCTATCGAGGCGCTCGCGGGAGCGGGAGGGGTCGGAATGTCCGTAGAGACCATACGAGCGGCGCTCATGCCGCTCGCTGATGCAGAGGAAGCGAGAGGGAAGGGGGGGCGCGGCGCGGTCCTCTGGCCGCTCCGCTACGCGCTTTCTGGGGCGGAACGCTCTCCAGACCCCTTCACACTTATCTCGATCCTCGGCGCGGCAGTCGCGATTTCGCGCATACGAAACGCCGTTGCTATACTGGAAGGATGAAGCGTCTCGGAGTCTCGCTCTTTTTCTTCTTATTGTTAGCCGGATTCTCTCTCGGCAATCCGAGATTTGCAAAGGCTGACGCAGCGGCAGACATCCAGGCCAAGATCGACGCGAACAAGCAGCAAATTGATTCGCTTGAGGCGGAAATCGCAGCTTTCCAGAAGCAGCTCGACGCCGCGAGTGCAAAGAAAAACACGCTCCAATCAACGATCCGCTCGCTTAGTCTCTCGCAGCAGCAGCTCGCCGCGCAGATCAAGGTCACGCAGAATAAAATCGCGTCAGCAAACCTTCAGATACAGCAGCTCTCGCTCTCTATCGGCGACAAGGAAGCGGCCATCAGCGCCGACCAAGCGGCCATCGCCGCTCAGCTCCGCGCCATTACCGAAAGTGAGCAGACGCCGCTCATTATCCAGCTCATTTCCGCAAACTCCCTCGGCGACGCATGGAAAGCGGCTGATGAGGCTGTCCAATTCAACCAGGCACTCGGAAACAACATCGACGACCTGCGCACCGTACGCACGGCGCTTGGTGCCGACCGTGACAAGGCCACTGCAACGAAAACGAGCCTGCTCGCGCTCCAGAACGACCTCACGTTGCAAAAGCGTTCTGTCGATGCCAACAAGGCGACGCAGCAGAAGCTTCTCTCGCAGACGAAGAACCAGGAGGCGAATTATCAGAAGCTCATCGCGCAGAAGAAAGCGTCGGAAAAATCCTTTGAGGACGAGCTCATTAACCTTCAGAGTCAGTTGAACCTCGTCGTGCACCCGGACCTTTTACCAAAGGTCGGCACAGGCGTCCTCTCCTGGCCTTTTAGCCACTCGTTCATGTCCGCCTGTGCCGGGCGGAAAAGCGTCTTTGGAAACCTGTTCTGCGTCACGCAATACTTCGGTAATACGCCGTTTGCGACCAAAAACCCGCAAGTTTATAACGGCCACGGCCACAACGGCATCGATATCGCCGCGCCCATCGGCACGCCGGTCGAGGCGGCACTCAGCGGTACCGTACTCGCCACCGGCGACACGGATCTGGTGCACGATTCAAGAGGTCGCCAGTGCTACTCCTTCGGCAAATGGGTGATGCTCGTGCACGGGAACGGCATCAACACCCTGTACGCGCACCTTTCCGAAATCGATGTCTCGAAAGGGCAGTCGGTCTCAACCGGGCAAGTAATCGGCCTCTCAGGTATGACCGGCTATGCGACCGGGCCGCACCTCCACTTCGGCGTCTACGCAAGTGAGGGAACCGAAATCATGACACTCCGGCAATTCCGCGGCGCGACCATCGGCTGCGCTGACGCTACCATGCCGGTGGCAACGCTCACAGCGTACCTCAACCCGCTCTCTTATCTCTAGCGCATGTCTCAAAACCCTCCCCGAGCGAGGAGTGTTTCGTGTAAAAGACTTGAATTGGGCCCTCTTTTACACGGAACAGTCCGAGCGAGGGGCGGATTTGAGGGGTTTTTGAACAAGCTCTAGATCTCTAGAGCGCGTCTTTTCCTTTCACCCAGTCTTTCGCAAGAGAGCTGGTCGAATAAAGAACCCTGGGCTCACGCCACAGGGTATTCTTGTCAGTCACTGCATCCCCGGGCTTACGCCGCACGGGGTATTGATGTGGAATAAACCGAAGGGAGGGGAGTTCCCAATGACGACAGTCGCGCGGACTCATGAGCGTTGTTATACTGTACCTGTCCATGCTCAAACTCATCTTTTTGCTCTTCGTTCTCGTCCTTGCGTTGTCGTTCTTTGGCATCTCAATCCAATCCATCATCAATTCTCCCGCTGGCCAAGCAAACTTCGGCTACCTTTACCATCTCCTGGTCCAGGGGTGGCAGTGGCTCGTGAACTTCGCTCATCTTAAGATTTAAGTAAGCCCAAGCGGCTTCGCCGACTACACGAGTGCGCAAAGCGATTGTGCGTACGGCTCGCTTCATGCGAGCGTTCGCACAATCGCGACTATCTTTTGCGCACTTGTTGAGCGGCTTCGCCGACTACACGAGTGCGCAAA
>JAJYQV010000001.1:41682-44410 GCA_021794425.1 bacterium
GCTTCGCCGACTACACGAGTGCGCAAAGCGATTGTGCGTACGGCTCGCTTCATGCGAGCGTTCGCACAATCGCGACTATCTTTTGCGCACTTGTTGAGCGGCTTCGCCGACTACACGAGTGCGCAAAGCGATTGTGCGTACGGCTCGCTTCATGCGAGCGTTCGCACAATCGCGACTATCTTTTGCGCACTTGTTGAGCGGCTTCGCCGACTACACGAGTGCGCAAAAGATATATTGTGCGCACTCTAGACAACAAACATCCTGGAGATAAGGGCTCCGGAAGGAGCCCTTATCTTCTTCCCTTTTCTTTATTATTTTTTCAGCGCAATGACGATGACTTGCAGAAGGCTGATGATGGTGCTCATAAAACCCGTCCAGAAAGCGTACACTTCAAGATTTTTTGCCCAGCTTTTTCTTCGTCTCATAGGGGAGAGGATACCATGGGGAGGCGTCCGGTGGCGAAGGTTACCCCCACCCTCTTCCCTGCCCCTTTTTCCGCGCTTATTGCTGGATTATCCTGACCAAGAGTGTTACGAGCGAAATAAGCATAGAGAGGAATCCCGTCAACACCGCATAGACCTGGAGGCGGCGTGTGTGGCCGCCGATACGGACTCTGCCACGGGATTTCCTTTGGTGGAGGGGCTTGTTGAGTAATTGTTTTTGGCTGTAATCAAGGCTCATAGGGCGGCCTTAGCAGGAGACGTTTGCTGTGATGTATTCATAGGCCTCATCGACCGAATCGACGAGCGTGAAGAGCTTCATGTCGTCCTTGTCGATGTTCGCGTACTCTCGATACAGTGTCTTCTCGATGACCGTGAGGAGCGGCTCCCAGTACTTTTTCCCGAAGAGGATGATGGGAACCTTGCGTATCTTTTTCGTTTGAACGAGCGTGACGATCTCAAAAAATTCGTCGAGCGTACCGAACCCGCCCGGGAAATACACGTAGACCTCGGAGGCGTACGTGAGCATCACTTTGCGCACAAAGAAGTGGTCGAAGCCGAACTTGTCGGTGAGGTATGAATTGTAGCTTTGGGCGCTCGGCAAATTGATATTGAGACCGACTGACGCGCCACCCGCGTTGAACGCTCCCTCGTTTGCTGCCTGCATGATACCGGAGCTGCCTCCGGTGATTATCGCAAAGCCCTTTTTCGCGAGACGCCCCGCAAGCTCGGTAGCGTGCTGGTACGTCTCTCCACCCGGAGCGGTGCGTGCGCTACCGAAAAAGGTCGCCGCAAGGCTGTAACGGCGGATGACATCGAACCCTTCAACGAACTCCGACATGATCTTAAAGATGCGCCACGACTCTATCTTGTTCGGCTTGCAAACCATGAGAGGGCGGTCCTCGGGCATCGAGCGCTGCCCTTCGTGGACTGCTTGCGCGAGCCGTTCGGTCGCGGTGTGATCGTGCGTACTCATGTTGCGTGTATTGTAGCAGGTCGAAGAGGGACTCAAAACCCTGTGCAATGCACAGCTTTCGCATACCCGGCCGCCTCAGCGTCCGCGGCCGACGCGAACCAGACTCGGTTCGCCTCGGCGATGCGCGAAGCGGCGGCGCAAGCGCGCGGGTAATACTTCGTGCCTCCCGCCGAAGCGACGAACGGCGCCTCGGCGCTCGAAGAGGCGATCGAGAGCGCTCCCGGAACGGTCCCGCTTCCCTGCCCTTGCCCGGCGCCCCGCCCGGCCAGATAGCCGAGCCCGAAGCTTGCTGAAGAAGCGAAGAGGAGGATCGCGACGATGAGCGCGTCCTTGGTGACCTTCCTGGCGAGAGTTTTGCATTTCTCCCGCGCTTCTGCTATAGTCATAGGGTAAATCTTATCACGTATGGCACATACCAAAGCCGGCGGCTCAGCCAAAAACCTGCGCGATTCCAACCCGAAATACCTCGGGGTGAAGCTTGCTGACGGCGCTGCGGCGAAGCCGGGCGCAATCATCGTGCGTCAGCGAGGCACAAAAATCGAGGCGGGGAAAAACGTCCAGGTCGGCAAAGACCACACGCTCTTCGCCGTCGCCGAAGGTACGGTCGCCTTCCGCACCATGCGCAAGACCACCTTCACCGGCCACCGCACCACCAAGAAGATCGTGGACGTCATCTAAAACTTGGGCTCTCAAATATAAGGAACTCGGCGCCTGAAGGCGCCGAGTTCCTTTCGCAGACATCGCGCACGGACAGTTCCCCGCCTGAAGTTATTCTGCCTCAATCGTGATGGAGAATTTCCCGAACGTGTCTGCCGAAGCGACGGGGACCTCGAACGTGCCGAGCTCCTTGATCGGCTTCTCGAGCTTGATGACTTCCTCGGGAAGGTCGATGTGCGCCTGCTCCTTGGCGGCTTTTGCGATCTCGGACTCTCCAACCGCATCGTAGAGGTGGCCTTTCTCATTGGCCTTCATCGTGATGATGATCTTGGCGTCGGCCAAAGCCGCGATATTCTGTGCGAGCAGGGCGGCATCGACCTCTTTGCTGTCGATGACCTGCTTGCGACGTGTCTCGGCCTCTTTCTTGGCGACCGGCGTAGCCGGGATGGCGAACTTCTTCGGTATCAGATAATTGAGCGCGTGGCCGTCGGAGGTCTCCACCTCCTCGTGCGCCCGGCCCATACCCTTCACGTCTTTGATCAAGATGACTTTCATATTCCCCGAGTCTACCCTACCCCGTCGCCGCAGTCAAAAAGCAATCCGCCCGAGAGAGCTGGGCGGCGCTTCGGGCGGTTGGAACTATTTAGTTAGTATG
>JAJYQV010000031.1 GCA_021794425.1 bacterium
CCGATTAATCTGGCTCGCGCTGAGGGCTTGGCATAGGGGTCTTTGAGGAAGAAAAACGAGACAAATGAGACACGGAAACGCATGCCCGAAAGTGTCTCACTTTTATTCTCGACGGCGGTTGCTATAAGCCGTTGCGCATCGTAATATAATCGTATATAATCTAACATATTCAGTGTATGAGATTGCCTGCTACCACCATGGACTACCCATTCTCAAAACGAATCACGAATGTCCCGGAGCATCTCTGGACACTCATCAATACCATTGACCTTCTGAGGGGTCAGTGGATCGGCGGCGCACGACTCAACCCACAGGCGCTCGGGCGCTTGAAGCGGTCGGTACTCGTAACCTCGACCGGCGCTTCAACGCGCATTGAGGGATCGAAGCTATCGGACGAAGAAGTCGAACGACTTATGCGCGGGCTTTCGATGCAGACATTCGCTGACCGCGACCAGCAGGAAGTGCGCGGATACTACGAGCTTCTCCAGAACATGTTCGATGCATGGAAGCATATCCCATTTTCAGAAAGCACCATCAAACACTTCCATCGCGAGCTCTTGAAGTACACAGACAAAGACGAACTCCATCGCGGCGAATACAAGAAGAAAGAGAATCAGGTGCACATTGTCGATGACGCCGGGCAATCGATCGGCGTCCTCTTCGACACGACACCTGCCTGGCGCACATCCAAGGAGATGCAAGAGCTTGTCGAGTGGACGCAAACCGCTCTTGCGGAGAAAGAATTGCATCCGTTGCTGATTATCGGCAACTTCCTCGTCGAATTCTTAAACATCCACCCGTTTGAAGATGGGAACGGGCGTCTCTCGCGCGTCCTCACGAACCTGCTTCTCCTTAGAGCGGGATACGAGTACATGCCATACGTCTCACACGAGAAGCTCGTCGAGAACAATAAGGCCGAATACTATCTCGCTTTGCGCAAGAGCCAAAAAACACTGCGCAGCAAGAAGGAGGACATCACGCTTTGGCTCGAGTTTTTCTTCTCTGTTCTTCTCACACAGGCGCGTGCCGCCATTGACCTCCTCTCGCACGAGAATATCGAGAAACTTCTCTCGCCCAAACAGCTCGCGGTGTGGCGATACCTCGAGCAAACGGGAGAAGCTGCTCCAAAAGAAATCAGCGTAGCGACACACGTTGCTCGTCCTACGGTCTCTCAGGCGCTTGATGTCCTTCTGCGTCTGAAGAAGATCGAGCGCGTCGGGCAAGGGCGGACCACACGATACCGCAAAATATAGCCACCTATGAATGACGAATTTTGGGATGACGACTTTAGCATTGAATCATCGATCGGTTCGGTGCGTGGAGGATTCTTGAGATACTATGTCGTGCTGAGCGCAACTCACCCAATAACAGCGCTGCAACATGAACGCTTGGGTGAGGCCTCGCGAGGGATCCAGCGAAGCGGCGAATGTATTTTTGAGCGGACGGAGTATGAAGATACATACGTCCTGCTCTGCATCGGCATCTCGAATGATGTAGCCCCGCAAACCGTGATTGATAATCTCATCATTGCAACGAATGGCACTGACCCCTTCCTTCGTTTCCACTTCTTCATGACCAACACTCACAAACCGAGTGAGAAAGAGATCGCCGGCTATATCGCGGAACTTAGCTAGCTGCCATGGCAACGCCCGAGCAAGTCGAACTTTTCGCTTCGCTCTTCCATGGGCGAGAGGATGCATACGCGCGATATTGGGAGAAGAACGGTCGATCGGGATACAGCCCCGCATACTCCTTCGACTGGAATGAGTTTAACGCACACCGGAGCACTGGCGGCTCGCTCAAGACTTTCGAGCGCAAGACGCTCCTCCCGTTCACGCGCGAGGTGATCGCGAATCATCTGAACAGACGCATCCTCATTGGCGTCTACCCGATCCTTTCCGACAACACCTCATACTTCCTTGTCGCAGACTTTGACAAAGCACAGTGGCTGGACGACGCGCGAGCATACCTGAACGTCGCGAAGGAAGCCGGCCTCACGGGATACCTCGAGAAGTCCAAATCGGGGAATGGCGGCCATGCGTGGATATTCTTCGATGCGCCGTATCTCTGCTACAAGAGCCGCCGCATCGGCCTCGAGATCATCCGCCGCACGTTCAAGCTCTCACCGTTCGAGAAAGAAGTAAGCTTCGACCGGCTCTTTCCGAACCAAGATTCGGTCTCCGTCGACGGCTTTGGCAATCTCATCGCGCTCCCGCTTCAAGGCACGTTCGCGCAAAACGGTACGATGGTATTCATCGACCCGGATACCAGGGAACCGATTGCTGACCAGTGGACCTATCTCGCCGCCATGAAGCGGCATTCGGCCGCCGAGCTCGATCACGCGCTCGAAGAACTCGAGACCGGCTCGTCCTACTCGATTCCGCGTCGCGATACCGGCAAACTCACGCTCACCGTCCGCAATCAGATCGAGCTCGACCGCGTCCTTCTAACGCCGCAGACGATACGGTTCCTGAAGGAAGAACTGAACTTCTTGAGCACAGAATATCTCGCCAAGAAACGCATGGGCAAGTCGGTGCACGACACGCGCAAGTATTTCAAGCTCATCGAAGAAGTCGGCGACAGTATCTTCATTCCGCGCGGATTCCTAGACCGATTGACAACGTTTCTGCAGACGGAAGGTATTGCATACGAGGTCGAGCGCGAGCACGCTGACTTTCAGCGGGTCTCGTTTAAAAGCGTCATCAAGCTCACTCCCTCGCAGGAAACATGTGTTGAAGAGACGCTTCGGCACGACCAAGGCATCCTCGTCGCGCCGCCTGGAAGTGGTAAGACAATGATGGGCATGGAGCTTATCGCCCGACGCGGACTTTCGGCGCTCGTGCTCGTCCACCGCAATGAACTTCTCGATCAATGGGTCGAGAGCGTCCAGACCTGCATCAATATCCCAAAGGTGAAGATTGGTCGCTACTCCGGCGTCAAAAAGAGTATCGGCAAGGAAATCACCATTGGGCTCCTACAGAGCTTCTCGCGCGTCGCCGACAAAGCAACGTTCGCCAATCGGTTCGGTACCATCATCGTTGACGAATGCCACCACATTCCGGCAACGACCTTCAGTGCCGTCATCCGCACCCTCAATCCTGACTACCTCTACGGCCTCACCGCAACTCCGAAGCGCAAGAATAATGACGAACGGCTCATCTATGCGTACCTTGGAGATATCGTCTCGACTATGCAATCAAGCGGGAGGATGGAACGGGCTCCTGCCGCGCACGCAATAGTGCCCGAGATCGTCGTGAAAGAAACAGCGCTTGAGATTCCGTTTGAGTGGAAGACCGACCGCTTCCAGCTTCTCGCGAAGATCATCTCCTTCGACACAGCACGAAACCGCCTCATTGCTGACGACATAGCCGAACAAGTATCACGTGGCGAGCGCGTCCTGGTACTCTCCGAGCGCAAAGAGCATCTCGACGTCCTAGCACTCTGCCTCAAGGGACGCTGCGAGACGGTTGTCATTACCGGGGATGACACCAGCGCTAAGCGCATGAGCAAATTGAAGCGGATCAAGAACGGGAAGTACCAGGCGATACTCTCGACCGGGCAGTTCTTTGGCGAAGGGATGGATGTGCACAATATCTCAGTACTTGTCCTCGCGTTCCCGTTCTCGTTCGAAGGGAAGCTTGTGCAGTATGTGGGTCGACTTTTACATGGCTCTGACCCGAAGCTCGTCCTTGATTATCGTGACACCAAAGTCGTGTTCCTCGAACGCCAGTACAAACAGCGCCGGCGCTATTACAACAAACTGGCAAAAGGCGGATAAAGTTCGAATCCCTTTGCGGTTGCGTTTTCCGCGTGTTGTACTGCAATCAAAATACGGCCTAAATGAAGGCCTCAACATGGGTACGATAAAACTAACTACGGGCGGTGAGATACTCACCGCAGATTGAAACTTTCCCGGGTGTGAGGGGCGCCGCGCGAAGCGCGGCGGAGTGGGCGGCGGGCAGACAACCGCGCCGCGTAGCGGCGAATGTGAATGGGGCGGCAACCGAAAAGCGCGGGGATACAGCGCTTGTTTCAGATCCAAATCTATTTATGAGAGAACCAAAATATTTTGGTTCTCTCCCACCCCGCAGGGGCTCTTTATGTTGCAAGTGGCGTTCGGCCAATCAAAATACTATAGCGACAATTTGAGCGAGAACATCAAGCGCGGCGTCCGCCAGAAATTGCGCCGAGGCGAGTGGCTCAATCGTGCGCCCTTTGGCTATGAGAACAATCCGCGTGTGAGGAATATCGAGCCGCATCCGACCAATGCGCGTATCGTGAAGCTCGCATACGAGGAATACGCCAAAGGGACGCACTCGCTCATCTCGCTCGGCGCATTCTTGGCGGACTTATGTGTGGTGACGAAATATGACACGCCACTTGCCAAAGCTTCCCTCAAACGGTTCCTAACTAATCGAGCGTATCTCGGCTTCATTAAACACAATGGCGAATGGTTTGAGGGAAGCTTTGAACCGATTCTAACTCCCGCATCACCATCTTTCAGAGTCGATCAAAGCGGACGAGGAGCGCATGGAAAGATTGGTCTCGGCATACCTCGATGGCGATGTGCCAAAGGATATTTTCTTTCGCTGCTTTCTTGAGAAGCTTCGAGCACGTCCTCACGTGCGGACTCATCACGAACTTGAGCTTCCCGCTCTCATAGAGGTGCTTTACAGTGGAAGTCGCCGTCACTTGAGACGATGACCGCCTGGTCGTACCGCGGGAAATCAATCATCACCTGAAGCACCAGATCCGCGTCGACGTTCCCTTTCACATTTCCTGCACCGTCGGGGATGACCGGCTTGAACACGAGCACGTATCCCGCCTTTTGCAGATATGAATAGAGCGGCTGGTAGTCAGGCACGAACCAGATGAACAGATAGGCGACCTAGACCGAGTACTTCTCGCGCAGGTAGGTGCGGAAACGTTCGAAATCAAGTTCCCATCCGAGCCCCTTGATGCCGAGATTCAGATTCTGTGCGTCGACAAAGGCGTAGTTGTGCTCGCGATTCTTCATCCGTGAATGATAACACTCCTATTTCAAGAGCCGGACCAGGCGGATGGTCTCAAAGGAGTGGCGGCCATGGAGCGCATGAAAGACCGGCGAGAGCTTGTCGCTCTCCTCGGCGGTGAGCGCTTCGATGATCTCGTCGACGATGTCGGTAGGCACGAGGTGCGCAAAGTCGGCGCGGTCGAGGAGCCCGAGCTCCTTGAGCTCTTCGAGGTGGTGCACGACGGTCGAGGGCACGAAGCCGCGCTCTTTCGCGGCCGCCTTCAAGTCTTTCGCGTCGCGTACGATGCCGAGCGTCTCGGCGAGACGCGCGGGAATGCCTTCTTTGCGCGCGCCGCTTCGCGGCGCGCGTTTCTCCTCTCCTTCGTTCACCCACGCGCCGCCCATGGCTTTCACGAACTGCTTCTGGAGCGCCTCGGTTCCTGCGGCGTCCATCTCGTCGAACGCCTCTGCAGCAGCATCGCTTGCCGCACGGAAATCGCGATCCTTCCGGAGGATCTCCGGATGCACCTCGAGCGCCAGCGCGTTCATGCCGAGGAGGTGGAGCCCCGAGAGCCGCCGCACGCGGCTGAGCGCGACATAGCCCTGTCCGTATTCAAATGCTTTCGAGAGGTCGATGACCGCCGCGTCCATGCTCATCCCCTGGCTCTTGTGGACCGTCATCGCGTAGGCGAGCCGGAGCGGCACCTGGCTCACGCTCGCTTTCACCTTGCCCTGCTCTTCGAGCTGCCACTCCATGGGCTCGGCGTGCACGGTCGTGCCATCTTTCGTCTGCACGATCGGCAACCCCTCGCTGTCGAACCCCGTGACCGTGCCCAAGGTGCCGTTCACGAATTTCCCCTGCGGCGAATTCTTGGTGAACATGACCACCGCACCTTCTTTGAGCTCAAGCGTCTCCGGCGAGAGACAGCCGCGCACGAGTCCCGCGACAAGGGTATCCTTCCCTTTTGAGCTCATGTGGAACTTCATAACCTGGCCGGCGAGTTTTTCGAGCTCGCCCGCGTTGATGCGATCGACGTCGGCGTTGTGCGAGAAGAGCTTCGGCGCGTCCGGCGGGAGCGCCGAAGCGTCGACATGGCGCGCCATAAGACTCTCGTGGTGCGCCATCTCGACTTCCCCGCTGCGTATCGCCGAGAGCACGTCGAGGAACTCGGTGTCGTCCTGCCGGTACTGCTCGGTGAGGTAGCAAGTGATGAGGTTTAAGTCGCGCCACACCGGCGAAGAAAACGCAAAAGCGACTTCGCCGCCCCGTCGCGCGATCGGCGGCAACTGGAAGAAGTCACCCACGAGTATCACGGTGAGTCCGCCAAACGGCTGGTCCATGCGCCGCACCTCGCGGCACACCGCGTCGGCCATCTCAAAGGTCGCCGCCCCGAGCATTGAGATCTCCTCGATGATGAGCACTTTCGCTTTCTGTATGCGACGCGCGACATGCTCTTTGCTGGCAATGCGGTCTACGTCAGCGGGAGACAAGGACTCCGCGATGCCGATGCCGCTCCAGGAGTGGAGCGTCATGCCACCCACATGAGTCGCCGCGATGCCGGTAGCCGCAGTCACCGACGGCTCGATGCCCGAGGCACGGAGCCAGCTCACGAATTCATTTATGGTGTGCGTCTTGCCGCTCCCCGGCTCGCCCGTGAGAAATACGTTTGCGCCGGTTTTCAGGATGGTAAGCGCTTCGGCTTGGGTCATCCTTCGATTGTACCAGCTTGGCGGGCGCCCGGCGCCTCTCCCTCGCCCCTCTCGGAAAGACCCGGGACTCTCTTCAAGTGCCGCGCCGCAAAAATCGAGACGAGGAACGCCAGAGAAAAGAAGATGAGACCGTAAAAGCACGGGGTTTCCAGAGGCGCCACGCCCGGGGAACAGGTGACTGAAACGGCCGCAGTAAACCACTTGTAGTAAGCGGCAAATTCCGAGAAGACTACCGAACCGGCAAAGACGACGCCGAACAAGAGGAGGTTCCGCAGCCAACGCTCGCTTGCCAGGCTCGGCTTCTGAAACACCGAGAGCGACCAGACGAGAGCGACGAGGAAGGCGGTCGAACCGTAGAGGCAGGCGGTCAGGAGCGGGTTCGGGATCGCGATCTCGGAGAATCGAAAGAGCGTCCCGTACATCGCTTGGAAATGAGTAATCTGCGGTACGAGTTTCGACCACGCAAACATCGCTCCTCCGAGCAGTACGAGCGACTGGGCAGCGAGCAGTTTCCGGGTGCGTGTCATGTGTACCTCAGTATATACGAAAAATCATCGGATTCCTGTATCGCAGGGGATGGAGGTTGACGCATACCCGCTCGCCGGAACTTTGACGCTCACGCGGAGGCACCGCGGAAAGGCCGCGCCGCTCGTCGCTTCGAGCGTGTAGGAACCGGGCGGAAGCGAAAGCGCGAACGCGCCGTTCGCATCTGAATTTCCCATGACAAACGCGGATTGCGAGCCGGCACGATACGCGACGATGGCCGTCGCGTACGGTTTGTCGGCACACTGGGGATCGGGCGGCACGCGTTCGACCGGGCAAGTCGGCCCGAGCGAGACCGTTCCCCGTACGCCCGAATCATAGGATGGCGCAGCGTCCGCGTCTCCCGCGGTGCTCGTGGCAGATGCCGCCGGACACGGCGCGAACGAGCAGTCAGGCCCGGTGCGCCCCACGACGGAACCGTCAGGGCACACCTTCCCTTCCGCCGTACATGCCCGCCCTCCTGCGGGCGGCACCGTCTCGGTCAGCGCCGTTTCAACACTCGTTTTCTCGTAGAGAACGCCGAGGTTGAACGCGATGAGAAATGTCGCGAGAAAGACGGCGACCGCCGCAAGCTTCGAATACCAGGTCACCCTGTTCCATTCGATTTTCATGAAGAAAGTATATCAAACGCCGTACGGCATACTGCGACTAAGCAAGAATAAAGCCCGCCGCGTCCGCGACAGGCCCTTGGTTTTTCGAAGAAGCGAATCACCCCGATACTCGGCGGCGGTTCGTGCACAGCTTTTCCTTTGCACTCCGCGTCTTTGGCGCGTTCGTGGCCAAGACGTTCCGGCACGATAGCAGAAGGTTTTTTATCTGCCAGATATCCAGAACCACTGGACATATCGGCAGATTCCCTTTCATTATCCTTTCCTTGACATCGTGATCGACATACTTCGTCATGATCACGAGGCCGATGGTTCTCGATCTCGCCAGATTTCTGAGCGCCGAGAGGGGAAGGAATTTGATCTTTTCCTTTGGCAAGCCGCCGGTGAAGCGGTCGTGGTTGATCTGCTCCCACCCTATGATGGCAATGGGGTGACCTGACTTGAGCGCTGTGCGGACTTTATTCTTTAGCGCCCGGAACTGTCCTTTTTGCAATTCCATGTTACCCTCCTTTCTTTTGAACCTTTGAAATTAACCAGCGTGTCACGCGGTTTCCTTTGCGATGCTAGCACGAAACAATCCGCCACGACAACCGAGCGGCCGTCGCGTCCAGCGGTCAGACCTTCCGACCCGCGCGACGCGACGCAAGGAAATCCCAGAGAACGATGCCGAGCGTGATGATGATATAGAGATTGCCGAAAAGATGCACGCCCTGAGAAACAGGGGCCACGCCTCCCAAGAATGTGTGGGCCGGATACATCCAGAGCGTGAGTGCGGTCGCGACGGGAATATAAAAAGCGGAGAACTTCAGCCACTTGCGAAACGTAGCGGCGTTGACAAAAAGTAGGATGGCGGCCGTGATGGCAATGACTTGGGCGAGGGTAAGGAGCGCATATCCTTGATCAAGGTAAGGTGAGTTGCAAAATACTCCCCAGCTGTCAGTAGCATACCTGCAGGTATTTATAGAGAGATGCTGGAACCATACCCCACGCAAATACTGCCCTGCGAGATACGCAGCGCCCGCAATCATAAAGATAGATGCTTTTTTATACCAAAGGTTCATAGGAGCGACGTGAGCCGGTTAATCATACCAAGAATCGTCTCGGCTTCTGCTGTCGGGATGCCAATCTGGGCATTATGCCAACGGGTGCTCGCGTGCTCTTCGAGCGCAAACTGATTCTCGACATAGCGCGCGAGCAGATCGAGCTCAAGCTTCACGGACGAATCGACCGCACCGAAATCATGTCGATATCCTCCTCCTCTTTGCCCGACGTTGCCGCGGCCGTGGTCTCTTTTGCTTTCGTCTGTAAGCTGGCGTTCGATGAGTGAGAGTCTCGCATCGAGTGCAAAATGCTCACTCTTCGGGAGGGCCATCGCCTTGATAGCATCCCTCATGAAGCGTACATACGCGAGAGGATCGGCGGTGTCGAGCGCGATAAAATCGGTCGTGCCGTCACCGTCGAGGTCGACGGCAGGAGCGGTCGGCGTGTCGTTACTAACCGAGAAGGTGATGGTTGAGCTTGCGGTGGTCGGGATGTCTGCGAACGTTGCCGTCGTGCTTGCCACGCCGCCGCTTCCTATCGTATCGAGGCGGATGGTTGCCGCGCCCGGAGCATACCCGCTTGCGAGAATCGTGTATGTGCCGTTTTGCGGGATGTTGACGTATTGTTCATCGTCGAATACCTGCACCGAGCTGCCGGGTATATCTTGCTTCACGCCAGAGAAATCAGTACCCGGGATGGGCAGAACGCCGGACTGATTCCCGCTCGCATCGGTAACGACGAGATTGACCGGGGAGTGGGAACTGATACGGAGCTTGACGGGATTCGCGCCGTTTGTCGGCTTGTCGGCAGTGATGTATGGCTCATCGCTTGGGTCCATATAGGAGAGTATGTCGGTGATGATGTTTTGGATTGGGGCGGCGGCGGTTAGGTTTTGGTGAGTGTAGTTGCTGTTCCCGTCATTCCAGAATCTAGCTGCGTTGAAATACAAAGTGTCGAATGTATCCCCCACCGCGCTCGCAGAAACGACGGTTCCATCGCCATCCTGGGTCGTGACGGGTGTGTGCTCAAGTTCCAGTGTATCGGCACAAGCGTCGGAAATAAGTCCGACTGACGAAGGGGGGACTGGGCTGCAAATGATTTTCGATCCGGTCGTGTAGGCAAGTGTCTTCACGGTGTCTTGCCCCCAACCGACGATCGTCGTTACCCACACACCGTGCGGCGGTATCCAGTTATCGAGCGCGGCATGCGTCGCAACAGCCTTATCGATGAGCCTGGCCGAAAGCGGGACGGGCGCATGCAAATCGGCAACGCCTCCCGCCTGCGCATCAAGTCCGTCGGAATCCTCTAGGAAGTTCTCAAAGGGGAGGAACGACCAAATCGCCCCTCCGAAACTTATCGCGAACTTTCCGGAGAGCAGCCCATCTTGATCAAAGGTGGCGACCGGGTCAGCGACATGGGTGAGATAGGTGGGTGACGGAAGCAGGTCATAGGGGCCGGGCATCGTCTTGGTGATCGCACGCTCTTCGGTCGAATTCACGATAAGATTCGGAACATCTGAGAAATTGTCAGCGTGGAGCAGGGCGCCGATTGCCGCCGGCGTCCCCCACTGCGGCGTGCCAATCATGATGAGCCGATCAACCAGGCCGCTCTTCCCTTCTGCTTCAAGCTTCTGCAGTAATGCCTTTGCGACCAGTCCGCCATTGGAATGAGCAATGATGGTGACCTGTCCGGTTGGTGAACTTGAGGCGAGCTGCTCAAGCACGTCTTCGACATAGACTCGCTTGATGCTATGGTCGGGCATCTCGGTGAACGTGCCGTCATTCACGACATCGCGGACATCGTACCGCCAGTCGTAAGGGTAGGCGCGCCACTCCTTGATAGTGCCGGAAGCGACGAGGTTGTTCATAAAATCCTTAAAGTCACCGTACACTTGAACGCCTCCCTCCCCCAAACGCTGTTTTGCTATCTGAGACTCGATTGCATTATTCCCGTAGAGACTTCCGATGATGTCGTTTTCTTTAGTATACAGCGGGTATCTGCTCGTGCCATCTGCGTTCATCACGAGATAGGGTATGTCAGTATGATAATCTGGCTCCCACACCTGGCGTTCGATGGCAACGCCCAAACCGATCGGGTTGCGATAATACAGCCGGCTCCCTTCGGTGCCCGGGATGAAGAGTATGTTTGAGGGTTGTGATGGGAGTTGATACAACAGCATCGCCCCCGCATGAGGCGCTCGTGCGCCAAAAACACCTACGCACAGGGCGAAGAACATTGAGACCGAGAGGATGGGCGTGCGAGCGCGCATTGTCTTCACCATACACCACGCGCATCATCTCAGATGCATTATCCCCATCCCGAGCAAGTGGCCAGGGCTTGGCCTTGCTCAGTGT
>JAJYQV010000037.1 GCA_021794425.1 bacterium
ACCTTTCTTTACATACGCGCGAAGCGCGCGGCGTGGCTCTACCACAATGGGCTTCACTGCGTGAAGCCCACCAAAATTTCTCTGAAACTAACCTAGTCTCTGTTATTGCGGGCTACTCGGGATTCAACGTTTCAGCACCAAGCAACATAAGGGTATTCTAGCGCGTCCGAGGCAGCTTTCTCGAAGCTCCCGGGTCAGGGTTAGGAAAAGCGGAACCAGGTCTGGCTCTCGGGGTTCACGCTGACAAACTCGGTATTAAGCCATTCAAAGGCTTGATGCTTCGGGCCATTCAGTGTGCTGTCCTGGCTTGCGATCGTATTCGACTCAACCATGAGATCCTTCCCGGCCATGTGTGCGGCCTGCGACTGAAGCATGCCTGCGTAGAACGCCAGAGCTTTCTGCCCGCCGTCTGCGCCCTTCACATAGCCCCAACGGATATAGCCCAGATCCCGGCCATCGAAGGTCTGGGTCAGATTGAAGTTGGCATCTTCCAGGGCGATGCTGAGTTCGGAGTCATCCATATGCGTATTGTATCTAGAATGAGACAAATGAGACACACTCCGCCCTACTTTCCACGAGCCCTCGCTGCTTCCTCGACCCACTTCCCAAGATTGTCTCGACCGTTGTCATTAACCCAGTCATAAATCTTCACGTAACTGGACAGCCAAGTACCATCGTTCAGCTTGATCCCATCGAAAGGACTTGCGCCCCAGTTATCGGTCGCCGAACGCTGGTCTTTCATGTTGTGGATGCGTACCCCGACAAGGCCGTTGCCGCGATTCCAGCTTTCGCGGATTTCGTAGTCCACCCATGGACGAGTCGAGGTCTCCGCGCCAATCAGGACTACAGTAACCGAGGTATGACCGAGTTGATCCTTGATCCAGTTCTTGATCGCCTCATCGCCCTTGCGCTTGATTTCTTCCCACGCGACCGAGTCGATAACACCATACTCGTCTGCATCTGCGAGCAAATCGCTGTTGCGGACTTGTCCCGCACGCCATGCGTCGCGCTCATAATGGAAGCTGAAAAATACTTTCCGTGCCATAAGTTTAGGTGTTTAGGATAATAAGGAGCACAAGAACGTGAACCGCGAAAAGGCCGCCGTAAAAGAGGCGCATTGTGTCGGAGAATGCACAGGTATACCACGCGATTTTTGCACGATGAGACTTCGCGTCCATCGAGAAGTCGGCTTCCCCTTTGTGCTCAATTGCGTGTTCATAAAGCCTTATGTACGCGCGTTCCTGACCGAGGTAGTAGCTATCTAGGAGCCAAAAGAACGTGAGTACTGAAAGCGACACGACAATATAAAGCCAGCTCGTCTCTTTGAACGAGAGCGCGAGCAGGGCGCTCACCAATGTCACAGCCCATCCCTTAAGGAGGAAAGAATTGCTCGCCATCCGATTGATGGTGTTCTGAATGAATTCCAGGTGCTTTAGCTTTGAGTCGGTGGTGGCCATAATTATTTCGGCGTCGGCTTCTTCACCACGCTGATGACCTTGCCGCTTATCGTGAAGTCGTCGTCCTCATGCAGATAGATCGGCTCGTAGTCGTACGAGGAGTCGGCCTTGAGCACGACTTGTTCATTCGCGTCATCGCGAATGAAACGCTTAATGGTCGCCTTATTGTCGATGATCGCTACAATGATGTCGTTATCCTTCGGCTCGGCGATTTTCGAGTCGACGATGACATAGTCGCCGTCCTCAATCTTGCGGCCGTCGATGTCGGCGCGATTCATCGAAGAACCATCGGCCTTAATCGCGTAGATACCGTCGGGCGAGCGTACTCCTGCAAGCTTGCTCGAGACGCGGAGAAATCCTTGATAGTTCGGTTCCGCAAAGATGGTCGCTGGGCCGCAATTCGCTGTGCCAATAATTGGGATGCGGAGGAGCGTCTTCGCCTTGTCCATGAGTCCTTTCGCCCATCCGGGGTTCTCCGCCCCTGCCTTGAGGACGCCACGCGGTCGGTCAATAAGAAGGAATCCCTTCTTCTGGAGCTGCATCAAATGATGCTTGATTTTCTGAGGTGAGGCATCAGTCGCGTCGATTTCCTGTGCCATCTCCCTCAGACTCATTTCGCCAAGGTTTTTCCTACGTGAAAGGGCGAGAAGTTGTTCTTGAATTGGGTGCATTACATGATGTATACCATGGAATACCTAATGTCCGCAAGTCCATAAAACTTGACGGCTGTGGAGAGCAGGATTACCCTATAGGAAGGTCGACCATTACCCGACCCTAACCCTTCCCCCGTATGCCCGTACCAAAAGGAACCCGCAGTCGCAATGAAGATGGCCGTTGGCGCGAAGAACGCTCGGACGCCCTCGCGAAGAACCTTCGCAAGGACTATCCCGAGTTCAATCACGTGAACGGCAATACGAAGCTCGGTACCCTCAAGGAGAAATTCGACACCCCCTCCCTCGACGGCGTGCTCAAGGCACTTCGCAAAGAGCAATGATACGCGCCGATCAGTTCGTAGATGTGGGCGGCTTGATCTACTGCTTCTGCGACACGCCAATTGCGCGGCGAACGACGCGGCAAGAATTTGAACTCATCAAATTCCATCGCGGTCAGCCGGTGAAGACGCGGGTCGAGTACGGTGACCAAGCCAAACTCACGTGCGAGCAGTGCGGTTTCGGAGCGATCTTTCACAGCATCAAGGAATCGATAGGAGTGAGCGACGCCCTTAGCGTCTCTCTCGCCTAGCGATCAATCGAGCAAGTTCGGAACGCCCGAACAAGCGTTTGTGCCATCGGCACGAGCGTTTGTTCGGGCGTTTTCGTTTATCCCCTTAAACCAACTAATCATGAATAACAAACTCAACATCGTATACGTGCCCATTACTTCCCTCCGTCACGCGGAATACAATCCGCGCGTCATCGACGACAGCACGAAGAAACCGGTGCGCGCGAGCATCGAGAAGCACGGCGTCGCCGACCCGATCGTCGCGAACGACGCGCCCGGCCGCGAAGGAGTCATCATCGGCGGCAATCTTCGGTATGAAGTTCTGAAGGATATGGGCCACGAAGAAGTGCCCGTCGTGTACATCACCATTACCGATCTCGAGAAGGAGAAAGACCTTTGCCTCCGCTTGAACAAGGCGGTCGGCGAATGGGACTTCGACCTCCTCAAGGAGTTCGACTCGTCCTTTCTCACCGAGGTCGGCTTCGGCAGCGAGGACCTCGACGATATCTTCCCAGCCGAGGACAACCCCGAGAAATTTGATCTGGAGAAAGAACTCGAGAAGCTTGATATCACCGAGATCAAGGTGCAGAAAGGAGATATCTACGAAATCGATGGATCGAGGATGATGTGTGGCGACTCGACCATCGAGGCCGACATGCTCACACTCATGGGCGATGCCCGTGCGGATATGTGCTTCACCGATCCGCCGTACATCCTCGACTATCTCCACGGCAAGAAGAAAAAGAACGGCGAGGCCGTGACCGGCTTTGGCGCGAAGCGGGACCGCCGCTATCTTGAAACCGACTCCCTGCCTGACAACTTCACCGAGCTTTGGATGAGCAATGTGTCGAAGGTCGCGAAGCCGGACTTCCACATCGTCGTGTATGAGAACTGGAAGAACATCCGCACCATCTGGGGCGAGATGGAGAAGTATTGGAAGGTGAAGAATATGCTCGTGTGGCATCTCCCGAATCGCAATCAGGGGTACGCTGGGAAGTACAAGCTTTTCAGCAAACACGACATCGCGATGGTCGGCTCGTCGAATGAGGATGCAGAGAAACTGAACCTCGATAGCGAAGGCGAGCTTCTCGACAACGAGTACGAAGCGGCACTCTATGCCATTTCGGGAAAACCGCACTGGGAGGGATATGAGAAAGGCAAGAAGATCCAGCCGACCGACTTCATCGAATATAAGGCCGCTGACCTTCAGTCCTCTGGTCAGGGCATCATCTTCGGCACCAAGCCGCTTGAGATCCTTATCCCGTACGTGAAGGTGCTCACGAAGCGCGATGACCTGATTGTGGAACCCTTCGGCGGAAGCGGGTCGACGCTCATCGCCTCAGTGAAGATGCACCGCCGTTGCTATCTCATGGAGAAGAGTCCCGTGTACGCTGAAGTCATAAAACGGCGTTGGGAGATGGAGACCGGGAAGAAGGCCGTTAAGATCCATGGTGCCGCCTGATGACAAACAGAAATTTCTCGACGAACTCGAGAACCTGCCGATCGTCTCGGTAGTGTGCAAGCGCGCTGGTATCAGCAAAGCGACCATCTATCGCTGGGTTGAGGATGATGCTGACTTCAAGAAGAAGTACGACCGCTCGTTGAAACGCGGGCGGGATACACTCGTCGACCATGCCGAAAGCAAGCTCGTGAAGATGGCCGACAAAGAACACTTCGGGGCGATCAAGATGATTCTCGAGGCGAACTCAAAGCGCTACTACCGACCACGCAAACCAGCTCCGTATCTTAAAGAGGCATTGCCTGTCCAAACCATACAGGTTCATGTGGTTGAGCCGCATGAATACCAGCGCGCACAGGAAGAGACGCGACGCGCGAATCAAATAAGGAGAGACGCGAGATCGAACCCCCTGACAGATCCATGGGACGAGGCATCGGCGTGATAACTAGCAACTTGGACTCAGTGTTTGGTTCGGATACTTCACAAGCAAGGCGTCGAGCGATGGGAACGACACCAGATACTTCGGACTGAGATTCTTCCATGCCGAGCATGAGGCGGGATAGTAGTACCTCGAGGATCCGTATGAAGATGTGTAGTATGCCGCGCTTGAAGTGTTGCTTACCTGAGTCGTTGCTGGCGTAGGCGTCGGAGCGACTTGAGGTGCTGGCGGAGGAACATCCGTGCCGTTCTTCCAGGCGAGATAGTACTTGAGCCAGTCGGTTGCAATCTCTGTCTGAGCGACGGCGACGGGTATCTTGTTACTGCATATCTGACTATGCAGATAATTCTCAAACGAGTCCTTCACGTGCGCGTTGTACTGGATCGAATATGACTCCGGAAAGAGATTCGAGATGTCATTACTCCCGCCAAGCTCGAGACTGATGATGTGATCGACTTCGTATCCGCTATGTTCCGACCATGGGATACCGTACTCAGCGAATACTTGCTGCTTCTCGCTGTCCGGTACATTACGAACGGTCTGCGTGTATCCTGAGACACAGATAACACTTGTGTCGGTCGTGAGGACTGCCCCAGGAGAGCAGTCAGGATCAGGGAGCGTTTGATTAGCGACACATCCGCTCGTCTTCGTTCGGATACCGAAATGTGTCTGGGTTGGTGCGGTGTTCTGTACGACAGGCGAAGAAACAATGCTCTCAGGTTTTCGTATCGAAATAGATGCACTGTTTCCTACTTGGATATCGACGGATGTGCTCGCGGTTGCTGAGGAGGGAGATGTTGTCGCGGTAGTACTCAGCGAGTTCGATGAATTTGCGGAAACTGCGAGTATGACCACCAGAAAAAATCCGCCAACAATCCAATATATCTTCCGTGTGTGCCTCATGCCGCGTCAGGGTTAAGGGTATAAGCCTGATGAACGAGTAGTACAAAGACTGTCACTGACCGTGGAACCGGGTCCAATTGCAGACCCTTGAAAAGAGACGCTCTCATGGGAACTACCCGAGCAATTCCTTTTTCTTAGCGGCGAATTCTTCGTCGCTGATCATCCCCCTCTCTTTGAGAGATGCCAGTTTCTCTAAACTAGAGATGTTATCCGTCGCAGATGCGACATTCGATCCATCTTTCGACCAGCCCACGATCAATAGTCCGTTCTTGTCTTTGAAGTTGCCCGTCGCGATCATGATGAAGTCGATGAGGGTCCAGATGCCGAGGCCGCCGAGCGTGAAGAGCATCAGGAGGCCTGTGCCAATCTTGCCGACATAGAAACGGTGAATACCAAGACATCCGAGGAACAAAACTAGGAGGAGCGCTACTAGGCGCGACTTCTCCGATTTTCTCTGTGTCATATATTTCTGCTAGATGGTAAATCCATGTGGTACAGAAAACCCACCACATGGGTGAGGACTTTCGCCCTCCATACCGGTTTCCCGATATGACCAGTCAAGGCAAGCCCCATATGATGGGTTTTCTAGCCTCGACTGGTTTTTTCGACCATGCCCAGAAATTTCTCCCCGGGTTTAGGTCATTTTTATTCGTGTGTAGAACGTGTACATAATAGCTCGTTTTCAGCTATCGTTGTAGACCCTAGCTTAGTATTAGGGGTTTGCGAAGAGGGCCTGCCAACAGGCGGGGTCTCGTGTCGGTGGGATTCTCGGTATCGTCCGTCTATTTACACTGTGGATTATTTCATCCATAGTCAGTATACCCCCTAAGGGGTATACTTCATTGCATGAAATATATGGATGAAGAAAGTAAAAATCGCGTCATTCGCCGACTCAAGCTGCTCGAAGGGCAGGTTCGCGGTCTCCAAAAACTGGTGGAGAACGATACGTACTGTATCGATGTCATCACGCAAACCTCGGCGGTGAAGCAGGGGCTGTCCAATGTCGAAGATATGCTCCTTGAAAACCATCTGGGCCACTGCGTACATCGCCAGATGCACTCCGGTCAGACCAAGAAAGCGAAGGAGGAAATTATCAAGGTATATAAGCTCAAGAGAAAATAATATATGGCAGAAAATATATACAAAGTAAAAGGAATGCACTGCGCGAGCTGCGTATCCCTCATTCAGAATAAGGTTGGCAAGATTCCCGGCGTTGAAAATGTCTCAGTCGGCCTTTCGACAGAAAAGGCAAAGGTTGTGTTCAAGGATGCACCTGTCGCGCTTAATACCTTGAATTCCGCCATCTCCCCATTCGGGTACTCGTTTGAAGATACCGGCAAGACCGCCGCTCAAATGGGCATGTCGGAGATGGATCACGCACGCATGGATCATAGCCAGAGCGGAGAGAAGAACATGGCTCTCGAAATGAAGTTCATTCTCCCGATGGTTGTATTTTCTTTCGCCATGATGCTATGGGATGTATTGAGTCAAAATGGCATCGTCCCTGCGATGCCGGAAAATGCGTACGAAGTATCCCATCATCTCATGCCGATATTCGCTTCCTTCGTTCTCTTCGGCATTGGTCGGAGATATATCAAGGCGACGTGGGTCTTCCTTAAGACCGGGATCGCCAATATGGATACGCTCGTCGGTATCTCGACAATCGTCGCCTTTATATACTCCTTCGCAGTTACCGCATTTGAAAAACCTCTCTCCGGCCTCTTGGATGTCAGCTCCAATTTTTATGACGTAGTAATAATCGTCATCGGCCTTATCGCATTTGGCCAGTTCCTTGAAGCCAGGGCAAAAAGAAAGACTAACGAGGCTCTCCAGAAACTCGCCGAGCTTACCAGCAAATCCGCGCTCGTCGAACGTGACGGCAAGGAGATGGAAATCCCCATCGAAAAAGTGGAAATCGGCGATGTGGTTATTATCAAACCGAATGAGCGCGTGCCAATCGACGGCCGCGTGGTAAATGGCAACAGCAGTATCGACGAGTCGAACCTGACCGGTGAATCGGTGCCGGTGGATAAAGCCACCGGCGACATGGTATTTGCTGGTACACAGAATTTCCAAGGACTCATCAAAATCAAGGTAGAAAAAGACAGCAAGGATACGGCTCTCGCGCATATCATAAAGATCGTTGAGAACGCACAGAACTCCAAAGCTCCTATTGAAAGAATTGCAGATAAGATATCCGGTGTATTCGTGTATGTCGTTATCGTGCTTGCAGTCTTTACCTTCGCCTCGTGGCTCATATTCGCACCGGGCACATTCGGCCTGACCAAAGCACTTGCTCTCGCTATTTCCTCAACGATGGCGGTACTCGTCATCGCGTGCCCCTGCTCACTAGGCCTTGCTACCCCGACGGCAATCATTACCGGAGTCGGGACCGGCGCACGTCGAGGCATCCTCATCAAGAACGCCGAGAGTCTCGAGAAACTCGCAAAAGTGAATGCCATCGTATTCGACAAAACTGGTACGCTTACCGAAAACAAATTGTCGATTGAGGGAATCTTCTGCGAAGATAAGAATCACGTCTGTGATGCGGAAGACAAGGAATTCAAGCGATCCATTGCATATTCCATGACCAAATCATCGAAGCATCCGGTGTCGGAAAGTGTTGCCGTTTGGCTTCGGGACTCAAGGGCAGAAGCAGTACGAGTCGAGAAAATCGAAGAGGTGCCAGGCAAGGGCGTCACTGCTGAATTCAAGGGAGAGAAGTATTACCTCGGCTCCATCGGATACATCTCCGAAGTCCTTGCTCGAAAGCCGGAGAAGGTCAGGGAGAATTTCGATATTGGTCGCTTCGAAAGCGGGCGCGAACTGTATCTCGCTAACTCGAAACAAGTACTCTCGCTGATCAAGATCCACGATACAATCAAAGCAACGGCGTCACAGGAGGTGGCAAAGCTCAGGAAGCTCGGTTTGAAAATCGTCATGGCGACCGGCGACAACAAGAAAATCGGAGAAGCCGTAGCCAAGCAGCTCGGCATCGACGAAGTGTTTGCCGAGGTAAAGCCAGAAGACAAGCTCAGAATCGTCAAAGACTTGCAGGGCAAAGGATTGAAGGTGGCGATGATCGGTGACGGGGTGAACGACTCGCCCGCACTCGCACAGGCAGACGTCGCAATCTCAATGAGCGATGGATCGGATATCGCCATCGAAAGCTCGGATATCGTGCTTCTGAATGGCGATATTGGGAAGGTCGCGGAGGCGGTGAATCTTGCGAAGAAAACGAATCGGACGGTCTGGCAGAATCTCATCTGGTCATTCGGCTACAATTCGATTGGTATTCCGGTTGCAGCGGGAATTCTCGTACCGTTCTGGGGCTGGACGTTGAGTCCTGCCATTGCCGGAGCGATCATGGCATTCGAAAGCGTGACGGTCGTTATGAATTCGCTTCGTCTTAAGAATGCAAAACTATAAATCATATGTCACACAATCACGCGCACCCTTCAAATTACAACACGGCCTTTGTTATAGGCTTGGTTCTGAACATTGCCTTTGTCGCTATCGAACTTTGGTTCGGCTACATCTCTCATTCGCTCGCCCTTACCTCAGACGCGGTGCATAACCTGACCGACGTGTTTGGCTTGCTGATCGCCTGGACGGGCATCTGGTTTGAGACCCGGACACCGAGCAAAAAGCACACGTACGGTTACGGTAGAGGATCTATTCTGACGTCGCTGTTTAATGCGATTCTGATATTCGTAGCAGCAGGAGGTATTTTTGTAGAAGCGCTCCATCGCATCAATATCCCAGCCAGTGTCATGGGGAGCACGGTTATGTGGGTTGCTGCGGTCGGTATTGTCATAAACGGCGTCACAGCCTTCTTATTCATGAGAGGGCGTAAGAGTGATATCAACATTCGTGGCGCATTCGTGCACATGGCCGCCGATGCCGGGGTATCTCTCGGCGTGGTCTTTGCCGGTCTTGCCATCACCCTTACGGGAATTGCTTGGATTGATCCTGTGGTAAGCATCATTATCGCCGGAGTAATTATCTTCACTACATGGTCACTCATGAAAGAGTCCCTGAACCTCTCGTTCGACGCCGTTCCAGAGTCCATCGATCTGGACCAAGTAAAAAAATATCTTGAAGGTATTACAGGTGTTGTCGCGGTACACGATTTGCATATCTGGGCGATAAGCACGAAAGAGACTGGTCTGACCGCGCATCTTATTTATGAAGACATGCCCGTTCCGGATGAAGCTTTACTTCAGGTGGCCGATGATTTGCGCGACAAATTTCAGATCGGTCATACCACCCTGCAGACCGAGAAAGATCGGACTGGTCGTTACTGCAAATTAGAGCCAGACACAATCATTTAATTTATGAAATCACTCACATTCCACGTTTCCGGTACCCATTGCGCCGCATGCAAAATCTTCATCGAAGATATTCTGGGTGAGCAGGATTTCATCAAGAAGTCCAACGTTGATCTCAAAAAAGAAACAGTCACCATCGAAACCGACAGCGACCAGAACCCCGAAGTGATGGCAGAGGAGCTGACAGAGAAGATCAGGAAGAACGGCTACACTCTCTCGGTAGGGAAAAAGGTAGACGAGAAAAAACAAGATGATGTCATTTGGAAAGCAATCCCAATAGGACTGGCATTTCTCATTCTTTTCTTCATCCTGCAAAAGTCCGGCATTTTGAATCTCGGCATCGGTGGCACGACGACTCCGGCCACGAGCTTCGTCATTGGACTCATCGCGTCGGCATCAAGCTGCCTTGCGGTGGTTGGCGGTCTGATCCTATCCCTCTCCGCGAAAGTGGCCCAGGATGAAAGTACCAAAACAAGCAAGAAACAATTCGTGCTCTTTCATGGCGGAAGACTGTTTGGGTTCGCTATTCTCGGTGGCGTGCTCGGCCTCGTCGGTCAGGCGATTGGTGTCAGTTTTACCTTCTCGGCGATCCTCGGCCTCATAGCTTCGAGCGTCATGATATTACTCGGGCTTAACCTCGTAGGGGTTCTCAAGAAAAACAAAGTTGCTCTGCCGACCGGAATATTCGCCCACTTCAGAAAAGTCGAGCATTCGACCTTCGCCCCGATTTTTATCGGCATCGGCACATTCTTCCTGCCATGCGGCTTCACGCAAGCGATGCAGGTCGCTGCGCTCTCAAGCGGCTCATTCGTGTCTGGACTTCTCATCATGCTGTCGTTCGCACTCGGGACCCTTCCAATGCTTGCACTCTTGTCTTTCGGATCGGTGTCCTTTGCACATTCCAAACATGCGCCACTCTTCTTCAAATCTGCAGGCATCGTTGTGATCGGTCTCGGTATCTTCGCACTTCTTGCCGGTCTCGCGGGGCTGGGTGTCATCCGTCCTTTATTTAACATTTAATCTTTTAGTAAAATTACTTTATGAACAAAACCGCTTCGATCATCATCACGCTCGCTCTTGTTGCCGGTCTCGGCATTGTCTTCCTTGGAGGATCGAAGGACGGTGCTCCGACCGCTTCAACGGGAACGGCTCAGAACGTCGAAATACGGGATGGTGTTCAGTACGTCACTATCAATGCGAAAGCTGGATACTCACCAAAAGTTTCCAGTGCGAAAGCTGGTATCCCAACGAAGCTCATTGTAAAAACTAACGGCACGTATGACTGCTCGGCTTCTCTCGTGATTCGATCCATCGGCTATCAGAAAATACTTCCTCAAACCGGAGAGGACACAATCGACATTGGTACTCCAGTGGCCGGACAACCCCTGCAGGGGGTATGCGGTATGGGGATGTATAACTTTCTCGTAAATTTTAGTTGAGGTAGCAAGAGTTTATCAACTCCTCGGGCTCGTAGGACGCTCTGGACTCCTTAGAGGGGTTGCGTCATTCCTTGTACTGTATGAACACAATACAAGCGCCGGTGGGGTTTCCGGCCAAGCAAATACAAGCCCCTGTGAAGGTTAGATACTGCCTCTATGCCCGTAAGAGCACCGAGAGCGAGGAACGGCAGGTGCTCTCCATTGAGAGCCAAGTAAAGGAAATGCTCCAGCTCGCGGAACGAGAAGGACTTGAGGTAGTCGCCATGAAGCGAGAGAGCCACTCGGCTAAGGAGACCGGCCAGCGACCCATCTTCAACGAGATAATTGAAGAGATCCAGAGCGGCAAGTACAACGGCATCCTCACCTGGGCGGCAGACCGCATCAGCCGAAATGCGGGCGACCTGGGTCGCGTCGTCGATCTCATGGATGCAGGACACTTGCAAGAGATTCGGACATTCAGCCAAGGCTTCAGGAATAACCCGAACGAGAAGTTCCTCCTGACGATTCTCGGCGGGCAAGCCAAGCTTGAGAACGACAATCGAGGCATCAATGTGAAGCGCGGACTACGAACACGCGTCGAGATGGGTCTGTGGCCGACCACACCGCCGACTGGGTACATTACCCAACACGACATGCTAAAGAAGTGTCAGGTCATCATCGACCCCGAGCGCGGCGAGATAGTGAAGAAGATGTTCGAGAAGATGGCGTACGAGAAATGGAGCGGACGGCGCATCCACCACTGGCTCAAGTTCGACCTAAACTTCAAGACGGTCGGCAAGAAAAACCTCGCACTCTCAAACATCTTCCGCACCCTCCAGAACCCCTTCTACTACGGCGTCTTCGAGTATCCGAAGAAAAGCGGCAACTGGTATCAGGGCAAGCACGAGCCGCTTATCTCGAAGGAACTGTTCGACCAAGTACAGCTTCAAATGAAGCGCGACAACATCGTGCGGCAGGGGCACGAGTTCGCCTTCACCAAGCTGATGACCTGCGGTAAGTGTGGATCAGGCATAAGCGCGGAAGAGAAGTACAAGCCCCTCAAGGACGGCACGACTAAGCGTTACATCTACTACGGATGCGGACGCTCGAAGAACAAGACGTGTCACGCCAAGTATCTGCAGGAGGAGGCACTAGTAGAGCAGCTGATTTCGCTCCTTGATCAGATTGACTTCAATACACTTGGCATCGAGCAGAAGTTCGAGGACGAGCTAAAGCGCTTCAACAAGTTCCAGCGCGGAGTGCTGGGTATCGCAAATAAAGGCGCGACTCACGCCGATATTGACCTCAAGACCTACGCGAAGTACACGCTCAAGGAAGGCACGAATGAGGAGCGACGGGAACTGATGGGGTGCTTTAAGTCGAAGCTCAAGATTACGGAAGGGATCGTGACCATCGAATAGTAGATCGAAAATTCAAATCCCGTCGCGGTTTAACCGCGACGGGATTTGAGCAACTTTAAACAAGGCTCTCGGGTCACACCGATACTAAAGTCTTCGGGCGGAGGCGGAGAGATTCGAACTCTCGAGACCCTTTCGAGCCTGCCGCCTTTCCAAGGCGGTGGAATAAACCGCTATCCGACGCCTCCAAGCGTACTGTCCTGTTATAGCAGAAAAACGCTCGGTTTTCACGCCTTCGTGCCGAGGAGCGCGGCGACGTGGGCTTTGACCGTCGGCCGCACTTTCGCTCGAAGACTCGCTCAGCGCTGCACTAGGTACTCTTTTTAGGTCCAAGCAAAGCTTGGACCCTGCTTTGAACCGTCGGGTGGGTCGAGAAGAGGCGCTCGATCCAGTCGGAGGGCTTGGTGCCGAACGGGTCGCCGATGAAGAGGTGTGCGGTCGCATGGCTCGGGCGCTGCATCGGGCGGCCGTACGCTTCGATCTTCTGCAGCGCCGCAGCGAGGCCCTCCGGGTAGCGGGTGAGGAGCGCGCCCGAAGCGTCGGCGAGGAATTCGCGCTTGCGGGAGATGGCGAGCTGGATGAGCTGCGCGGCAAAGGGTGCCAAGATGATGCCCACGATCGTGAGGATGAGCGCGATCTGGCTGCCGCCCTCCCTATCGCGATTGCCGCCGCCGAAGAGCGACATGCGCAGGAAGAGGTCGGCGAGGATGGCGAGGAAGCCCGCGAGCACGACCGCGACCGTCATGAGCAGGATGTCGCGATTCTTCACGTGGGAGAGCTCGTGCGCGATGACGCCCTCAAGCTCGTGGCGGCTCATCATGGCAAGGAGTCCTGAGGTCGCGCAGACAACCGCGTGCTCTTGGTCGCGGCCGGTGGCAAACGCGTTTGGCGCTGGGTCATCGATGACATAGAGTTTCGGCATCGGGAGGCCCGCGGTAATGGCGAGGTTCTCCGTGACCGTATAAAAATCAAAATACTTGTCGCGCGTGGCGGGATGCGCGTTTGTCATGCGGAGCACGACCTTGTCACTGTACCAATAGCTCCAGACATTCGTGAGGAGCGCGAAGAGCACGGCAGCGTAGAGGATACCGGGCGCATTGTAGTACCAAGAGACGCCGTACCCTACCGCGATGACGAGCACGAGGAAACCCAACATGAGGAGCCAGGTGCGGCGGAGATTCGCGGAACGCTCTGCGTATAGATTCATGGTGGTATGATACCAGAAAGTGCGGAGCGGCGCGGGGCTCTCCGTGGCCCCGCGCCGCACGTTACGCTCCCTGGTACATTTCAACGCGGTTGCGGCCGCCGGCCTTGGCGGCGTAGACTGCCCTGTCCGCGTGCTCTATCAAGTCTTGAACGCTCGCTGCTTCTGCTGAGGAAGCGACTCCGAAACTTCCGGTGATTCCGTTTTCTTTCAGGACAGGGTCTTCGTCTAACGCGGCGCGAAGTTTCTCTGCAACTGTCGCTCCCGATGCTGTTCCCGTATTTGGCAGGAGCGCGACAAACTCATCTCCGCCGTATCGTGCAAGAGTATCCTCTTCACGAAGCGCATGTTGGAGGCGACGTGCTGCCTCTCTCAATACGTCGTCGCCCCTAGCGTGACCGAACGTGTCATTCACTTCCTTGAAGTGATCCAGATCTATGAAGACGAGCACTATCTCGGTGGGCGCCTTCGCGTTTTTCCGGCGCTCGTTTTCCTGGTTAAGCAGCTTGAACTCGTGTTCGAGTTTCGCGTTAAAGAATTTGCGCGTGTAGACTCCCGTGAGGTGATCAATGCCGTGCTCTTCTTCTTTTTTCTCGTGTTCTTTCTCTTGCTCTTCAATGTGCCACTCTAGGAGTCCTTTCTCTAAGTCTTGCATTTTGTTTTGGGCGGCAAGCTCCTCAACCGCCTTTTTCAAAGCTTCTTTCTCGTCGTCCGACCTTCCCGCACCGTACGATTTGGGGAATTCCACGGCGCTTCGTTAAAACTGCACTTTCACCGGCTCTTTGGCCGCGGCGTCGGCGTCGGCGAGCTCGAAGAGGTCCATCTGCGAGAAGCCGAACTGGCCCGAAATCAGGTTGTTCGGGAACGTCTGAATGGCCGTGTTGAATGCCATGACGGTCGTGTTGTAGAAACGGCGGGCGGCCTGGATCTTGTCCTCGGTGTCGCCGAGCTCGCGCTGGAGCTGGAGGAAGTTCTGGTTCGCCTTCAGGTCCGGATACGCTTCGGACACCGCGAAGAGCGACTTGAGGGTGCCCTCGAGCATGTTCTCGGCCTTTGCCTTGTCGGCGGTGCCCGTCGCGCCCATGGCAGCCGTGCGCGCGGCCGTCACGTCTTCAAAGACGGTCTTCTCGTGTGCGGCGTAGCCCTTCACCGTCTCGACGAGGTTCGGGATGAGGTCGTAGCGGCGCTTGAGCTGCACGTCGATATCGGCCCACGCCTCCTTGGCGCGGTTCCGCAGGGTCACGAGGCCGTTGTAGGCGAAAATGAGCCAGAGCACGATAATAGCTAGCACTATAAGTACGGTGGTGGTTGTGGTCATATGCCTCCAGTATACTACGGCTATGCAATCTGGCGACCCCATCGAGAAGCACTTCCCGCGGATGAAGAGCGGCCAGAAGAAGGCGCTCGGGAAGCTCGGGATACGCACGCTCCGCGACCTCCTCTACCACTTCCCTGCCCGCTACGAGAACGCGGGCCCGACCGGCACGATCACGAGCGTGACCCCCGGCGCCGAGGTCACGCTCTTCGGCACAGTGAGGAAGCCCGACGTGCGCAAAGCTTGGAAGAGCCGCAAGCCGCTCGCCGAGGCGTGGCTCGAAGACAACTCCGGCAAGATAAAGATGATGTGGTTCTCCCAGCCCTACATCGCAAAAACGCTCCACGACGGCATGCACGTGCGCGTGACGGGGCGCATCGCGGGCGAGGGCGCAAAAGCATACCTCGCGAATCCGAAAATCGAGAAAAGTGCGATCGAGCCCGGCAACCTCCATAATTCCCTCTTCGCCCGTACCGAGGATTTAAATGTTAAACATTTAAATCCGGAGGATGTGCGCGAGTCGCTCTTCAACACCCAAGTAGTTAGGACATCCGATGTCCTAACTTCTGAAGAAGGGCATCCGATGTTCACGGACGCGGCGCTGCACAGCGTGTATCCCGAGAGCAAGGGCGTCTCCTCGCTCTGGATCACCCACGCGGTGAAGAAGCTGTTTGAAGCGGGCGTGCACGAGAGGATCGAGGACCCGATTCCGGGCGACATCCTCGCGCGCTACAAGCTGCCCTCGCTCGCGAGTGCGCTCGTCTTCATACACGCGCCGCGCAAAAAGAGCGACGCGGACGCCGCGCGCAAACGCTTCGCGTTCGAGGAGATCTTTGCGCTCCAGGTGGTGATGCAGATGCGCCGGCGCGCGCACCTCGCCGAAGAGGCTCTCCCCGTCACCGTCGACCGGAAAGCACTCCAGGATTTCATCGCCTCGTACCCGTTCCCTGCCACCGACGCGCAGCTCTCCGCGATCGATTCGATCGTCTCCGACTTCGAGCAGCGTCACCCGATGCTCCGACTCCTCGAGGGCGATGTGGGCTCGGGCAAGACCGCCGTTGCCGCCGCGACGGCATATCTGGTAGTTACTTCACTCCCTCCCAAAGTTCTCGAACGTGACAAAAAGCTTCCAGATGCAAGGCGCGGGCAGGCGATTTCTGGAGGCGTACTGAAGGGTACGACGGAAGAAATCGACGGGGCCCGCAACGCAGCAGCTGGAGCTTTTGGGCATGTTCGAGGAGGGTACCTCCAGGTCGCATACTTGGTCCCGACCGAAATACTCGCCAAGCAGCACTTCTCGACCTTCGTCTCCTATTTCAAAGACCACCCGATCCCGATCGGCCTCATCACCGGCAATGAGTGCCGCGTCTTCCCGTCAAAGATCCGCTACGAAGAGTCCGCAAAGATCTCAAAGGCGGCGTTCAAGAAACGCGTCGCCGAGGGCACCATCCCCATCGTCATCGGCACCCACGCACTCGTCGAGAAGACGCTCACGTTCAAATACTTCGCGTACGCCATCATCGACGAGCAGCACCGGTTCGGCACGATGCACCGCCAGAAGCTCGCGACCAAGGGCGCGGTTGCACCCCAAGAGTACTTCCATTTTACTAACGCGGATGACCGCGAAGTAAAATGGGGCGCGCCGCACCTCCTCTCTATGACCGCGACGCCGATTCCCCGCACGCTCGCGCTCACCCTCTACGGCGACCTCGACCTCACGCTCCTCGACCAGATGCCCTCGGGGCGCAAACCCATCAAGACGGAAGTCCTCGGCCCCGAGAAGCGCGAGGAAGCGTATGCGCGCGTACGTGCCGAGCTCGTCGCGGGTCGCCAAGCCTACGTCATCTGCCCGCGCATCGACGAGCCCGATCCGACCAAAGAGCTCGCGCTCCAGGCGAAGTCGGTAGTCGCCGAGGCGGCACGTCTGAAAAAAGAGGTCTTTCCGCATGCGACCATCGGCATCCTCCACAGCAAGATGCGCCCTGCAGAAAAAGAAGAGGCGATGCAGAAATTCGAGAAGGGCGAGACGCAGATCCTCGTGGCCACTTCGGTGGTCGAGGTGGGCGTGAATGTGCCCAACGCGACGGTCATACTCATCGAGGGCGCCGAGCGCTTCGGGCTCGCCCAGCTCCACCAGCTGCGCGGCCGCGTCATCCGTTCAAATCACCAGGCGTACTGCTTTGCGCTCCCCGAGTCGTTCGGGCAAGCGACCAAAGACCGCATGAAAGCGTTCACGCAGGCGAAGAACGGATTCGAGCTCGCCGAGTACGACCTCGGCCTGCGCGGCGCGGGCGAGCTCACCGGCGGCCGGCAGTGGGGCGTCTCCGACATCGCGATGGAAGCCCTGAAGAACCTCAAGCTCGTCGAGGCCGCGCGCACCGAGGCAGCGAAACTGGTCGCAGTTGACCCCGACCTGCGCGCCCATCCGACGCTCGCGCTGCGCGCTCGCGCCGCCGACGCCGAGATGCACCTGGAATAACTAGTCCGCCCGCTTGGACTCGAACCAAGGACCGATCCGGTATACGTAGGCGTACGGCCATCGGCCTCGTTCGAAATAAAACTGGAGTGGTGGGCGTGCCTGGACTCGAACCAGGAACCGCAGAGGTATAAGCTCTGTGCTCTAACCATTGAGCTACACGCCCAGTTTATTTCTCTCTCGCCCTCGCCCGTAAGCGGAGTGCTCTACCAACTGAGCTACGGGCGGATGTGCTCATAGTATACCAACGCAAAGGGTACGAACAGGCGCGTGGCCTCGCCATCTTCCTCGCATAATGGTATGGTGAAAAGCGGTTTTTGTTCAACATTGAAAAGGAAAAAAGATGAAAATCGAATCGCCCTCCAGCGAGGGCTTCCAAAAAAAGCCTTCCGTTCGTTTGCAGTACACCTCTGGGGCTGTTGTGCTACAGCAGTCCCTCTTCACCGCGGCGAAAGACATCTGCGATGGAGCCGCCACCGTGATCGACGCGCGCGGCGTGCCTATCCCAAGTGCGGCAATGGTGATTTGCCGCCGCGTGAGCAGCCGTGAGGGGGCAGGGGCAGGCGCCGTCCAAGCCGTTAAGGCGGGGGTCGACTTCTTCATCCTTCTAAGGGGGTTCATCAAAGAGCCACCCATTCCATCGAGTTCGTGCCGTCCTTCCGGGACGTGCCTCGACTCGGGGGATGATTGCGGCACTTGCTGCAATCGCGCGCGAACGCGCGCGGAGGAATAAAAAACAAAGGGAATATATTCCCAAAACCCCGGCATCGCGTCCGGGGTTTGCTTATTTTTGCAACGGAGCGGCCGCGCGTATGTCCTCTTCCTTCTTCTTCGGCGTGATGCCGTTGAGCACCAGAATCTTTTCGAAGCCATCGCGCTCAACCGTCTCTTTCTCCATGAGCTCTTTCGCGATGGCATCGAGCGCGCCGCGGTGTTCCCCTATGACCTTTGCCGCACGAGCCTTCCCTTCCTCGATGATGCGCGACACTTCCGCGTCGATCTCTGCCGCCACTTGCTCCGAGTACGGCTCGCGCCCAAGCTCGCGCTCGCCGAAGGCGATGGGCCCGAGCTTGTCGCTCATGCCATAACGCGAGACCATGTCGCGCGCGAGCGCCGTGATGACTTGCAGGTCGTTGGAGGGCCCGGTCGTCACGTCGTCAAAGAGCATCTCTTCGGCCACGTACCCGCCAAGCGTCGCTGCGATGTCGTCGAGAAACTGTTTCTTCGATTGCATCTTACGGTCGTCAAACGGCAGCTTGAGCGTGTAGCCCGCCGCGCGGCCGCGGCTGATGATGGATATCTTGTGCACCGGGTCGGCATGCTCAAGCACCGAGGAGACGAGCGCGTGGCCGGCCTCGTGATACGCAGTGAGCTCTTTCTCTTTCTGCGAGAGCAGGTGCGACTTCCGCTCGGGGCCGAGCATCACCTTCTCGATGGAGCGGATGAGGTCATACTGGGTGACTTCTTTGCGATTATCACGCGCGGCGAGAATCGCGCCCTCGTTCATGAGGCTGTAGAGCTCGGCGCCCGAGAAGCCCGGCGTGCGCTCGGCAATGACGGAGAGCACCACATCCGGCCCGAGCGGCTTCTTGCGTGCGTGAATCTTGAGAATCTCCTCGCGATCGCGGCGATCGGGCAGATCAATGGTGACCCGCCGGTCGAAACGGCCGGGGCGCAGGAGCGCCGGGTCGAGCACGTCGGGGCGATTGGTCGCCGCCATCACGACGACTTTTTCGGTGGGCTCAAAGCCGTCCATCTCAACGAGAATCTGATTGAGCGTCTGCTCGCGCTCGTCGTTGCCGCCGCCCATGCCCGCGCCGCGCGTGCGCCCCACCGCGTCTATTTCGTCGACAAAGATGATGGCCGGAGCCGCTTTCTTTGCCATCTGAAAGAGATCACGCACGCGCGAAGCGCCGACGCCGACGAACATTTCGACGAACTCCGAACCAGAAATAGAGAAGAACGGCACGCCCGCCTCGCCTGCGACGGCTCGGGCGAGCAACGTTTTTCCCGTGCCCGGCGCGCCCATGAGGATGATGCCCTTGGGGATCCGCGCGCCGATGTCGAGAAACTTCTTCGGGTTCTTGAGGAAATCGACGATCTCGAAGAGTTCTTCCTTTGCTTCGCGTGCGCCGGCAACGTCGGCAAATGTGACCCGCTGCGATGAGTCTGCGGGATCGGTGATGCGTGCCTTCGACTGGCCGAAGCTGAACGCCTGCATGCCCGCCCCCCGCACCTGCCGCGAGAGGAACCAGAACAGGAACGCGATAAAGAGAATCGGGATGAAAATCGGCGCGAGATTGAGGAACCAGAACTCGAAGCCCGACTGCCCCTGTATCGTGATAGCGACCTTGGCAAGCTCTTCCGGCGTGACGCCATAGGTCGCGAGCGTCTCGGGCAGGCCGGCCGACGGGTCTTTGCGCGACGTCTTCGCCGAGCCGTCAGCATAGGAGAGATTGAGCGCGTCGCCATTCACCGTGATCGCGCTCACCTTTCCTGCGGCGACGTCCGCCGCGACGGCAGAGAGCGGGATCTCCTTGTTTGGCTGCGCAACGCCCGTGATGAGCGAGTAGATGCTCATGAGAATAAGGAACGTGAGGATGGTCGTGGCGAGATTGCCGAAGAAAGACGGACCGCCAAAGAGCGCTTTCCACCCGCGGCGCTTCACACGTTTCGGGAGGCCCGCCACCGGCGGCAGTGCGCCTTTCTTCTTTCTCGGCTTTCTCGGAGATGCGGTTGGCATGAAAGATACTATACTCTATAAGTATGACCCTCGTCGAATACAAAAAGGCATTCCTCCGGTTTGCGCCGGTCGAAACGTTTGCCGCCGGCATCGAGCTTACCGGCGGCGAAGTGAAGGCGCTCCGGCAGAAGCTCGGGAGCCTCGACGGCGCGCGCGTGGTGGTGCGCGGCGGCGAAGCGTTCATCGTGGGGCTTACCATCCCGCCCTACCAGGCCGCGAACACTCAGAAGGGCTACGACAGCGAGCGCCCGCGCCGCCTGCTCCTCACGAAGAAAGAGCTCGCGCACCTCGCCGCCGAAGAATCAAAGAAAGGATTGACAATCGTACCTTTTGAGTTGTATACTGCTGGCAGGCTCGTGAAGGCAAAGATTGCGATCGTGCGCGGCAAAGGCAAAGCCGACCGCCGCGAAGACCTGAAGAAGCGCGATGCTTCGCGAGAAACCGCACGTGTTTTGAAAAATCGTTAGCCTGGAGCCGGCAATTCGTAAAAAGAGGGTAAGACTTGGCCTAGCGGCCCGGAGCGCACTCTTTTTTGGATTGCCGGCGAAGGGTGTACGCAGATCATTCGCCCAAAGCACAACTTAGAGATAAGATATGTTTTAGGGGGGGTGACCGGCTTTGACGGTCTGTCCTTTGAAAGACGTGCGACGCCGTGCATGCTCACCCACCACGTAAATCTGCGTGAGCAACGAAACTTGCCAAGAACACTCTTGCAAGCGTGGAGTCTCCGTACTTCGGTATGAAGGACTTCGCGTTCGCTCCCGCCTTCGCCTAACCGCGCCAGGCCGGACGACGTCTGTACCCTTGAGTTCCCTCAGTTGAGGATACAGGCGGAGTAATCTGAAGGATCGCTTACTCGCCTCCCGCCGAGAATAGCTAAATAAGGGATCGGGCAGGAATGGTTTCGTCGACGTTCCGCGCATCCTGCCTCAGACTCTAACGCCGACTACGCGTCGTAGACTCTCTTTCATAGCCAGATTCGGACGGGAGTTCAACTCTCCCCACCTCCACTCGATTCGCCCGAGGTCCGCTCACGCGGGCCTCGGGCTTTTGTATACTGCCTGCATGAAGCTTAAGCCGCTGCCGAAATCATGGTTTGCCGGAGATGCGGTGGCGCTCGCGCCCAAGCTGCTCGGGAAGATAGTGAAGAGGGGCGCGTGCGTCGGTCGTATCGTCGAGACGGAGGCCTACACGACCGACGCGGCGAGCCACGGCGCAAAAGTGACAGCCCGGAGCGCACCCATGCGCGAGACCTACGGCCACTGGTACGTCTACTTCACCTACGGCATGCACTGGTGCGCGAACGTGACGACGAACGAGGGCGGCACGGGTGCCGTGCTCATCCGCGCGGTCGAGCCGCTCGAAGGCCTCGCGCTCATGAAGCGCCGACGAAAGACTGATGTCGTGCAGAACCTTGCGAACGGCCCTGCGAAATTCTGTCAGGCCTTCGGCATCACGGGCAAGGACAATGCCGCGGCGCTCGGCGGCGACTTCGCCATCTACGACGCGCCCGAGCTCGCGCCGGAAGAGATCGGCACCTCCTCGCGCATCGGCATCACCGTCGGCACCGAGCTCCCCTGGCGCTTCTTCGTGAAAGGCAATGAGTTCGTGAGCGGCTAGCGCACGCTCCGGTAGCCGCCGGGGACGCCGTCCTTGGAGAGGACGATCTGCCAGAGACTGAGGTCACGCGCACGGAACACGCCGGCAAACGCGAGCAGATAGTATTTCCACATGCGATAGAACCGGTCGCCCTGGTGCGCGGCATCCTCGCCGGGCGAGGCATACTTCGCGCGGAGCGCGGGCCACGCAGCGTCAAAATTAGAAAACCACGCCATGAGCGTCTTGTCATAATCGGCACCGAAGTTGTGCCAGTCTTCCATGACGAAGAGCCCTTCGACGGCTCTCCCGATCTGCGCCACCGAGGGCAGCATGCCGTTCGGGAAGATGTACTTGTCTACCCATGGATCCCCGGCGTGCACGGAGATGTTCCCGCCGATAGTGTGGAGCAGGAAGAGCCCGTCGTCCGCAAGGCAGCGGCGCGCCACCTCGAAATACTCACGATAGTTCTTGACGCCCACGTGCTCGAACATGCCGAGCGAGACGATGTGATCGAACGGCTCGTCGACGTCGCGGTAATCCTGCACGCGGATCTCGACGTGAAGCCCTGTGCAGTTCTCGCGCCCGAGCGCGGCCTGCTCTTTCGAGATGGTGATGCCGACCACCTCGGCGCCGTAGCGCTCCGCGGCGAACTTCGCGAAGCTCCCCCACCCGCAGCCGATGTCGAGCACTCGGTCCCCCGCCTTGAGGCCGATCTTGCGGCACACGAGGTCGAGCTTCTGCACTTGCGCGTCGTCGAGGTCTTTGGCCGGCGTGGTCGGCGAGCTCCAGTAGCCGCAGGTGTAGACGAGTGCGTGGTCGAGCATGGCTTCGTAGAGGTCGTTGCCGAGATCGTAGTGCGCTTCGCCCACCTGGAACGCGCGCGCTTTCGACTGCCGGTTCGTGAGCATCGTCCGCACCAAGAACCAGGCGAGCGAGAGGTTCTTGGTGACGCGGTCCGGCAAGCGCCCGCGAATGACTTTTTCCATGAACTGGTCGACCGCCCCGGCGTCCCACCATCCATCCATGTACGCTTCGCCTAGACCGAGCGAGCCGTGCCGCACCACGCGCGCGAAGAGCCGCTCGTCGTGCACAACGATATCCTGCGGGCGAGCGCCGCCGATCACTATATCGGCATTTTTAAGGAGAGTATCGAAAAAAGCGCGCGCAGAAGTCATACTTCCCCACTATACTGCGGAAGAAAGCAGTAGGGAGACGGTCGGTCCGTGCCCTGTGGAGAATCGCAGCCTCTGCAAAACACGATCCTCGAGCGAGCGGCCGGGAGGACGTATTAGCGGCGGGCTTTCGCGCGGTCGTTCTCGGTGAGGAACTGCTTACGCAGGCGCACCGACTTCGGCGTGATCTCGAGGTACTCATCCTCGCCGATGATCTCAAGGCCGCGCTCGATCGTGAGCTCATAAGGCGGAGTGAGGTAGATAGCTTCGTCGTTGCCGGAGGAACGCATATTAGAAAGTTGCTTGCCCTTGGTCGGGTTGACCATCATCTCCTCGCCTTTGCTCGTGTTGCCGATGACTTGTCCCTCATACACTTCAGTCGCCGGATGTATGTAAAGCTGACCGCGATCCTGGAGGTTCCAGAGTGAGAAACCGAGCGTCTTGCCGGTAGCCATCGAGATCATCGAGCCGACGGCGCGGCGGCGGATCTCGCCGGCGTAGGGCTCGAAGCCGACGAAGCGCGACGATAGGATGCCCTCGCCTTTCGTGTCGATGACGAACACGTTCTTGTAGCCGAGCAGCCCGCGCGTCGGACCGAGGAGCGTCAGGCGTACGGTGTTCTCATGCTGCACGAGATTCTGGAGCACGAACGCGCGCTGGCCGAGCTTCTCGATGATCGCGCCCTGGAATTCGGTCGGGGTGTCGATGGTGACTTCCTCGAACGGCTCCTTTTTCACGCCGTCCTCCTCGCGGGTGATGACCTGCGGCTGGCTCACCTGAAGCTCGTACCCCTCGCGGCGCATGTTCTCGAGCAAGACCGCGATGTGGAGCTCTCCGCGTCCGCTCACGTGGAACGAATCAGAATTACTGAAATCGACCTTGAGACCCACGTTCACCTCAAGCTCTTTCAAAAGCCGATCGCGGATCTGGCGCGAGGTGACGAACTTGCCTTCTTTACCGGCAAACGGCGAATTGTTCACCAGGAAATCAAGCGCGATGGTCGGCTCATCCACGGCGATGGCTGGCAAGGGCGTCGCCGACTCGTCGGTGGTGAGGGTCTCGCCGATGAAGATGTCCGGGAGGCCGGCCACCATGACGATATCGCCGGCGAGTGCCTCGGCGGCCTCGACGCGCTCAAGCCCCTTGAAGGTGAAAATCTTGGTCGTCTTGCCGGGAATCGTCTCGCCGGAGACGGTCTTCAGGAAGACTGGCTGATTCGGCTTCAGGGTGCCCTGGTACACGCGGGCGACGGCCATGCGCCCGAGGAAGTTGTCATAGGCGAGATTGAACGGCTGCGCCATCAAAGTTGCGGAAGCGTCTGCATTCTTGTTTGCCGGCGGAACCTTCTCGAGGATGAGCTCAAGAAGCGGCGTAATGTCTTTGCGTTCGTCCTCAAGATTCTTCATCGCGAAGCCGTCGCGGCCGACCGCGTAGATGACCGGGAAATCGCATTGTTCGTCGCTCGCACCGAGCTCCATGAAGAGCTCGAGCACCTGGTCGTGCGCCTTGTGTGCATCAGCGGCAGGCTTGTCGATCTTATTGAGAACGACGATTGGCTTGAGGCCCAGCTCGAGCGACTTCTTCAAGACGAAGCGCGTCTGCGGCATCGGCCCCTCCTGCGCGTCCACGACTAGGAGGACCGAGTCGATTGAGCGCAGCACACGCTCCACCTCGCTGCCGAAGTCGGCGTGGCCCGGCGTGTCGACGATGTTGATCTTGGTGCTTTTGTACTCGACGGCCGCGTTCTTGGCGTAGATAGTGATGCCACGCTCGCGCTCGAGCGCATTGCTGTCCATCGAGGTGCCCTCCGCAGCCGCGCCCGTCTGCTTGAGGATGGCGTCGGTGAGCGCCGTCTTCCCGTGGTCGACGTGCGCGATAATAGCGATGTTGCGTATTTCCATAAAATAAAATGGCCCTCCCGCACCCCAAGTTTCGCATCGACCTGTGGCCGTGCGCTTCGCGCAATTCGAAACTTAGCGTGCGAGCCCGAGGGCTAATGCATTAAATATATAACAAATAACCGCGAATGCAAGACCCTCATAAGATAAGGCCCGCGAGCGGGCCTTATGGCAAAGTTTCTTATAGTTATTATAGGATGCGCGCGGCTTCAGCGATGAGCGCAGCGAGGCTTTCCTTCGCCGACTCAGGAGCCGGGGCTAGCTGAAGCGCGGTTTTGCCATCTTCCTGGGGGTGTCGGCCTTCCCGCTCCTCCTGGCGCAGGAAAGTGCCCTTGCAGGTTTCTTGGCAGACAGCGATTCTTCCGTTGTTGAATGTCGCGATTGGCCGCGCAGTCGGTTTTTTGCAAACAGCACAGAGCTTCATTTTTTTCTCCTTCTCCCGAAACCCGGGGATGGACGCGGGCGACGGTGCCCAAACAACACCTCGGGCACCCTACACCCGCGCGAGCAACGCTGCAACTCTCAGTCTAGAGCATGTCTCAAAACCCTCCCCGAGCGAGGGGTCTTAACTAGAAGAGCGTCACGATAGCGGCTGCACCAGAGACGACCATGATAACGATGGTTGCCCATCCGAAAAATGACGCGAACTTCCCGTTCGCGTGCTCGCCCATGATGCGCGTGTTGCCCGAAAGCCGCACGACGAAGTAGAGGATGATCGGCGCGATGACGCCGTTGGCGACGGCTGCGTAGATGAGCCCTTTGATCGGGTCGAGGTGCATAAACTCCGCGATGACGCCGATGATGAGCGAGATGATGATGACGCCGTAAAAGGCATGCGCCTGCTTCAGTTTGCGGTAGAGGCCATAGCGCCAACCGAAGCTTTCCGCGATGGCGTAAGCAGTCGACCCGGCGAAGACCGGAATCGCGAGCATGCCCGTGCCGACGATGCCGAGTGCGAAGATGACGTACGCGAGCTGCCCGAACGGCTTGAGCGCGAGCGCGGCTTGGTCGGCCGTGGCGATATTCGTCACTCCGTGAGCGTAGAGCGTACCCGCGCATGCAGCGAAGATGAAGAAAGAGACGAGATTGGAGAAGGCCATGCCGCTCCACACATCGGTCTGCATGCTCTTAATAGCCTGCGGCGTCGCGTACGCTCGTCGCTTCGCGATACTGGTCTCGCCATGCAAGATGTCTTCCTCGACTTCCTGCGAGGCCTGCCAGAAAAAGAGGTAGGGCGAGATGGTCGTGCCCAGGACCGCGCAGATGAGGAATATCTGATCGCTCGAGAACGTGAGCGAGGGGACGAACGTGTGGTAGAGAACGTCCGCCCAATCGAGATGCACGACGAGCGCGACGACGACGTAGGAAAGGAGCGCGAAGGTCAGGTACTTCAGGTAGCGGGCATAGCTCGCGTAACTCACGAAGATCTGGAGCAAGAGACTCACTACCGCGAAGAAGACCGTGAGCAGCTCGAAGTTGACGCTCGGCAACAAGAGCCGCGTAGCCGCCGCCATCGCGCCAAGGTCTGCGGCGATGTTGAGCGTGTTAGCAAAGAAGAGGAGCACGGTTGAGAGGTAGAGCGCCTTCGCCGAGAAATGCTTCTTGATGTTTGCGGCGAGCCCCTGGCCGCTCACGATCCCGATGCGCGCGCACATCTCTTGCACGACCGACATGAACGGATAGGTGAAGAGCGAAAGCCAGATGAGCTGCAAGCCATACTGCGCGCCGGCTTGCGAGTAGGTGGCGATGCCGGACGGATCGTCGTCGGCAGCGCCGGTGGTAAGCCCGGGCCCGAGCGTCTTCCAATACCGCTCGGCACCCTTGAGCGGCTTCGCATTCACGAACGCCTGCTCCTCCTTCTCGACGAAGACGATCGTCTCCTCAAGCGCCTTCGCCGGCGCCTTGAATGCCTCCTCGACTTCCTTCTTGAGCTTCTTTTCTTTCTCGGTCATGATGCGCCTATCATACCGCACTGACGGGCCACAAGCGGAAGACGCGCGCCGCGCAGCGGCGCGCGTCTTCCGCTATCTCTCCAGATCGAGCACGTCGTCGATGCGGATCTGCTCGACGAAGTCGGGGACGTGGCTGACGAGGATCATCGCGCCCTCGTACTGGTCGAGCGCCTTCGCTATGACCGGCAGGTGGCGGAAGTTGATGTGGTTGGTCGGCTCGTCGAGGATGAGGAGTCCCGGCTGCTCGAGCACGAGCGAGGCGAAGGCAACGAGCCCCTTCTGCCCTTCCGAGAGGCTGCCTATCTTCGTGTATATGGTGTCGCCCGTGATGAGGAAGCTCGCGGCGACACGACGCAGGCGCTGTTCATCCGGCTGGCCCATGACCGCCTGGAGCGCGTCAAAGACGGTCGCATCGAAATCGAGCGTCGAGAAGTCCTGGCGGTAGTAGCCCACCTTCACACCCTCGGTGATGGTCGCGCCCTCGGCCGCACCCTTCGCGATGGCTTCGAGGAGCGTACTCTTGCCGATGCCGTTGGGGCCTTTCAGGAGCAGGTGATTGTTCTTGCGCAATTCGATGTTTGCCTTCTTCACCACGAGCTTGCCCTTCGTCCCGAGCACCGAGTAGCTCGTGAGCGCGAAGACGACGCCGGAGAGGTCCTCTTGCGCGGGAATGGTGAACGGCCGGATGGTCTTGTCTTCTTTGCGCACGTCGACTTTCGCCTCCTCCATCTCTTCGGCCTCGGTGCGCATCTTCTTGGCCACGAGGCGCATCTTGCCGCCCTTCTGCGCGAAGAAGTTCGCCTTGTCCTTGTTCTCCTGAATCTTCTTGGCGAGCTGCGCGTTCTTCCTATTCTCCTTCTCGATGCGGATGAGGATTTCGCGCTGCACGTCGTGATAGTTGCCGGGGTACTGCTCGATCTTCCTCGTGAAGACGTCGAGATAAAGCACGCCGGTGGTAAAGGCGTTCAGGAAGTCTGCATCATGCGAAATGACGACCACGGTCTTGTCATAGTCGACGAGAAACTTGGTGAGATGCTCAATGCCGGCCTTGTCGAGATTGTTCGTCGGCTCGTCGAGCAAGAGCAGGTCCGGGTCCTGAATGAGGGCCGACGCCAAGAGGAGCCGCGCCTGCTGCCCGCCCGAGAAGCTCTTCACGATGCGATCATGCAGCTTTTCATGGTGCTTGAGGTTGACCACCTCAAGCACTTTATCGATACGCGGGTCAATGTCATAGACTGCGTGGCCCGCCGAAGCTTCAGCGTAGGAGGCGAAGAAGTCGCGCACGGTGAGCTCCATCTTCTCGCGCGGGATCACCTGCGAGGCGAGCGCGACCTTCATGCCGTGCGCGCGGTTGATATCGCCGTCGGTCACTGCGCGCTCGCCCGTCATGAGCGAGAAGAGCGTCGACTTGCCCGCGCCGTTCTGCCCCATGACCGCCATCTTCATGCCGCGGCGCAGCGTGAAAGAAGCCTCGTCGAGGATCGGCTTGTTGTGCGACCAATTTCTCTTGCCCGTACTCGGGCTTAGAGAAATGGAAGTGTCCGTATGGACCCCGTATTCGAACGAAACCTCGTCGAAATTGATAATGCTCTCATCCCGTGCCATATATAGGAATCACCCTACCGTATTTTGCATACAAATGAAAACCCGCGCCTATGGCGCGGGGTAAAGCGAAGTCTAAAGTTTTCAACTTGCACGCAGAGCGGCTGGGTAGAAGTCGTACCAATCACCGTCGAGCCAGAATAGGACCAAACCCCAAGCGTCGCCGTTCCAGGAAAGGCCACGAACGTACAAGCAGTTATCGCGGTTGCGATACACCGTACCCCAGAAGAAAATGTGGCGAGCAAGACCACTTTCGTCTTTCTTCCAACCCTCGGGAATGAGCTCGGGGTGTGCGAGCAGGAAATCAAGCAGGTTGGCGTTGAAGACGGGCTTACCTGCGAGTACCTTACGGAGCTTATGGCCCCGGATGCCGTTCTTCTGACCCGCTACGACAAAGCCGACTTCGACCTGGGCGGGATCGAACTTCCACAGCCCGCCCTTCTGGTGTTCGTCAATGACAGTGCCTTCTTTCTCCCACTGATTGAACGGCGCGGCGTCGAGGTCAACAATGACGTGCTCGACCTGTTTGAAGGCAGCGTAGCCCGTCAAGACGTCGTAGAGACCATCGAGAACGCATTCATTATGGCAAAGCTTATGAAAGAGTTCGGGAGTAAACTTCCTCCCATCACCCATCCGATTCATTGCCATTTCCAGTTCGTGACTTCGTGCGCCACTGATTACAAACCCGTCTTCTTTCGTCGACATGTTCGTTCTCCTTGCGTTTGCAACACGTTCTTGCGAACTCGTTGCGCGCTAGCGGGCCTTACCTCAGTGCGGGGGTTTGCCATAGCAGAAAACGGCCTACAATAAGCCCCTTTCTGCTATGGCAAACCGTGCAAGTTGAAGTCAAAGAACCGCGTTGTTTCTGTTATAATAGTATAGCACACTATATGTGTGATTGTCAATAGACCTCCGTAATCCACAGGTGCCCCCGGAAACCGCACTGGTACCATTCCCCTATTAGCCATCGATAGCCCGTTACCCCATGGAATCAATCATTACCTCACTCAATTGGCGCGAAGCGACCAAAGCGTTCGACCCCGAGAAGAAGCTCTCCGCAGAGCAGCTCGACACGCTCCTCGAAGCAGCCCGCCTCGCGCCATCTTCCTACGGCCTCCAGCCGTGGAACTTCGTCGTCGTCACCGACCCCGAAGTGCGCGCGAAGCTGCGCGAGGCTTCGTGGGGCCAAGCGCAGGTGACCGACGCCTCGCACCTCATCGTGCTCGCCGCAAAGACCCCGAGCGATGCGCTCGTCGACGAATACATCGCCGACATCGCAGAGACGCGCGGCGTCACGACCGAGTCGCTCGACGGCTTTTCTCAGATGATGAAGGGCATGCTCGCGGGCCTCGACGAGGCCGCGCGACTCACTTGGGCCAAGAAGCAGGTCTACCTCGCGCTCGGAGTGCTCGCCACCGCCGCGGCCGAGCTGCGTATCGACGGCTGCCCGATGGAAGGGTTCGACGCAGGCAAGTACGACGAGATCCTCGGGCTCACCGAGCTCGGTCTCTCTGCGACCGTACTCTTCCCGGTCGGCTTCCGCGCCGCCGACAACGGCATGACGAAGGTCCGCTTCCCGAAAGAGAAGCTCGTCATTGAGAAGTAGGCGAGCCGGCGCGCGTGATGCCGTTTGCGATAGGCTGCAGACAGGGCGCGACACGTCTGCGCGGCCTTGCGGAGCCGACAAAGACGTGTCGGGGAACCCGCGCAGCCGGCAAGCAAACGGCATCACGCGCGCTACACGACCGGAAACGCGCGGCGGGCCCTCGGGCCCGCCGCGCGTTTCCTATTCCGCGCGAAGGCGTGTAGAGTGCCCATATATGAAAGCCCCGAAAAAGAAGCCGGAGCAGCCCGTCGAAAGCGAGTGGCCGATGCGCCTCAACAAGTACCTCGCGAAGGATGGCGTCGCCACGCGCCGCAGAGCCGATGAGCTCATCGCCCGCGGGCAGGTGCGGGTGAACGGCGTGGTCGCGACGCTCGGCGACAAAGTGACCGAATCTGACACCGTCGAAGTAGTCGGCAAAGCGTCACCGAAAAAGTTCCTCTACTTCGCCTACCACAAGCCCGTGGGCGTCATCACCCACTCGCCCCAACTCGGCGAGGACGACATCAAGCTCCGCATCACCAAAAAAGGCGCGTCAGCGAGCGAAATGAGCGATGTCTTCCCCATCGGCCGGCTCGACAAAGACTCAAGCGGTCTCATCATCTTGACCAACGACGGACGCATCACCGACCGGCTCCTCTCCCCGCGCTACGAGCACGACAAAGAGTACCGCGTGCGCACGCTTGAGCCGCTCCGGCAGAGCTTCAAAAAGACGATGGAAGCGGGCGTCAACATCGAGGGCTACACGACCGCACCCTGCACCGTGCACAAGACCGGCCCCAAGAGCTTCACCATCACGCTCACCGAGGGCAAGAAGCATCAGATCCGCCGCATGGTCGCTGCGCTCCACAACCAGGTCGTCGAGCTCAAGCGCACGCGCATCCTCAATATCCGTCTCGAAGACCTCAAGCCCGGCACCTGGCGCCCCATCACCGGCAGCGAGCTTGCCGCTTTTCTCTCCGAAATCGGCATGAAAGACTGACTGAAGGGAGCCGCGAGAGGCCCCCGAGCAGGGGCTTGACAAATTTCAATATATAGTATACATTTGTTTTAGGTTTGGAGGTCGGGGCAGGACTGCCCCGACCCCCTTGTGACCATTTGAAAGAAGGAGGAAGATATCATGGCCCTTATTGTTGTTCGCACCGCAGAGCGCTTCGATCTCAACAAGGTCGCAGAGCTCAGAGCAGCCGCTTACGGCGCCCGCGGGTATTGCCCCCGGGAAACGGGGGCAAAAGAACAACATTTAAGTGCCCCTTCTTCTTCCATCGTCCTCGTCGCAGAGAAAAACGACGAGATCGTTGGGACCATTTCGGTCCTGAGCGGGAAGGAAACCCCCGCTGACAAAGCATTCCCGGAAGAAATGACTGGTGTTCGTTCCGAATCGGGGCGAATCATCAGCTACGGCTCTTTCGCCGTAAAGACGGGAATGTGGGAAGGGTCCGTCGGCCTCGCCCTCATTCGAGAGGCGTTGTCGATAACCGACACAGATGTCGGCACAGCGGCAATCATCACGAATCCGAGACATTCTTTGTTCTACAAAGCCCTCGGTTTCGAGAAAATTGTACACTGCCCCGGTGTGCCGGAGCTCCTCGGAGCCCCTGCCGACCTGATGGTCTCGCGGGGCGAATCGTTTCAAGATTTACTCAGGCGGGCCCGGACGGGGATTCCACTGTACGAAAGAAAAAGAAGGGGGTGTTAAACTCCCTCACCTCAAGGCGCCGCACTCACCTGTGGCGCCTTTGTATTTCAACACCCGCTCCTCAATCCTCCGCAAAAATCTCCCGCAGGAGCGCGTCGCGTTCTTTCGGCGTGACTTCCGTCGCCGAGTACGGCACAACCGTCGCTTCATGCGCAGCTTCTTTGATGCTGCGCATTTGCGCCGAGGTCTCTTTCTGATTGAGCTTGTCTACCTTGTTTGCAATGATGAGATACGGATGTTCCTTTTCGCGCAGCACGCGAATCATCTCGCTGTCGAAGTCGGTCAGTCCCGCTTTCGCGTCGAGTATGATGACGACCTTGCTCACGGCCGCATCCGAATACATGAGATACCAGAGGATGAGTTTCTCGATGCTCTCTTTCTCTTTCGGCGATCGCTTGGCGTAGCCGTAGCCCGGCAGGTCGACGAAATAGCACTTCTTATTATTGATGCCGAAGAAATTGATCTCGGTCGTCTTGCCGGGCCGATTACTCGTCTTCACCAGGTCTTTCCGGTTCACGAGCGAGTTGATCGTACTCGACTTGCCCACATTAGAGCGGCCGACAAACGCATATTCCGGCACGCCGTCGTAGAGGATGTCATCCGTCCCAATGATCCCCTTCAGGAACTCCGCCGAATTGATCTTGGTGATGTTGCTCATTATTCAAACACTACCCTACTCCGCGATTTTTGCGAGCCAGCATCGCATATTCTAGCAGGATAGCCCTTCCTCGCAGCTGGTCCTCGCTCTCAGTACTTACGACTGTCGTACGCCCAGTGGAGGAGCGCCTGGCGCTGACGCGGCCGGCACGAGCCGCCGCCCTTCCGGCAGTTCTTCTTCACCTGCGCCACGTGCCGCGCCATCGCCCGCCAGCGCTTGATCTGCCGTGCGTCCTCCTCTGGCAGCCGACGGCCCAGGAAGTAGCGGCAGTACCACTGAAACCATCCGCGCGGGTCGTGCGCCTCGTTTATCCAGCCTTTCGCCCGCCACACCGAGAGCGGCTGCGACGCGTTCACGCCGAAGTAGTTGAGCGCCGCATCGTGCACGAAGCTGCCGGGCTCCTGGAACTTTGCTTTCGCGAACCAGCTCTTGGGGAACTCGTCGCCACAATCGCGCATGTACACCCCGCCGAAGACCCCGAGCGCGAGCATCTCGCGCGGCGAGAGCTCGGGCTTAAATTGCGGATCAAAGCCGCGCCCTGCGGGCGCGGCCAGCACATACCGATACCCACGCTGCATCGTATCGTTCACCACCACAGTCTTCATGCTCTTCATTCTACCTTGTCCACACCTAGGGCGCGTTCCACAGCTTGCCTATAGCTGATCAAAAAAATGAGGGCCCCGCAGGACCCCCACTCAAGTCATCACTCCTCATTCACGCCGCTTTTCGTTCTGCTGCATGGAACCAGCCAAGCGGGATCCGCGCCGCGGCCAGAGCCCGCAAACGTTTGGCCTCGCCCAATCGCAGCATCACTTCAAAACAGGTTTAGCCGATGTCGTCGTCAAAGAAGTCTTCGTCTAGCTGCTTAGCGGTATACATGGTCTTGGGTTGGACACCAATATCGTAGCGATACATCAAGTCGACAAGCACAGCGCCGTCAATGAGTTTAATGGCATGGTCGGCGTCCTTCGCTTTCGCGATGGCCGAATCATCAAACGACGACGTGGTAACGAAAATGCCCTTCTTGGTTCCGCGGCTCATCGCGCCGATAAATTCGCGAATGAGTGGCTCGCGTACTTTATTATCCTGCGCGTATCGTTTTGCCTGGATAAATATCTTCTCAAAACCGAGCGAGTCCTGGTTGATGATGCCGTCGATACCTCCATCGCCCGACTTTGCAGTTACAGTAAAATCACCATACCCCATTTTACTAAAGAGTTGACCAACGATGCGTTCAAAGAAATAAGGGTCAACGGCTCGAAGCTTTTCGAGCAGATCATCTTTCACTTGGTTCTCAAGCGAGGTGATGCCAGTGTCAATCAAGTCTTCGGGCGAGTCGTTTCCGTCTTCTGCCTCGGCCACAGCACTCGATTCTGCCTTGCGCGAGTGCCGGTTTTTGAGAAAGTCTTCGTCATGCAGAAGCTCGGTGATGCTTAGACGCCCGGCGGCGAGCGCCTTGCGCCCCTTCTCGGTAATTTGTACCATCGCGCGCTCCGGCTGCGATACAAATTCGCCCTGCTTCAAGTACGCTTTAGCCCACCCAATACGATTGAGCAATAGTGGATCGCCGCTTTTGGTCATGCGAGTGAGGAGCTCTTCCGGCAGGTCGCTATAGAACTGATCGCGTACTCGTTTGCGCAAGTCATTGTAGTGCCAGAGCTTGCCGTCGCTGAGCACCTGCAAAATCGGAAGAAACGTCTCGTGATACTTCGGCATCGCTCGTGTCATGAGCCTATTAGATCACTTTTGATCTTGCTGCGCAAAGGCTTCGTGGAGAATGGATTGTTTGAGGGTGGTGAGGTCAGCTTGGTAAGTTTGAATACGCTTACGCGACAAAAAATTCCACGATATCGCCGTCGAAGAGCGGCGAGTGCGGCTTTGGCGGAAGCCCGTTGATGGTGAGTTTCAGGGCACCCGGAGGGTATTGCTTCTCAATCTCCGGATGCGACTCGAAGACGCTCTGCAACAGGAAGAGGAACGTACCGCCCTCGCCCATCCACATCATCTCCTCCGCTTTCCCGGTGATGCGCTGGAGCGCGTCGTCGTACCGTATCGTCAGGCGCATCGGCGTCGGCACCCCCGGCATCTTGCGCATCTCCTCGACCATCCGTTGCATCTCCTCTTCGTTCATACCCACATTCTACCCCGCCCGCAAAGGCTTCGTGGAGGAGGGACTGCGTGAGGGCGGCGAGGGCGGCTTTAAATTCGAAACTGCTCGAAGACTTCCTCAAACGCTTCGTTGTCATCGTGCTTGAAGAACGGCAAACCGATGACTTTGTACTGTTCGTTCTCGAAAAGCGTTTCCACCTTTCCTTCTGCCGCAATTTCCTTCAAGAAGTCTTCTTTCCACTGGTCTTGCTTCACGAGGTGTGCGCCTTTGGGCTCGATGAAGAGCTGATGCACAATCGCCTGCTTGCTTCCCTTCTCGCGCAAGAAAAGCACGAAGTCCGGCTCGACACGCGCGCCGTCAGAGAAACGATAAATCGGAAAGAGTCGCTCGTTGCGCAGGAGTCGCACGTCTTCATATCGCTGTTCCAAATCCGCCATGGCGTCGTGTATGAAATGCACGAGCTCTTTTTCCTCTCGCGTGCCGTAGTTTTCATCGTAGACATACCAGTCTTTCTTTGAGAGGTCGAGCTGAAGCGAAGACGTGCGCGCCGCGCGCATCGGCACGCCGAATTCTTGGTCGCCTCCTTCGCTCACGGCGACCTTGATATGCTTATCCCGTACGACTTTGTGAATCGGCCTGGGCAAAAACTCTTTCGTGCCCTCGTACTCGCCGGTATTGTTGGTCACGAGCTGTTCAATCTGTCGCAGCGCCTCTAGGGCGGCCTGAAGCACCTCGCTGCGAGTCACCGCTACCACGTCTTGAAGCTCGCCGCGCACGGCTATCGTCGCTCCGCCGAGGTATGCCTCGGCCGTAATGAACTCCTGCACAGAAGCCAGATGCGGGAAGAAGCGCGACAAAGAATCAAATCGGTAAAACGGCAGACGGCTGAGCGCTTCACGCCAGAGTGCCGCGTCAATCGGCGTAGTGTCCCGGCTCGTTTTCTCGCGCACCACCTGAGCTCCCGCTTCTTTGAAAACGGCAACATCGCTCCCGCCGCCGCGTTGCAAGTCAAAGACGAATCGCTGGGGAATACCCGGCACGTCTTTGAGCCCCTTGATGTGCTTCCGGCCGGTCGAGCGTTTCTCGTTCAGGAACACCTGCCCCGTCTTCCAAAATGCCGTTTTCTTGATCCCTTCTTTCACTTGTATGTCGTACTCGCGCAGGTCCTCGGGCTTCGCCATCGCGCCCGTCTTCACGAGCGCATTCTTGATCTCGGCGATGTACCGCGAATCGTATTTCGAGTGATAGTGCAGCTGCTCCAGGATCCGCAGCTCGTTCCCGGTGTCCTCGTCATACTTGCGCACGAAGCGGTCCTCGTCATCTGCCGAGAGCGAAAACGGCCAGTAGCGCGCACCGCGCCCGACGAGCTGCGCCTCGGCCATCGTCGCCGGCGAGATCGTGCGCCCGCCCGACTGCCGCGTCTCGTAGAGGCGCACGATGTCGAAGAGATTGAGCACATCCCACCCCTCGTTCAGCTTGTCGACCGCAAATATGGCGCGGACGCGATTATGCTTCTCCTCAAGAGAATTCACCTCGAGCTGTTTCTGCTCCGAGTCGTCTTTCGAGTTGACCGACCGGCATTTCTCCGGATCGAAGTCGTCTTTGATCTCGCGCGCCAGGTCAGACAGCGTGATGTGTTTCTCGTCGAAAAATGCGAACGCGTCTGCGAGCGCCGGCTGGTCGTCAGACGCCTTCGGCCGTAGCGCTTTTATCGTAGACGCTTTGAGGGTGCGCACGGCCTCATGGAATGCCGCCTCGAAATCCTTTGAATCCTGAATGGACTTCGATTTGAAAAGTACCACCGGCTTCAGCTGTAGGCCATGGTGCTCGGCCACTTTCCGGCGATACTGCGAAAGCACGACGGCACTGAGCGCCCGATCCATCGGGTCCAAGTTCCGCCCGGCGATCTCTATCTCTTTCGAGAATCCATCGGAGCGGAATTGGGCGAGATCGTAGCGGTAGATGAGCTTGTCTTCGTACTTCTTGGCAATGTCTGCATTCTGCGTATCGATGGTCGCCGTAAATTCAAGCATCACGTTGCGCGGATTCTTGCGGAGCACGCGAGTAATCGTCCCCTCCCAGGTCTGCCGCTCTATCTCTTCGTCTACCGAGGGCTTCCCGGCCCGTGTGAGCGCGTTCACGTGATGCGCTTCGTCCGAGAGGAACACAACGTCGCGGTCGTCAAAATCTTCCTCGGTGAGCACGTTTTCCCGCGGTGCGTTCATGCGCGCATGAAGCCCCTGGATGGTCGTGAAGAGGATGTTGATGCCGTCCGGATCGGTCGAGCTGAAGTTCTCTACCGCGCGCACTGCCACTTCCCGGCCGCTCACCTCGATCTTATCTGCGAAGAGGTATTTGCTCGACTGCGGGTTGAGGAAGTTGTCGCGGGTCTTCTTGATGATGTTCGTGCTGTTTACGAAAAACACGAAATTGCGATATCCGAGTTTATAGAGGTGCACTATCGCCCCCGCCATCACGAGCGTCTTGCCCGAGCCGGTCGCCATGTTGAAGAGCAGATGCACGGGTGTCTGCCGGCCATGGTACTCGCCCAAGTAAAACTCCAGCCGCCCGAGTGCCTCCTTCTGATACTCACGCAGCACCCGCCCCGATGCCAAGCTTGCCGCCACGCCCTCCGGCACTCGGCTCTTGAAATAACCGTCTCCGAGCGCCCGCGTCAATGAGTCAAAATCTTGGTAGAGCATGTTACTTCTTCTTGTGCCGTGTCGGCTGCGGCGCTTGCGCTTCTGACAATCCTTCCGCCTTTTCGATAAACTTATCAAAGTCCGAGACGATACGCTGAGTCTTGTCGAACGCAGCGTACTCCTCGTGCGCCTTGCGCTCCGCCTGGTCGTGAGAGACCGACCCCTTACCATCGAGTACCCGGTACTCGTTGAACGCGAGGAATTTATTTACCGACTCTGCAAGCGCTTCCATCGTGAAGACCGTCTGGCCCTCGATGAGCCGCTCGATGTAGTCGAAGTAGCCGGACACGGTGCGCTCGAGCCGCTTGATGTCCGCCTCGGGCAGGTAGTTCTTGGCGATAGCCGCGTCGGATTTGAGAATCCGGCCATCCGGCGCGTGCTTCCAGGTAGCGAGTCCCATGTTGGCCTTACTCCGGTCGGCACCCGCATAAATGAGCTCAGCGGCTGTGCGACCCGAGATGGCATAGTGGAACTTGTTCTGCACCATCGCGTAGAAGTTTTTCGTGAGATCTGATGCCGGATCGTAGTCGATACTGCACTCGGCAAAGATATCCGTGATCTGCTGATAGATGCGCCGCTCGCTCGCGCGGATGGAACGCACGCGCTCAAGAAGCTCGCGGAAGTAGTCCTGTCCGAGGCGGGTGCCGTTCTTCAAGAGTTCGTCGTCGAGCGCGAAACCCTTGATGATGTAGTCGCGCAGCACCGTCGTGGCCCACTTACGGAAGTGGGTCGCCTGGATGGAGTTGACGCGGTATCCCACCGAGATGATGGCGTCGAGATTGTAAAATTGCGTCTCGTATGACTTGCCGTCTGCGGCAGTTGTTCGAATTTTTCGAATAACTGAATCTTCTTGTAACTCGCCATTCTTTATGGTTTCTTTGAGATGGTAGTTGACCGTGTTGACCTCCACTCCGAACACCTCCGCCATCCGCTTCTGCGTGAGCCAGACCGTCTCGTCTTGCACCAGCACCTCGACCGCCACCGCCCCCTCGGGCGACTTATAGAGCACGAACGTCTTTTCTTTTGCCGGCGTTTTTTTCATATGTGAGGATGTTCGTTATCCGCTTTCACCTCGAGCCGCTCGACACCGTATTCCTCGAACTCCTCGGACCATTTCGCTTCGAGCTCCCACACCCGCTCGACCCGTTCTTCGTGCGACATGACGGCCCGGAGCGCCGGCGTCGTCATGCGCTCAAAGTCGCGCTCGGCGAGCACTTCGCCAAGCTCTTCCCACATCGTGTGATCGTCATACCGCTCGATGAGCGCGCGAGTCGTCGGCTCGTCGTCCATATCGTAGGTGGCGTGATAGCCGATTCGTTCGTCGTAGCCGACAAATTTCTCGAACCCCGCCTCCTTGGCAAAAGAGAAGATATGATTGCGTACGGCTTTTATCCCTTCATCCATCTCCATATCCGCTTCGCAGATAGCGTTCGCCATCCAGTCGGCCATATAGGTCGCCCGCATCAGGTCCCAGTATTGCTCTCTAGTCAGCTCGATTTTCATAGCAAGTTTGTTATATCATTCCTCTTCGGCATACACCCGCGCACAACTTTAGCCGACTTATGCACACCCCGCACGCGGCAATTGATGCCGTGCCACGATTGTGCTACTCTCTGGGTAGGAGCATGCAATAATAGCTTTTTGAGCGCTTTGGTGTTCCCTCGGAGTATCCGAGGCATGGATTGAGTAATCAAGCCATAAAACCGAAGGATGTCGCCCAAGGAGACGCTGCTTCTACCAAAAGAGATCTGCGCACGCAGGTCTTTTTTGCTTTGTGGATGCGACACGAGAGCGTTCATACGGCAAAAAATTCCTGCCCCTCCGCCAAAAGATTGTTCTTGAGCGCCTTATAGTACTCGTCTCCAGACGGCCCGGCTTCATGATAGCGCGCGAGCGCTCCGGCAATCCAATCGACAATCTGCATGTTCGCATTTGCTGTCGAATCGACCATTTCGACTTGCACCAACGTGCCCGGCGCGCAGTGCGGCGCAAGCCGGGCAATGATAGCCTCTTCAAATTCGCCTTTCTTCATTCCCTTCAAAGATCGCCGGTCACAAAAGACATGCACGAGCAAATCGTCTTGCGGCAGATATTGCTCAAGAATATCTCCGACGATATTGGTATACAGGACACCGCTATCGATCTTCTGCTTCTTTGTCCGGTACGTCGCAGGAATATTCTTGCGCAAAAGATACCCATAGCGGACGCGCACGTCGAGACGCGCGATATGCTTGAGTGTTCGCAGACGTAATGCCTCGTCAATGCCGGCGGCAGACCACTTGATCTCGCTCTGGAACCGCATACGGCGCGGGAACTTTGACCGGAACCATGAACGCATCGCTTTGTCCGTGCGGCGCTGCTCGCCGACGGTAAAGGTGGCGACCACAAAATACTGTTCGTGATTGTGTTTGGTAAAGTTGCCGCTCTCGTCGAGAAAGATGTACATAGTTAAGTGTCGCTGCACTTCAGGGCTACCACGCCCTCCGGCACCCGGCTTTTGAAAAAGTCGGGCCCGTTTACATCCAGCGACGAATCAAATTTTTGATAGAGAGATTGGGACATAGATTTATTTTCCTTTCAGGAGATTATTTAGGCCGTGCCGCGCTCTCTCTATCAGATCATCATAGGTCAAGATCTCAATCCAGTGCGTATACGCCATGAATCTTCGCAGACGTTTCGGGTCAGCGTTAACTGCTGTTTTGGTACCGGTACCATTTTGAATCTCCCGGCGACCGATTAATAAGAATCCTTTTGGGCGGTAATAATTACCGCGTGTGTCGGTCAGGATTTCTTTTGAAGTCTCGTCGTCGTTTTGTTGTCGATATTCACTGTAATAATACTCGAGATACCCGGTAAGTTGCCCTATTGCCTCACTAAGCTTGCGCGATGCAAATTGACGTCCTTGCGTATCCTCACGAAAAAGTTCCTCGGATGGAAGCTTTATCTCGAGTACGTCACTCATTCCGTCAATTCGTTTGAGTCTTGCGTCAGGAATGCCAGCTTCTCCTGCTCCCCTAACATCCAGGGTCTCGTACTCGGGACCAAATATCCACGGCATCTTCCTCAATTCCGTCTGAATATCAGCAACCTCTTTTATACCTTTCTCGCCTATCAACTTTTCAAAAGAGTCCAGTGCGGATAATTTTTCTTCTATCTTCTCATGCGAAAGCCCTTTCTTTATCAACTCGGGTATATCTAAATCCGAACGAAGCAGCCCTTCGCTATATATAAAATTCACGATGTCTTTGCCCTTATCAGTGGCAAGTATGGTCTTCAATTGTTTTACTGTGTCTTCGTCCGCGTTTATTTGTGTAGACTCTATTTGAAGCTTTTTCGCATCAATGCTAGGTAAATCAAGACTGCTGAGAAATTTGAAAAGACCAAATATTTTTTGGTAGGAAAGATACGGCAATTTCAACCCCTCCGTTCCATCGTAAATAAATTCTCTTTTCCGATTATACTTATACTTCGTAATCAGCACGTCTTCTATTTCTCCATGTTTTTTAATGTAGGTAAATCGAATCTTGTATCTAGTTGGCGCTAAAATAGCATCCACTTCACGCGGACTTCCATCTTCATATCGAGTGATGACTGAAAAATACTTCCCCGCATCACTTTTCTTAAATGGGTCTACAAGAAGAGTGTCTACGTCACGATTGATCGTGTACTTCGGATCCTCTGGATCGAAGTATTCGTTTTGAGTAAAATCTCCCACTTCATTAGTCCCGTCCATAAAATTCTTTGTTTAGCTTTTTGTCGGCCGGGGAGACATGGTAGGTGACGTCTTCTATCTCGCTCTTGTTCACATAGAGCTGGTTGTAGTCGAGGGACTCGAGGATGAAGCGCTTTTGATCGACGAGGGGGAGGGCGGCAAAATCTTTTGCCTCTTTGTTGAATTCCTTCATGTCGAGCTTGTAGCTCAAGAAGCCCTTCTCTTGTATCTCGTCCCAAACTTTCGCAAGCTCTTTCGCGTCCTTTGCCTTTTCAACCTTCTCTTTGAAGACCTGATTGAGCGGCATCAGCTCAGTGTAGACAAAAGAATCCTTCGATCCACACAACTCGAGCGCCTTAACAACGCGCGGAACAGTACAGAACTGCACATAGCCCATCTGCTCTGCAAGAATAAATTTCCTATTCCCGCCGTCCTTATTCAGCTCGATCACTGCATGCGCCGTAGTGCCACTCCCGCCAAAGAAGTCGAGAACGATGGCATCTTTGTCCTCCCCAACAACAGCGTGAAGACAATCATAGACATTCCACAACGACTTTGGGAAATCAAATTTGCAACTTGGAACTAGCTTCCGCACAATTTTCGTCCCATACTCATTCGCGTCATACCGCGGGTCTTCCCAAACAGTTCGATATACACCGAAGTCTTTACCTATTTCAATTTCGTATCCCGTCTTCGTGTGTTTTGCTTGCAAGAGTCCTTTGATGTCATCGGCACTCTGACGTGCGTAACGCCATTTTCTCTCAATTCCATTTTTGTCTATCGGATATACATAATACTCCTCACCTCTTTTCTCAGTCTGACATTGTGGATGCTGACTATCCGGCAGCACTTCACCGAAGCCTACAATCTGATCGTCCTTAACAATTACTGGATAAAAACAATTCTTTGCATCTGCCCGCGACGATTCACCGCCCCAATTTCTGAAGTTGGACAGACTTATCTCTTCTTCCTCAATCTTTCTACTTCCTATAGTCTTTAGCCCTTTTGGAATAACAAAGAGTGCGTATTCGTGCACATACGAGAAGTTGGTACCTTGTACCCCGCGAGGGTTGTGCACAATCGTGATGCAGTGGATTTCATATCCCGCAAACATTTCCTTCAACAGCAAAGTGAGGGCTGCTTGTTCATTCTCATCAATCGCAACAATCATCGCCCCCTCTTTCATCAAGAGCTTCTTTGCGACTTCAAGACGATTGCGCATGAAGGTGAGCCATGTCGATTCGTTGAAATTATTATTGTAGGCGAAAGTGTTCGACTTGCTGTCAGGATTATACGGCGGGTCGATGTAAATGAGCTTTACCTTGCCGGCGAAGCGGGCTTTGAGTGAGTGGAGGGCGAGGAGGTTGTTGCCCTTCACGATGAGGTTGTCTTTGATATCGCCGTTCTCGTCGGTCTTGAAGCCGTCGAGCGGGTGCTCGCCC
>JAJYQV010000026.1 GCA_021794425.1 bacterium
GCCCTCGGAGGGGGTGATCTCGACGGCTGGGGGCGTGTAGAGTGCCTCACCGCGCAGCCCCTCGACAACGCCGACCGTCGCTTCCCTCCCGCGGACGTATTCTTCGACGAGAGCACTCGAAACGCCCGAGGAGAAAAGCTCGCTGAGCGCAGAGAGTATCTGCGCATACCCGCCCACCACCGAGACCCCGATCGACGACCCTCCTCCGACCGGCTTCACGACCACGGGCTGATTGAATTCACGCGTAATCTCGTGCGCTACCGCCTCGCTGTCTTCCGCACTCTCGACGTGGCGAAATGCCGGGGTGAGCAGCCCTGCCTCTTGCGCGCGCATTTTCGACATGAGCTTGTGCGTCGCGAGGTACGAGGCGAACGGGTCAGAGCCGCCATACGGCACGCCGAAACGCTCCAGGAGTTTCTGCACTTCGCCATCCTCGCCATAGGTGCCATGCAAGCCGATGAGCGCGACGTCGAGCTGGCGCAACACGCGCTCGGGCGCGATGGCTCGGCCGCGGTCGTGCCACTGCCCCTGCCTGTCTATGTAGATATCGCGCGTGGCGAAGCGCTCCTCGGGGAGATTCGCGAGCATGGCGGCACCCGTCCTGAGCGAGACGTCATGCTCGCGCGATGGCCCGCCCCGCAACACGCCGACGATGGTTTGCATGCGGAAAGTATAGCAGACTCACTTCGCACGCATGCTTTGAGAACGCGCGTTCCGATGCTTCGCGATGGAGAAACGATGCGCCTCGCTGTTGGCGAGCACGGCGTCGGCTTCGCTTATGCCCGCGCGCCGTGCGCCAATGATCTCGCGCGGGCGGTGCCGCTCGTCTTTGACCACCGCCGCGACCGGAATCGAGACGCCGGCGTCGGAGAGCACTCTTTCGGCGGCTTTCTTGTGCGCCGTGCCCCCGTCTACGACGATGACGCTCGGGAGAGGCCATTCCGGGTGCGAGAGGCGCCGGGAGAGTATCTCTTTGAGCGAGCCTATGTCGTCATTTTTCTTGAACCCGCGGATGCGGAAGGTGCGATAGTCGCGCTTGCTCGGCGCGCCGTCGGCGACGACGGTCATCACGCCTATCGCGTTCGTGCCCGCGAGGTGTGCGGTGTCGTATGCCTCGATGCGAGACTCTGTGGACATCGGATATCCACGGCCGCCGTGGATATCCGATGTCCACGAACTATCGCTCTTTATAAGCGACACGTCCTGGATGTGGTCGAGCGCGAAAAGCTCCCGCCGCGCTTCTGCGGCCTCTTCGAATCGCTCTTCTCGAGCGGCGCGGTGCATGTCTCTCTCAAGCGAGGCGCGCAATTCCTTGCCGCGACCGCTGAGCAGGAGCATCACGCGGCGGATCGTGCGGCGGTACTCCCGCGCGCCGAAGGCGCGCGGGAACTGCCCTATCTGCGTATTGAATTCTATCTTCGCTGCCTGGTGCTTGCTTTTCGCCCCCACGGGCTTGGGCGTATCGAAAAACGGAAAGATGCGGCGAATGATCCGCAACCCCTCGCGCAGCTGCGCTCCCGAGGGGAACGGGCCGTATATCGCCTTCACTCGCTCTTCAAGATTCGACCTTGAAGGGCGTATCGTTCGCCGCTCGAAATCGATATCTTTCCCGCGCACGACGAGCACGCGCGGGATGTCTTCCTCCGTGACGACCGCGTAGAGGAACGTCTTGTCATCTTTCCCCTCGCTGTTGGCTATCGGGTGGTATTTCTTGATGAGCGCCGCTTCGCGCACGAGCGCCTCAAGCACGGTGGGCGTCGGCTCGTAGGCGACGCGGTCGGCTTTCGTCACCATATCGACCACGCGCGGCCCGCGCGTGGCGATAAGGTCATCGTCGAAATAGCTCCGCACCCGGTCGCGCAGCGAGGTGGCCTTGCCCACGTACAGCACCGTCCGGCCCTTTTTAAAAAGGTACACCCCCGGTACATCCGGCAATTTATCGATGGATGGATGGATGCGTTCCATGCCTTGCATTATATCGCAATTTGTTGTATTCTTCCAATCAGAAGAATTACCGATGCGGGACTCAAACGGAACATGCTTTGCTCAATCGAGCTAAAAAAGGAGAGCACGATGGACAAAACTCAGAAGATTGAAGACGACGTAAGAAGACTTCGTAATCTGGAAGCCAGTTACCGGACAACGAAAGAGCTCGAGATTCGGAAGGACAAACTTAACGAGGAACTCGACCTCATCATTCAGCAGATTTACTCTCTTGGTGGCGGCACTGGTCCCATTGCCGAGGAAATCATGTACCTTCCCGAGGAAATCCGAAGTCAGATGATCATTCCCCAGGACGAAATCAAAAAAGCCGCCAACGATTTTTTCGAATTTAAGATTGGCGACTGACACCGGCTTGTACGCCTCCTCCCCAGAAACCCGCTCCGGCGGGTTTTATTTTTTCGTTCGTTTCTTCTTGAGTGCTTTGGCGAGATATTCGCCCGTGTGGGAGCCAGTGGTGTCGGCGACTTCTTCGGGCGTGCCCTTGGCCACCACTTTGCCACCGCCGGCGCCGCCCTCGGGACCGAAGTCGATGATGTGATCGGCGCTCTTTATCACGTCGAGGTTGTGCTCGATGACGACGACCGTGTTCCCGCGCGCGACGAGCTCTTGGAGTATCTCGATGAGCTTGCGCACGTCTTCGTAATGCAGGCCGACCGTCGGCTCGTCGAGCAGGTAGATGGTCTTCATCGTCATCGAGCGGTAGAGCTCGCTTGCGATCTTCACGCGCTGCGCTTCGCCGCCGGAGAGCGTCGTCGCGCTCTGCCCGAGGGTGAGGTACTCGAGCCCGGTCGAGTTGAGGCTCGCAAGCCGCTCGGCGATGGCGGGGATATCGCCGAAGAATTTCTCGGCCTCCTCGATCGTCATCTGGAGCACGTCGTAGATATTCTTGCCGCGATAGGTCACCTCGAGCGTCTCTTTCATGAAGCGCTTCCCCTCGCACACGTCGCAGGTCACGTACACCGTCGGCAGGAAGTGCATCTCCACCGCGATAGAACCGTTGCCCTGGCACGCTTCGCAACGGCCGCCGGCGACATTGAAGGAGAACCTGCCCGGCTTCCACCCGCGAGCGCGTGCCTCGCCGGTAGCCGCGAAGAGATCGCGGATGTACGTGAACGCGCCGGTATACGTCGCCGGGTTTGAGCGCGGCGTGCGGCCGATAGGCGACTGGTCGATAAGGACGGCCCGGCCGACATACTCGGTGCCGGTGAGCGAGGAGATATGTTCCGGTTTCGCCTCGCGGCGAGCGAAGCGAGCCGCGATATTCCTGTGCAAGATGTCATAGAGGAAGGTCGATTTCCCGCTTCCCGAGACGCCGGTGATGCACACGAGCTTCCCGAGCGGCACGTCGACGTTCTGATTCACGAGATTGTGCAGCGTCGCACCGCGCACTTTGATAGAGCCTTTTTCGCCTGCGCGGCGCGTCTCGGGCACGACGATTTCCTTCTCCTGCCGCAGGTACGAGAGCGTTACCGAACCCGTCTCGTTCTCTTTTGCCGTCAGGAGATCATCGAGCCACCCGCTCGCGACGATCGCGCCGCCATGCACGCCCGCACCAGGGCCCACGTCGACGATGTAGTCGGCTGAATAGATGGTGTCCTCATCGTGCTCGACGACGATAATCGTGTTCCCGAGCTCTTTCAGGGTGAGCAATGTCTTGATGAGGCGATCATTGTCGCGCTGGTGCAGCCCGATCGTCGGCTCATCGAGCACGTAGAGCGCGCCCGTGAGCCCGCTCCCGAGCTGCGAAGCGAGCCGTATGCGCTGCGCCTCGCCGCCGGAGAGCGTCGCCGCAGAGCGGTTGAGCGTGAGGTAGTCGAGACCGACGTTCAGCATGAACGTGAGGCGGCTGTCGATCTCTTTCAAGATGGGCGCGGCGATGTCAAACTTCATGTCAGACAGCTCCATGGAGTCGACGAAATCCTTCGCCTCGCGGATCGACATGTCGGTGAAGTCGACGATGCTCTTGCCGAGCGTCTTGTCTTTTTTGCTCTTCAGGTACACGCGCAAGGCTTCCGGGCGAAGACGCTTGCCCTCACACACCGGACAGACCTCTTCAGAGAAGAGTGTCTCCGTGCCGAGGCCGTTGCAGGCCGGGCACGCGCCGTAGGGCGAGTTAAACGAGAAGAGCCGGGGCTCGACCTCGGGGAACGACGCACCGTCATCGGGGCAGATGAAACGCGACGAGAGCGTCTCTAGCGTACCGTCGGCGTGCTGTATCTTGACCAGCCCGTCTGCCTGCCGGAGCGCGAGCTCAAGCGCCTCCGAGAGCCTCTCGCGGGCGGCTTGGGTAGAGCGGGCGAACTCGCTGACGAAAATGGAATCGACGTACGCGTCGATGCTGTGGCGCTTGTTCCTATCGAGCTCTATCTTCTCTCGCAACGAGTGCAGCTTGCCGTCGATGACGACCTTCTCGTAGCCCTTGCCGAGCAGGTCGTAGAGCAGCTGGTAGTACTCGCCTTTGCGCCCCACGACGACCGGCGCGTAGATGGTGACCGCGCTCTTATCGACCGCGACGCCCATCACCTGCGTGCTCGTGCCCTTGCGCTTCGCCTCGACTCGCTCGAACACCATCTTGATCATCTCCTCCTTGGAGAGGCGCACGATGGGTACATCGTGATGGATGCAGTACGGCTGGCCCGCGCGCGCATAGAGCACGCGCAGGTAGTCGTAGATCTCGGTCACGGTCGCCACGGTCGAGCGCGGATTGTTCGAGCGGCTTTTCTGGTCTATGGAAATGGCCGGCGAGAGGCCGGTGATCTCGTCGACATCCGGCTTCGCCATCTGGTTCAAAAACTGTCGCGCGTAGGCTGAGAGCGACTCCACGTAGCGTCGCTGCCCCTCGGCGAAGATGGTGTCGAACGCGAGCGAGGATTTGCCCGAGCCCGAGAGGCCGGTGATGACCGTCATCGCGCCGCGTGGCATCTCGACATCGATATTCTTCAGATTATGGGTGCGCGCACCCTTCACGCGGAGCCAGTCGCTCCCGTGCTTGTGCTTGTGTTCTTCTTTTGCGCTTTGTTTCTTCATGCTGAAATCCTGCCCGTGGCGGGGCAGGTACGGTGTTGATTATACAACAATACTCAAGAACCCGAAAGTGCCCGGCGCTTGCGGGGTTTTTTCTTCGGGCCGGTGCCCTCAAGCTTGTAGAGCTCGTCGCGGATGAGCGCGGCGGTCTCGAAGTCGAGCTGCTCAACCGCTTCGGCCATCTCCTCTCGTTTGCGCTTGATAAACGCTTTCGGATCTTCTTCGTAGGCGAGCGTGTCGAGCACGAGGAGCTCGTCGATGGTCTTCTGGTGCTCGCTGCGCATCGTCTCGGCGATGTCTTTGATTTCTTTCTGTATCGTCTTTGGCGTGATGCCGTGCTCCGTGTTGTAGGCGATCTGGAGCGCACGGCGGCGATTGGTCTCGCTGATGGCTTTCTCGAGCGAGCCCGTGATCACGTCAGCGTAGAGGATCACGCGGCCCAAGACGTTTCGCGCAGCACGGCCGATGGTCTGGATGAGCGACGTCTCGCTGCGCAGGAATCCCTCCTTGTCGGCGTCGAGGATGCCGACCAGCTCCACTTCCGGCAAGTCGAGCCCCTCGCGAAGCAGGTTCACGCCCACGAGGATGTCGAACTCGCCTTTCCTAAACTTGGTGAGGATGTCGATGCGGTCTATCGTCTTCACGTCTGAGTGCAGGTATTCGGCCTTGATTCCCTTCTCGCGCAAGAAAGTCGAGAGGTCTTCCGCCATCCGTTTGGTCAAGGTCGTCGCGAGCACTCGCCCGCCGTTCTTGATCACCGCTTCCGCCTCGGCTATGAAATCGGCAATCTGCCCCTTGTAGGACCTCCGAGGTCCTACATCAGTTGTAGGACCTCGGAGGTCGTACATTGGTTCGACACCTTCCGAAACAGGGCGCACCGTAAGCTCCGGGTCGATGAGGCCGGTCGGCCGGATGATCTGCTCGACGATCTGCTCGGAGTGCTCGCGCTCGTAGGTGCCCGGCGTCGCGGTCGTGTAGATGACCTGCCCGATACGCTCCTCGAACTCTTCGAAGCGGAGCGGACGATTGTCTCGCGCCGACGGGAGCCGGAAGCCGTATTCGATCAGGTTATCCTTGCGCGACTTATCACCGGCGTACATGCCGCCTATCTGCGAGACGGTCACGTGCGACTCGTCGATGACGGTCAGGAAATCTGCCGAGCCGTCTTTCTTGTGCGGGAAATAGGCGAGCAGCGTGTGCGGCGGTTCGCCTGGTGCGCGGCCGTCGAAGTGGCGGGAATAATTCTCGATGCCGCTGGTGTAGCCGAGCTCGCGGATGAGCGCGAGGTCGTGGAGCGTGCGGCGCTTCAGACGCTCGGCTTCGAGCGGTTTTGCTTCCCTTTTGAACTTGGCGAGCTGTTCATCGAGCTCGCGCTTGATGTCTTCGATCGCTCGAGCGCGCTCCTCTTCGTTCGTCACGAAGTGCTTCGCCGGGAATACGAACACCGACGATGGCTCGGACAGCTTCGCGCGCGAGACCGGGTCCAGCTGGTCGATAGACGCTACCGTCTCGCCGTCGAAGGCGATACGGTACATGACGCGCTCGTTCACCGGCATGAATTCGAGCGAGTTCCCGATGGCGCGCAGCTGCCCCGGGTTCAGGTCTGCGGTCGTCCGCTCGAAATAGATGCCCACGAGCTTGCGGATGAGCGACGCGCGGTCCTCGACGCTCCCTTTCTCGATCTTCACGTGCACTTTCTCATACTGTTCCGGGGAACCGAGACCGTAGATGGCCGAGACAGACGCGACGATGATGACATCCTTCCTCGTGAGCAGCGCCTGGGTAGCCGCGTGGCGCAAGCGGTCAATCTCGGCGTTGATCATCGCCTCCTTCTCGATGTACGTGTCGGAGTGCGCGATATACGCCTCGGGCTGGTAGTAGTCGTAATACGAAACGAAATAATGCACGGCGTTCTCGGGAAAGAACTCGCGATACTCCTGCGCGAGCTGAGCCGCGAGCGTCTTGTTGTGCGCGAGCACCAGGGTCGGCTTGTCGTGCTCGGCGATGACGTTCGCCATCGTGAACGTCTTGCCGGAGCCCGTCACGCCGAAGAGCGTCTGGTGCCGCAACCCCTTCGAGAGTCCTTCCTCGAGTTTCTGAATGGCCTGCGGCTGATCACCAGCGGGCGGATAGGGTGTGTGGAGTTTGAAGTTAGCCATGTTATGTCTCGTAATACCCGCGGATGAAATCGGCACGGTATTCGTCGAAGCGGCCATCGAGGATAGCCTGGCGCGCGCCGGCAACGAGGTCGAGGATGAAGCCGATGTTATGCAAGGAGCAGATGACCGAGCCGGTCATCTCGCCCGCGCGCACCAGGTGCGACACGTACGCCAATGTGAATCCAGAAGTTAGGACATCCGATGTCCTAACTTCTGACGTATTGGAGTCTGACTTCAATGCGAGCTCGTTGAGTGGAGTGAAGTCATCGCGATACTGGCCGTTGCGCAGGTGAATGATGCCGTGGGGCGTGTAGATGGAGCCGTGCCGGCCGATGCGCGTCGGCGCGACACAATCGAAGAGGTCCATGCCGTTTGCGATCCCTTCCAGGATATCCCCCGGCTCGCCGATGCCGAGGAAGTGGCGCGGGAGCTCTTCAGGCAGCTCACCCACTGCGGCCGCGAGAGCGCCGCGCATGTCTTCTTTCGAGAATGACCCGCCGATGCCGATGCCGTCGAAACCCATCGAAGCGATCTCTTTTGCCGACTCGCGACGCAAATCCTCGTACCGGCCGCCCTGCACGATGCCGAAGAGCGCCTGCTTCTGGTTGGCGACGATATTGTGCCGATGCGTCTTCAGACTGCGCTCCGCCCAGCGGTGTGTGCGGTCCATGGCCTCTTTCTGGTAGTCGTAGGGTGCGGTCGGCGACGTGCACTCGTCGAACGCGAAGAAGATGTCTGCACCGAGCGCATGCTGTATCTCGACCGAGCGCTCCGGCGTGAAGCGGTGGAGCGAGCCGTCGAGGTGGCTGGTGAACGAGACGCCCTCGTCGTCGATGATGGCGAGCTGCCCGTGCTGGCTCGCTACTTCGGGGTCGTAAATCGACGGCTTAGGTATGCCCTCATTTTCGACAAGGTTCGACCTTGTTTCTTCGTCCTCTTTCGTAAATTTGGAGATCGTCTTGCCGAACGCCGCGCCGAGCGAGAACACCTGGAAGCCGCCCGAGTCGGTGATGGTCGGACCGTCCCAGTTCATGAACTTCGCTAGCCCGCCCGCTTCCTTTACGACCTGCTCGCCGGGCTGCAGGTAGAGGTGATACGTGTTGGCGAGGACGACATCGGCGCCGAGCGCCTTCAACTGATCGGGCAAGATGCCTTTGACGTTTGCTTTGGTGCCGACCGGGGTGAAGGCGGGCGTGCGGATGACGCCGTGCGGCGTGGTAATGGTGCCAGCGCGCGCCGCGCAGCGCGGCGCGCGCTTCTCTATCTTGAAATCGATCGCGCTCATTGCTCTCCAGCCTAGCGTACTTGCGAACTATTGACAAATCATATCTGATGCGTACTCTTGAATTCAGAGACAGAACATCGGCTTATCCCGGTCAATTCAACAAAAAAAGAGGAGCTCTTTCAATGAAAACGAAAATGTTTGTTATCTTTGCCGCCCTCGCGGCACTCACAACTCTCAGTGGTTGCGCCGGCATCGACGCTGGCGGAAACATGTGCGGCGATCCGGCCGCGCTTCATGGCGACTACTCTGGAAAAGATTTCTCCGGGTCGTTCGCCGTCATCCGCGCGGCCGGCGATATTCCCGGCATCCCCGCCTCCAAAGGAAAGCGGGCCCGCTGGTCGAAGATTGAAAAGGAGCAGGTGCTTTACCTCGATGCTGATTGCCAGCAACAGCTCTTCGAGCAGTTGCCTGGCTGGGCACAAGCACTTGCAAAAGAGAGCGGTTGGTCTGCACTTGCGACTGCAGTCGGAGAAGGTGGATTTGCGTCTGCCTTCCCCGGCGCAGAAGTGACACGGTATTTCCTGGGCGGCTTGGGCTACGGCGCTTCCGCAGGACTCAACACTGCTCGCTATCGCCAAGACAGCAGCGAGAAAGGAGCGCTCGGGTACTGCGTCCTTCTGCAAATCTGGGAGACGAAGAACCGTTATCCGGGCCACTTGGAAGGCATCAATGTCGTTCCTTGGTACGGCGATGGCCACACCTCGCTGCCGGATGCGACTGACGCGACGACGGCCCCGCAGCTGCCGCACACAGCCAAACGAACACCTTTACCGCCACGATGAGCTCGAGGCGGTACACAAAAAAACGCTGGACGATTTCTGTCCAGCGTTTCTCTTTATATTCAATCGAGGATTATTTCAATCCCTTTTGCACGTTCAGCAATTCTACCTCGAAGATGAGCGTGGAGTTCGCCGGGATGACGTTCCCGACCGCCTGATCGCCGTACGCGAGCGCGGCAGGGATGACGAGCTTGCGCTTCCCGCCTACTTTCATTCCGACGATTCCCTCGTCCCAACCCTTGATCACCTGCCCTGCCCCGAGGTTGAACGTGAAGCCGGTCGTGCCGTGATTGGCGGATGCGTCGAAGACGGTACCGTTGGTGAGCGAACCGACGTAATTGACGGTCACGCTGTCTCCCGATTCTGCGACGGCGCCGGTGCCGACGGTCTCATCGGTAACCTGAAGCTGATCTGCGTTTTCTGTAGGCATAGTTGTTGAAGCTGTTTGAGTAGTAATTTCTGCACCGCCTGTCGGCGTCGTCGACTGGCCGAATGGCGAAAGGCCCGGGAATATGAAGAACACCGCAATCACCGCAAGGGCGAGCGCGACAGCGATACCAGTCTGGGTTGAATTCATAGCGATGAAGTTATTATGCGGCGCTTTGCGTGTCAGCGCCTTCGGATTGAAAATCTTTAAATCGTCGGACCTCCTCGGCGACGGCAGCCTTCACGAGACTCTCGTGGCCAGGCACTTCGCGGTCGAGGAATTCCTTCAGGGCGGAAGCATCTCCCGCCTCGGCAAGCTCGGCGAACGTCTCACGAGCGTCGTCGGCGAGCTTCCCTAGCACCGCCAGAGTCGCCGCTCGGAGCGCAATCTCGCCGAACTGCGAGATGAGCGTCTTCTGTTCGTCGATTGGCAAGTCAGTGATGCCGAGATCGGCGGCGATGAGAGCGGTGAGTTCTTCTGGCATAGGTGTCATTGTAGCATGGCTGTTAGAAGATGCGTTTTATAAAGTTCTTAGGGTCCGGCACCAGCGACGGACCATGGTGAACGACCATGGCTGGCGCCCCTGTGCTGGTCCAGGTGAATTCGACAACCCGCGGGACCTTGATGCCGAGGAGCTTATAGGATTTGTCTACGAATACCGGAACATGATTCTTCAGTGCATACTCTTGGGCATGAGCCTCAGCGGCATCGCCGCCGCCGAACGCGAAGAGATGCTTCCCTCCCGCGCCGGCGTAGATATGCGGCGTGTTCTGTGGCACTTCAACCCCGAAAGAATTCACGAGGGTCTGCGG
>JAJYQV010000020.1 GCA_021794425.1 bacterium
TTATTTCCCTGCCGCAAGCTTCTCTTCGAGCTGGCCGACGCTCTCGATGGTTTTCACGACCGAGTCGGGGTTGAGCGACATGCTGTCGATGCCTTCCTCGACGAGGAAGGCGGCGAAGTCGGGGAGATCGGACGGGCCCTGGCCGCAGATGCCGATGTACTTGCCGCGGGCCTTGCACTTCCGGATTGCCTGGGAGACGAGCGCGCGGACGGCCTCGTCATTTTCGTTTGCGATGTGGGTGACGATGCCTGAGTCGCGGTCGAGGCCGAGCGTGAGCTGGGTGAGGTCGTTTGAGCCGATTGAGTAGCCGTCCACCAAATCGAGGAATTCTTCGGCGAGAAGGATGTTGGAGGGAATTTCGCACATCATGTAGACGGGCGTCGTCTGCTCGCCTTCTTTTGCGAGGGATTTCGCGACGAGGCCGTGCTCCTTCATGATAGTGAGCACCTGCTCGGCTTCGTGGATCGTACGGCAGAAGGGGATCATCGGGATGACGTTATCGAGACCCATGTCTTCACGCACGCGCTTGATGGCTTTCACCTCAAGCGCAAAGGCGTCCCTGAACTTGGGGTCATAGTAGCGGGAAGCGCCGCGCCAGCCGAGCATCGGGTTCTCTTCGCTCGGTTCGTAGGCCTCACCGCCGAGCAAGGTCGAGTATTCGTTGGTCTTGAAGTCGCTGAAGCGCACGATGACCGGGCGCGGCGCAAAGGCGGCGCCGATCTTCGCGATGCCGTACGCGAGATTGTCGACATAGTACTCGACCGGGTCGTTCCAGCCGGCCATCTTCTTCTCTATCGCGGCTTTCACCTTGGGCGATTGCTTCTTGAAATTGAGCGTGGCGAGCGGATGCACGCCGATGCCCGAGGCGATAATGAACTCCTCGCGTGCGAGCCCGACGCCCGAAACCGGCAGGAAAGACTGTTCAAAGGCGATGTCCGGCGAGGCGATGTTGACCATGATGTGCGTCTTGGTCTCCGGAAGCGCGCCGAGACTGTGCTCGCGCACCTGGATTTTAGACTTGCCTGCGGTGACGATGCCGGCGCTGCCGGTGGTGTCTACGGTGACGAGGGCAGGTTTCTTCAAGACTTTGGTCGCGTCGCCCGCACCCACGATAGCCGGCAGACCGAGCTCGCGAGAGACGATGGCCGCGTGGCTCGTGCGGCCGCCCTCGTCGGTGACGATGGCGCTTGCCATTTTCATGATCGGCTCCCAGTCAGGGTCAGTCATCGTCGTCACGAGAATCTCGCCCTCCTTGAAATCGCGGATCTGCTTCGGACTCAGGATGAGGTGCGTTTTCCCCGAGGCGGCCTTCGAGCCGACCGAGATGCCCCGCACGAGCTCCTTGCCCTGGCCGCTCACTTCATACTCGACGAGTTTCGAGGTGTCGCGCCCGGATTGCACCGTCTCGGGGCGCGCCTGCACGAGGAAGAGCTCGCCCGTGATGCCGTCCTTCGCCCACTCCATGTCCATCGGCGTCCATTTCTTGGCGCGCTCGGAATAGTGCTCTTCGACGATGGCGCCCCACGTGGCGAGCGTCATGATCTCTTCGTCTGAGAGCACGAACCGCCTCGTGTCGGCGAGCGGGGTGGGGACGATCTTGGTCTGCTCGACGGCGGATATGCCGGTGTTGTAGACCATCTTCTTGGCGTTCGTGCCGATTTTCTTCCATATAATAGGCGTTTTCACCTTGCCGATGCGCGACTTGGAGATGAGGTATTCGTCCGGCGTGACGGCACCTTGCACGATCATCTCGCCCAGGCCGTAGGTCGCGTTCACCACCACTACGTCCTTGAAGCCGCTCTCGGTGTCTACGGTAAACATGACGCCCGAGGCGCCCTTGTCGGAGCGAACCATCTTCTGCACGCCCACCGACAGCGCGACTTTCATGTGGTCGAAGCCCTTGTCTGCGCGGTAGGAGATGGCGCGGTCAGTGAAGAGCGACGCCATCGTCCAGATGGCCGCGCGCGCGACATCTTTAGCGCCGCGGATGTTGAGATAGCTTTCCTGCTGGCCCGCAAAGGAAGCGTTCGGGAGGTCCTCGGCGGTCGCGCTTGAGCGCACGGCGACAGCCGTTTTTTTGCCATACTGAGTCTCCATGCGCGCATAGGCTTCGACGATCGCTTTTTCAAGGTCGGCGGGGAGGCGCGTCTTGTGTATCTTTTGGCGTACGAGCTTTCCGCGGCGGGCGAGCTCTTTCAGGTCTTTGGTGTTGAGTCCTTTGAGCGTCGTCTCGATGAAAACGTCGAGGCCGGTTTCTTTCATGTAATGGTAGTACGCGTGGGCGGTGGTGGCGAAGCCGTGCGGGATGCGGACGCCTTTCGGCTCCACCGCGCGGACGAGTTCGCCGAGGGAGGCGTTCTTTCCGCCCACCTGCGGGACGTTGTCCATGCTGATGTCTTCAAACCAGAGGATAAAGGGATCGTTCATAGTTAATTTTTTATGGCAATGATAAGGTCGGACACGTTTGATTCAGTATACCCCACGAGGAGTGCATCGCCGGTTGTTGAAAAGAATTCGTATGTGCCATGGTCTGCAAGGTGATCGGCAATCGAGAGGTGGTGCGCTTGTGCATGGGCGCGGGTCGTCGCGTCGGCGATCGCACCTGCGTGATCGGTATTGTCTCGTCCGTCGGAAGAGAAGGGGAGCAGAAGCTCGTCGTCATGGAGACGGTCGAGCGCGGCGAGCGCCACCTCCTGGTTGCGCCCGCCCAGCGCGGGGCGGGCCCCGAGTGTCACCGTGCTCTCGCCGGCATAGAGTAACACGCTTTTTGGGGGCGCTGCGTGGAGCGTTTCGACGATAGCGCGTCCGACATCGCGCGCTTCGCCTGCGACATGGTCGCTTATGATGCGCGCCGCGTAGCCCAGGCGCGCCGCTTCGCGCTCCATGGCGCGAAGCGCGTCGTCGTTGGTGACGAAGAGCACGTTGGTCACGCGCTCGAAATACTTCGGGTCCTTCGGCGTCTCGACGAAGGTCGTCGTCTCGTCGGGCGTGACGCCGTAGCGCGCGAGGATCGCGCGCGCGCCCTCCGCGGTCGACGTGTCCTGTATCGTCGGGCCGGAGGCGATGAACTCGATATCGTTCCCCGGCACATCGGAGATGATGAGCGAGATGACCTCGGCCGGGTAGGCTGCTTTGGCGAGGCCGCCGCCGCGCACGAGCGAAGTGTGTTTGCGGACGGTGTTGATCTCCTGTATCGTCGCGCTTCGCGCGGTGAGCGCGGTAAAGAGCGCGCCCTCGTCGAGGCAGGTCATCGGCGCCTGCGGGAGGCAGAGAAGCGTCGAGCCGCCGCCGGAAATGAGCATGAGTACGAGATCATCTGCGTCGCAGCCGGAGAGCATCTCAGTGATGCGTGCGGAGGCGCGTTCGTTCGCTTCGGTCGGAAGCGGGTGCGTGCCGATGAACATCTCGATTTTTGAGAGCGCAGCCCCCTCAGGAGTCGCGACATCGAGCGCGATGCCGCCCGTGAGCCGGTCGCCGAATATCTTTTCTATGGCGCGCGCGCCGGCAATCGCGCATTTGCCGATGCCGACAAAAAAAATCCGTCGCTCGGCAAGCCGGTGCGCTTTGTCGCCGAAACGCAAGACATCGCCGTCAATGCGGAGCTCCCGCGTGAGCGCCGCGCCGGTATTGATGGCCGCGTACCCTGCTTCGACGAGCGCGAGGGCGTCGCGTCGCAGCGCATTCGTCGCGAGCGCTTCAGAGTTCTGTACCATCTGGTGCTCCATTGCCACCACTATACCAGACGAGCCTGTATCGATTTTTATAATCTGATATCATGTGGAAAATATGGCATTTGCGAAACAAAGCGACCCGTTCGCGAGTTCTTCGAAGACGCGCATCGAGAACATCCACCCGCTCTTACCGCGGGTTCCGCTTTACTTGCTCAGTCCGGGCGATTTGCACCTGGGGGGAAGGAACCGAGGCGAAGCGCTCCTTGAGATATTGCTCGCGAGCGAGTGCAAGGTGCTGGTGCTGAATGGGGATTTCCTCGACGTCGATTCGCTCAAGCACCTGCTCAAGCGCCTCAGCAAATCCGACCGTGAGCTGATCCGCCTTATCGAGAAGAAACGCCTCGCGGGCACGCAGGTCGTGTATACGAAAGGGAATCATGACGAAAACTTGTTGGAGCTGCTCGACCAGGTCGAATCGGCGCGGCGGGAAGCAGCCTATCGGGAAGGAACGGAGCAACACGAAGTGCTCGAGACGCTCTCGCTCATAAGGAATTGGCAATGGCAGGATGTGTTCGTGCATGAGCATCGCGGGATGACCTACGTGCATGCTCACGGCGACCAGTGGGATCATATCGTGCACGGCCGATATTTCGGGAAGGTCCTGTCGATCGTCGGCGCGTTTCTCTGGGAACTGTTAAAACGTATAGATAGCGAGAAGCATAAAGTTGCCATTTTCGCGAAGCGCCGCGTCAAGCTCTGGATGAAAGTGTCAGGCAACGTCGCTGACGGCGCTCTGGCGCTCGCGAAGCAGTACCAGGCCCACTACGTGTTTGCCGGACACACGCATGATTCGCGGCAATTCACGAACGACGGTGTCGGCTACGTCAACGCCGGAAGTTTTGATTTGTATGAATCCGGCCTCGTGAGCATAGATATGGAGGGCAAGGTGACCTTGCATCACGTGCGCGCGCGCAGCAGGCTTATCGACCGGAGATACGACGAAAACGAAACAGGATCAGCGTGACGGATAGCCTTCGGCGCTGGTTTGCGTTGCGAAACGGCGGCGCAGGAACGGCATCGCGTAGCGATCAAGGCCCCAGAGGCCGGCGACTCGGTGCGCGAGCATGATGCCGACGGTGAGCACGAGCAGGATAGGGTTCACGCTCACCGTGCCGGCGAGCATGAAATTCAGGTTCATGAAGAAACCGAAGAACGCGGCAGTCGCCGTGAAGAGGCCGACGATAAGCCCAAGCCCGACCATCACTTCGCCGACCGCGACGAAATTCGACCAGGTGACGAGGTGTGGGAGCACGGCGTGCTGGAGGAACGAAGCGTACCACATTTGCACGTCGGGATGGGCGCCGCCGGTCTTTCCGAGCGCGCCCTGTATGAATCCATTTAACGCCGCCCCCGCGCCCGTGCCAAACCACGCTGGGTTGAGCACCTTCTCCCATCCGGCAGAGAGCCACTGCCAGCCGACATAGAGGCGGACGATGAGCCAGAGCGGCGCGCTAATTGGGTTTGTCGTGAAGAAATGGGCAAATGCAGACTGCTCAATGGTGCGGTTGTTCATGAGTAACATTCTAGAGCAGATCGTGCAAAAGGAAAGCGGCCTCGGTGGAGTACTATGGGGCGTATGAAAGAAACGCGGCTCATCATGGGCATGCCCATCGAGATAGAGGTTGTGGATAACGTCGCTCAAGACACGCTCGAAGAGGCGTTCGCGTACCTCGAGACGGTTGACGCGCGGTTCAGCCCGTATCGGAGCGACAACGAGCTCGCGCGCTTCAACCGCGGCGAGCTGGCGCTCGCCGCGTCAAGCGCCGAAATGCAGGAGGTCTTTGCGCTTGCCGAGAGGGCAAAAAAAGAGACCGGCGGGTATTTCGACATCCGTCGCCCCGATGGCCGCGTCGACCCCTCCGGCGTGGTGAAAGGCTGGGCGATACGGAACACCGCCGCGCGATTACGCGCGGCGGGCCACCAGCATTTCATGGTGAACGCCGGCGGCGACATCGCGGTGAGCAGGAAGAGTGCCGAAGGGAAAGACTGGAGCGTCGGCATCAGAAACCCGTTCAATATCAGTGAGATCGTGAAAATCGTGTACCCGCGCGGCAAGGGCGTCGCGACCTCCGGCTCCTACATCCGCGGGGCACACATCTACGACCCACACGCGCCCGAGCAGGCACTCGACGAGGTGGTGAGCATCACCGTCATCGGCCCCGACGTGCTCGCGGCCGACCTCATGGCCACCGCGGCCTTTGCCATGGGGAAGCGCGGCATCGCGTTCATCGAGCGCCTGCCGGGCTTCGAGGGCTACGCCATCGACCGGAACGGCGTCGCCACCCTCACGAGCGGGTTCGGTGCATATCTCGAAAAATAAAAAAGTGTTAGATTGTCGTGTATGAACTACCGCCACACTAAAAAAGTGCCGCTCTCGTTTGCGGACGCCATCGAGAAAACCAAAGACGCGCTCGCGAAGGAAGGGTTCGGAATCCTCACCGAGATTGACGTGGCGGCAACCCTGAAGAAGAAACTCGACGTCGAACATGGCCATTACCATATCTTAGGAGCGTGTAATCCGGCACTTGCGCACCAAGCGCTGCAGGCCGAGCAGGAAATCGGCTTATTCTTGCCCTGCAATGTCATCGTCTATAAGCACGAAGGGGACGTTTTCGTCTCGACGATACGGCCGGTCGCCGCAATGAGCATGATAGATAACGCCGCATTGGCAGCAGTCGCGGCGCAGGCAGAAGAGAAGCTTTTGGCGGCGATAGAGGCGATATGACCAAGCGCATGATGCCGCTCGACCGGAACGAGAGCTACTGGCTGCTCGACGAGGCGCTTGAAGAAGCAGTCCGGGTCTGCGGCGTGTGCGAGTACTCGACCTACCCAGATTACGGCGAATTGAAGGATGCGCTCGCGCGCTACGCGGGCGTCGCCCCCGAGCAAGTGCTCGTCACCGCCGGTTCAGACGCGGCGATAGAGTTTATCGCACGCGCCTACGCCGGCCCGGGCGGGAGGGTGGTGTTGCCGGTGCCGACGTTTTACGGGTACGAGACCATCCTCGGCCGTGTCGGAGCAGAGATCGTGCCGGTGCCATACGAGGAGCGTGACGGGCGTTTCGTGTTCCCGCTTGCCGGGACGCTCGCGGCGCTCGCCGACGGCTCCGCGAAAATCCTTTTTCTCTGCCACCCGAACAACCCGCTCGGCGCGCCGTTGTCGGACGGTGACCTGCGGGCGATTGTCGAAGCCGCGCGTGGAAGCGAGACGCTTTTCGTCGTCGACGAAGCGTATTTCGAATTCCACGGCACGACCTTCCTGCCGTACCTCGCCGAGCTCCCGAACCTGGTCATCATCCGCACGCTCTCAAAGAGTTTCGCGCTTGCCGGCACGCGCGTCGGTTACGCGCTCGCGGCGCCGAGCGTGGTGGAGCGGCTGGGCCGCATCATGCCGCCGTGGTCGGTGGCGCACCCGAGCGTAGCGGCCGCGCTCTCGCTGCTCGCGCGCGCCGACGCGGTCGCGGCGCGCCGCGAGGCCGTCATCAGCGCACGGGACAATTTCGTGAAGGACTTGCGCGCGATTCCGGGCATTACCCCGTACCCATCCCGAACCAACTTCGTCCTCGCGCGCGTGCCGGATGCCGCGCGCGTGCGCGACACACTCTTCGCTGCGGGGATCAAGGTCGCGCTCGGCGAGCCGATGACGCAATTCCCCGCGGCCAAAGCGCTCCTCTCCGACACGCTCCGCATCGTTGTCCCCGCGCCCGAAGATCTTCCGGTCTTCAGGCAGGCTTTCGCAGCATCGTTATACCCAGTGCAACAAGCGTAATATGTGGCATAATAGGCAGCATCATGCATTTCAGCCGCTTGACGGCCTGTGTGAGTAAGAAAAAGACCCTTCTAGGGTCTCGTTTTTCAGCGGCGTATTCCCCCGTCTCCGCTAAGCTGTGCTCACGTGACAGCGACGACTGGTCGCGCGCGATCCCCGCGTTCAGCCTCTCCCGTTTCAAGGAAGCCGTCCGACAGGTCCCGGCGTATCGGCGGTTCCTCGAGAGCCAGGGTGTCGACGCCTCCTCGATCCGCACGAGCGAGGACGTGAAGAGCATCCCCCCGATCACCAAGGCGAACTATCTCCGCGCGTACCCGTGGGAGACGCTCCGCCGGGACGGCGCGCTTTCCGGCGAGCCGCTCGTGCTCACGGCGACGTCCGGCTCGACCGGGAAGCCGTTCTACATCCCGCGCACCGATGAGGTCCACGACGCGGCGATGATCTTCCACCGGCTTTTCATAGAGCGCAGCGGCCTCGATCCCGCGAAACCGACGCTCGTCGTCGTCGCGTTCGGCATGGGCGTGTGGATCGGCGGCCTCCTCACCTATGAAGCGTTCCGCCGCATCTCAGAGGACGGCTGGCCGCTCACGCTCATCACGCCGGGGGTCAACAAGAAAGAAATCTTCGAAGCGCTCACGCATGTGGGCCCGTCATACGAGCAGCTCATCTTGTGCGGGTATCCGCCGTTCGTGAAGGACATCATCGACGGCGCTCCGGAACATGGCGTCGAGTGGCGCCGGTGGGACATGCGCATCGTCTGCGCCGCCGAGGCGTTCTCGGAGCATTTCCGCGAGCACCTCATGCAGAAGACCGGCATGCAGGACCCGTACCGCAGCGTCATGAACATCTACGGCAGCGCCGAGCTCGGCACGATGGCGACCGAGACGCCGCTCTCGATACTGCTCCGCCGCCTGGCAGTGGGGAATGAGACGCTGTACCAGAAGCTGTTCAGCGAGGCGCACCGGTTGCCGACCTTGGCGCAATTCGTTCCCGACCTGGTCTCGTTCGAGGCCGGTGCCGGCGGCGAAGTGTATGCGACCGGCGGGAACGTGCTGCCGTTCGTGCGATACGACATCGGCGATCAAGGAGGCGTCTTCTCGTATGCCGATGCCGTCAAGAAGTGCGAAGAAGCTGGCATCGACCTCGTCGCCGAGGCCGATCGCGCCGGCATCGCCGACATGGTCATGGAGCTGCCGTTCGTCTACCTCTATGAGCGCGCTGATCTCTCGACGAAACTCTACGGAGCCATCATCTATCCCGAGCATGTGAAAGCGGGCCTTCAGGACCGGTCGCTTGAGGACCTCATCACCGGACGATTCACGATGACGACCGAGCATGACGCGGAGCACAATGAGTATCTCGAGGTAAACATCGAACTCAAGCCCGGCGTGAAGGATGGTGAATCGTTACGCGCGGTTCTTATCGAGGGTATCGTGAAGAGTCTCACTGCCTCGAGCGGCGAATACAAGAATAACCACGTGAACATGGGGGATCGCGTTCACCCCCGAGTCGTCCTCTGGCCGCACGAACACCCGACCTATTTCAACCCGAGTGGCAAACAGAAGTGGGTGCTGAAGTCCTAGCACGTCCGCGTGTGGTACCCTGAGAGGATATGGAAGAAACCCTGACCAAGCTCCGCAGCGAAGAAGTCGCATCAAAGCCGGTATTGTTCGACCTTTCCCGCCCTGACGACCGCGCCCGTTTCGAGGCACTTCTTGCCGAAGGCGCGATCAAGCAGATTACCGACGATTACGAAGAGCAGCAGCGCGAGCTTTTCGGCATCAAGAATCCCTCTCGCGTCTATGCGCCGGGCTTTGAGGAAGCGTTCCAGGAGCACTATCGTGCGCTTACGGCCGCGAAGCCGATCTCGCACGACGGTCGCTGGGCCTACTTCCCGTGGCGCTACCTGGCCGCGCACATACTTCCCGAAGAAGAGTATCGTCTCGTGCGCACGGCGCGCAATCAGAATCTCATACCGAAAGAGGAACAGGAGAAGTTCTACAATGCGACTATCGGCATCGGCGGACTCTCGGTCGGCTCGTCGGTCGCGTTCGCTCTCGCGCTCAGCGGCGCCGGCAAGAAGATGAAACTCGCCGATATGGACCGGCTCGCGCTTTCGAACACTAATCGCGTACTCGCTGGCGTCGACCGGCTCGGTCTGCTGAAGGTCGAGATGGCCGCGCGCACGATCTATGAGATCAATCCGTATGCCGAGATCGAGACACATCCGGAGGGGCTTACGCCGGAGAACATCGAGCAGTTCTTTGACGGGCTCGACATCGTCGTGGACGAGCTCGACAATCTCGCGGTGAAGTATCTCATCCGCGAACAGGCGAAGAAGCATCGCATCGCGGTCGTCATGGCCGCCGACAATGGCGACAACGCCGTCGTCGATATCGAGCGGTATGATCTCGACCCGCAACCGGCATTCTTCCACGGCCGCATGGGCGACGTCTCCTATGAGATGCTCTCGACGCTCGACAAGTTCGGCATCGGCAAGATGATCACGAAGCACGTCGGGCCGGAAAACGTCACTGAGCGTATGCAAGAGTCGCTCACGCAAATGGGGAAGACGATCGTCTCGTGGCCGCAGCTCGGTGGCGCAGCGCTCGTGAATGGCGCGGCAGTCGCGTACTGCATTCGCAAGATATTGAACGGCCAGCCGCTCGAAGCGAATCGTGCGCTCATCTCGCTCGATGAGAAGCTCGTGCCGGACTATGGCGCTCCTGAAGCGGTCGCACATCGGCAGAAAGTCGCCGAGGATTTCGCAAGAGGATTCGGCTTATGATCGACGGCCTTTCTCCCGATTTCGAACGTATCCTCGAAGCGGGGAATAACGCCCCTTCGGGTGAGAATTGCCAGCCGTGGCATTTCGTCGTCCGCGGTGACGCGGTCGAGGTCCGCCTCCTGCCCGAGCGCGACCAGTCGGCCTACAGCTGGGGCCAGCGCGCGTCTTACTTTGCAGT
>JAJYQV010000027.1 GCA_021794425.1 bacterium
TCCGTGCATCACCGCATTCCGGGCAGATTCTCCCGTTTTTTAAGGCGCATGTTAAATATTTGCTGTTTTAGCTTGTATGTACGCCACGGTATCACGAAATCAGCCTCCCAAAAGTTTCTTTAACCGAGCATAAACAAAAGAAGCGGCAGCGCCAACGGCGCCAACGCGGAGAGTTCCTTCGTCTCAAGGAATCGCCTCCGCCCCGGCTATGGCGCTGACCAGAAGCAGACTAGGCACCCTCCTAGTCTCTTTTAATTTATAGAGGCTTGAGCTCGTCGAGGGCGAGGGTGGTTTCGCCGTTTCGTATGGAGATCTTGCCTTTGGCGAGGATGCACGTGCCGGGAGTAATCGCGGTGGCGTGCTCCTTGAAGAGCTTGGTGAAGACGACTGTCTCGATCGAGTCGCTCGTATCCTCGACGGTGACGAACGCCATCTTCTCGCCGCTTTTCGTGAGGATGGGGCGGACGACGGAGATGAGGAGCGGGAGGATGAATGGCGCACCGTTCCTCGGCTCTTCTTTTATCTGCGCGATAGTCGTGCCGGCGCGCGCGGTCTTATCCTTATGAGCGTCAAGCGGGTGGCCGCTCACATAGATGCCGAGGAGCTCTTTCTCCCACGCGAGCTTCTCGGTGAGCGAAACAGGCTCGCTCGGCGCGAGCGAGAGTACCGGCGCGCTCATCATCGATCCGAAGAGGGAATCCTGCGGTGCCACTGCGGTCGCTTCGCGGTGGTAGGCGAGCAGGGTCTCGATATTGTCGAGCAGGGTGCCGCGCCCGCCCGCGTCGAGGGCGAGCGAGTCGAGGGCGCCGCATTTGATGAGGGACTCGAGCGACTTCCTATTGAGGTTCTTCGAGCCGACGCGCGAGAGGAAGTCGGCGAGTGAGGCGTAGGGGCCGCGGGCGAGCCGCTCGTCGAGGATCGCCTTGGCGATGCCTTCGCCGAAATTCTTTATTGAACTCAAGCCGAATCTTATTGCATTAGGGTATTGCGGCTCGCTCGGAACATCACTCGCCGGGTACGGAATATTCGCCTGCTGGCGAATTTCCTCCTGCACCACATGGGCACTTCTTGTTTCGTAGCTCGCTTCGCTCGCAACGAAACAATGTCGCTCGTCGCCTTCGCTCCTGCGCAGAGCCCCGTCTCGTGATGATTCCTCGCTCGCCGCCTTCGTGCGCACCACCGTAAACACGCTGCCGCTCTCGTTTACGTCCGGTGGGAGGACGGGAATCTTCATGCGCTTCGCTTCGGCGACGAATTTCGCGATTTCTTCGGTGTCGCCACTATCAGCGGTGAGGAGCGCCGCGAGGTACTCGACGGGGTGGTTCGCTTTGAGGTAGGCGGTCTGGTAGGCGACGCGGCCGTAGGAGGCGGAGTGCGCCTTATTGAAGCCGTAGGCGGCGAATGGCTCGATCCATTCCCATACCTGCTGGGCTTTCTTGAGCGGCCAGCCGGAGTGCTCGACGCAGCCTTCGATGAACTTGTCTTTCTGTTTCTGCATCTCTTCGGGAATCTTCTTGCCGACCGCCTTGCGGAATTTGTCGACCTCGCCCCACGAGTAGCCGGCGAACTCATGCGCCATGATGAGGAGGTCGTCCTGGTAGACGAGGATGCCGTAGGTCTGCTTCAGGATAGGCTCCATGGCCGGATCGAGGTAGGTGATGAGGCGCGGGTTCTGCTTGCGTTCAATGTACTCGGGGATGAACTGCATAGGCCCGGGGCGGTAGAGCGCGACCATGGCGTTGATATCGTGGATGGTGGTGGGTTTGAGGTCCTTCAGCCAGCGGGTCATGCCGGAACCGTTGAGTTGGAAGACACCCTCGGTGTCGCCTCTGGCGAGCATGCGATAAGTCTTTTCATCGTCCATCGGGACCGTCTCGATGTCGATACTCTCGCCGCGCGTCTCTTTCACGCGCGCGATGGTATCGGCGAGGATAGCGAGGTTCTTGATGCCGAGGAAGTCGAACTTGGTGAGACCGACGCCGTCTTCGCCCACCGAATACATATCGTACTGGGTGATGACTTTGCCGGTGCCTTTGGGGTCGGGCATGAGCGGGGTCCACTCGACGAGCGGGGTGGGAGAGACGACGACGCCCGCCGCATGCACGCCCACGTGTCGCACGCAGCCTTCGATGCGCCGCGCGAGGTCTATGGTCTCGTGCGCGTCCTCATCCTCGTCATAGAGTGCCTTCAGGTCGGGTTCGAGCTCGAGCGCCTTCTCTATGGTCATCGGGAATCCTTGCGAACCCATGGGGATGAGCTTTGCGATGCGGTCGCCGGTCGAGTAAGCGTGGCCGAGCGCGCGCGCCACGTCGCGCACCGCGGCGCGCGCCATCATGGTGCCGAAGGTGCCGATCTGCGCGACGTGGTCGTCGCCGTACTTCTTTCGGGCGTACTCGATGACCTCGTCGCGGCGGTTATCGGCGAAGTCCATGTCGATATCAGGGGCCGACGGGCGTTCGGGGTTCAGGAAGCGCTCGAAGGGGATTTTGTATTCGAGCGGGTCGATCTTGGTGATCTGCAGCAGATAGGTGGTCATCGAGCCCGCGACCGAGCCGCGGATATTGGTGTAGATGCCGTGTTCGGCAGCGAACCGCACGAGGTCTTCGACGACGAGGAAGTAGGCGGCGTAGCCCTTGAACGCGATGATGCCGAGCTCGTAGTCGAGGCGCTCGAGCACATCGGGGCGGCCCTCAAGGCCGCGCGCCGCGAGGCCTTTGAGGCAGAGCTTCCGCAACTGCTCGTCGGCGGTGACGCCCTCGGGGAGCGCGAACTCGGGAAAGACGAACTTCCCGATGGTGAGTTCCACGTCGCAACGGTCCGCGATCTTCCGCGTATTGTCGACGGCTTCGGGGATGTCCTTGAAAAGTTTGAGGACATCCTTTTCGCTCAGGAACGAAAAGTCCTCCTGCTCATTGCGCCGGTCGCGGCCGCCCAGGCCGATGCGGCGGAGGATCTCGGTGGCTTCGCGGTCTTCAGGGTTGAGATAGTACACGTCGTGCTGCGCGACGAGCGGCACGCCGCTCTCTTTTGAGAGCCCGATGATGCGCTGCATGAGCTCCTCGTGGCCCTCGACGCTCGGGTGGTGCGTGATCTCGAGGAAGAGGTTCCCATCGCCGAATATCGACTTGAATTCCTCAAGCGCCGCGCGCGCGCCTTCCTTGTTGCCCGCGCGCAAGAGGAGCGAAGTGTCGCTCGAGAAAGAAGGGAGGAGTGCGATGAGTCCTTTCGCGTGCGCGCGCAACAGCTCCTTGTCGATGCGCGGACGCTCGAAAAATCCTTCCGTCCACGAGCTTGTCACGAGCGCGAGGAGGTTCTCGTAACCCTCCTTATTTTCGGCAAGCAGCACGACGCGCGAGCGCTTCGCGTCGAGCGTCGCATCCTTGTCGAACCGCGTGCGTGGGGCGAGGTACGCGTCGACGCCGAGAATGGGTTTGATGCCGGCTTTCGTCGCCGCTTTGTAGAATTCAATAGCGCCGTGCATGTTACCCGTGTCGGTGAGCGCGAGCGCGTCCATGCCCTCGGCTTTCGCCTTCTTGACGAGCTCGGGGATCTTGGGGAGCGCCTGCAGGAAGGAGTAGTGACTATGAGCGTGGAGGTGAATAAAACGCGAAGCCATGCGTCTCAGTATATACTCTTCATATGCGATGGGTAATTGGCGTGGATGAAGCGGGACGGGGGCCGCTCGCAGGGCCGGTGGCGGTGGGGCTCGTGGCGGTGGCGGAAGGGTTCGACGTTGCGGTCGAGTTCCCAGGCGTCGCCGACTCGAAGAAGCTGTCGGAAAAGAAGCGGGAGGCGATTTTCCAACGGCTCGTTGCGATGGCGGGCGGGGCAGAGGGCTACCTCGGTACCACAGGCTCGCTTCGCTCGCTTGGCTACGGGGCAGGCGTGCGCTTCACCGTCGAGTTCGAGAGCGCCGAAGCGATTGACCGCGACGGCATCGCGGTGGTGATACGCCGCGCGCTTGCGCGCGGCGTGGAGAAGCTCGCAAAAGATGAAAGCGGGGACGAACGTCGAAGTCAGACTTCAAGGGCATTTCAGAAGTCTGACTTCCCGGATTCAGACGTTCGTTCTCGCTTTCATCTACTGCTCGACGGCGCGCTGCGCGCGCCGCCTGAGTACGCGCAGGAGACGATCATCGGCGGCGACGCCTCTGTGCCGCTCATCTCGCTCGCGTCGGTCGCAGCAAAAGTGGTGCGCGACCGCTTGATGTGCGCACTGGCGCGACAGCATCCGGCATATGGGTTTGAGCGTCACAAGGGCTACGGTACGCGCGCGCACTACGACGCGCTCAAGCGGCACGGCCCTTGCACGCTTCACCGCCGCTCTTTCCTGCACCTTGATTTTATGGGTAAATAGGGCTATGATTTTCAGCTGTGTCCAGCGATGATGCTCGGCACAGTGATCTTTTAAGAAAATTAAGGAGGGATAGAAAATGACAGAGTCGGTGAGAGTGGTAACAAAAGGAAACGACCAGGAGTACCCGCTCACCCGAATGCGCGATCCAAAAATTGCGCACGAAGTTCTCAACCGGAGCGGTTTCAACGAGGTGTATCTCTGCGTCATTTGCGTAAAACATGGCGATGAGTCATGCGTGCATCTCGGGAACGAACCGGCCGGTCCCTGCAGGTCCTTTGTCCTTGACGAAAGGGACATGTCTGCCATGTGCAATAAAGTGATGGAAATGTTGCTGGGGAATCAGACCTGAGATTCTCCGCAACGCTGAGAGTGCCGCCTCAAAAGGGCGGCGCTTTTTGATTTTTTAAGGGGCTTATGGTAGGGTTACGGGATATGTCAGTACGCATGCGCCACACCCGAGGACACACCGGCAATCGCCGGTCGCATCACGCGCTTGAAGCGACAAAAGTCGTCGTGGACAAGGAGAGCGGCAACCTCCGTCTCCCGCACCGCCTTGATGAGGCGACGGGCATGTATCGCGGCCGGCAGATCGCTCCCGCCAAGGTCGCGCGCGTAGCGAAGCCAAAACTGAAAGGTCCGTCGACTGAAGTTGCGGTTGCCGAGCACGTGCACGAGCACGCTCACACGGAACACGCCAACGCCGAGGTGACGAGCTCGAAGGGCGTTTCGGGAAAGGTCGCGACGGGCGGCCGTCCGAAAGCGAGGAGCGGTTTTGGCGGGGGCGCCTAAACCGTTTTCAATATTTTCAACACGAACAAAACAGCCGCGCTTGCGCGGCTGTTTTGTCTGCTATACTGCAGGGGTAACCAGATCTTTTCATGGCCAATCGACACCTAGCACGCTCTATCGTTTTACAAACCCTCTTTGAATGGGACACTACCCACGCGCCTGCGAAAGAAGTACCGGCAATTCTCGCGCGCAACGCCGCCGAGTTCGGGGGCGACGATGTCGATCATCCGTTCATGAATCAGCTCATCGACGGCGTGCTCGCCAAGAAAGAGGACGTCGACCTCGTCATCAGCAAGGCCGCGCCGGAGTGGCCGCTTGAGCGCATTGCCCCGGTCGACAGGAACATCCTGCGGCTCGGGCTCTATGAGCTTCTCTTTGCCGACCGCTCCCAAGTGCCAGCGAAGGTGGCTATCAATGAAGCCATTGAGCTCGCAAAGACCTTCGGCGGCGACTCCTCCGGCCGGTTCGTGAACGGCGTCCTCGGCGCCGTCTACAAGGAGCTCGGCGAGCCGGGCAAAGATGACCAGGGCGCAAAGAAAGCGAAGCGCGAAGAGCTGCCGCTCGAAAAGATGGGCGGTGCTATCGTGTATGCCAAGCATGACGGCCAATACTACCTCGCGCTCGTGCATGACGTCTTCGGCCACTGGACGCTCTCGAAGGGGCACATCGAAGAAGACGCATCGCCCGAGGCGGGCGTTGCGCGCATCGTCAAAGAGGAGCTCGGCCTTGAGGTGAAAGTCGAGAATCAGATCGGCGAGAATGAATACGTCGCGAGCCATCCCGAGAAGGGGAAGGTCAGGAAGCACGTGTGGTTTTTCCTCGCCTCAAGCGACTTCGAGCCCTTGGTGCTGAAGAAGAGCGGAGGGCTCGACGACGCAAAATGGTTCCGCCTGCAGGACATCATTGACCTTAATTTCTATGATGATATGCTCCCCATCGTTACGGTAGCCGTTCAGAAGCTCCTCGACCACGCGAGCATTCATGCCTGATTTTTCACCACTACAACAACGCCTCGGCACTTCTTTTGCGAACCTCGACCTGCTCGTCGAGGCTTTGACGCATCGCTCCTACCTGAACGAGCACCGCGAGTACGCGGGCTCTCATAACGAGCGCCTCGAATTCCTCGGCGACGCGGTGCTTGAGCTCGCTACCACCGATTTCCTTTTCAAGAAGTTTCCCGCAAAACCGGAGGGCGACCTCACGAGCTACCGCGCTGCTCTGGTGAACACCGTATCGCTCGCCGAGAGCGCGCAGGCGCTTGGCGTGGGCGAATTCCTCCTGCTCTCAAAAGGCGAAGCCAAAGACACCGGCCGAGCGCGTGACGTGATCCTCGCTGACGCGTTTGAGGCGGTCATCGGCGCACTCTACCTCGACGCGGGCTATGCGGCGGCCGAGGCGTTCATACTGAAGAACCTCTGTTCAAAGATCGACACGGTCATCGCGAAGCGTTCGTATCAGGACGCGAAGAGTCGCTTCCAGGAAGCCGCGCAAGAGAAGCGCGGCATCACCCCTGCGTATGAGACGCTCTCTGAGGTCGGCCCCGACCACGACAAGGTCTTCACCGTCGGCGTATACCTGGGCGAAAAGGAAATCGCCAAAGGAGAAGGGAAGAGCAAGCAGGAAGCCGAGCAATCCGCCGCCCAGGCGGGGCTTGACAAGATGGGGTGGTAGTGGCCCCTCCTTCTTAAGGGTTGCGGAAAGGGTGTTTCAGGGCGTTCACTATATTATGCGCTATAATGCAGAGCAATGCTCAAGCGGCTTGAAATAGTCGGATTTAAATCATTCGCGAAGAAGACCGTGCTCGACTTCGCGAACGCGACCACCGCCATCGTCGGCCCCAACGGGTCAGGAAAGAGTAATGTTGCCGAGGCGTTCCGCTTCGCGCTCGGCGAGCAGTCGATGAAGAGCATGCGCGGCAAGCGCACCGAAGACCTTATCTGGGGCGGGTCGCACGTGGCACCGCGCGCCAATCGTGCCGCCGTTACGATCGTCTTCGATAATAGCCGCCGACAATTCAAGATTGACTTTGATGAGGTGGCGATCGAGCGGGCCGTCTTCCGTGATGGCACGAGCGAGTATTCCATCAACGGCTCGCGCGTGCGCCTGCGCGACGTTGTCGAGCTTTTGGCGGGCGCGAATATCGGCGAGACGGGGCACCACATCATTTCCCAAGGCGAGGCCGATCGCATCTTGCTCTCCTCGTCGCGCGACCGCCGGCTCATGCTCGAAGATGCGCTCGGGCTGAAAGTGTATGAGTTCAAGAAGCAGGAGGCGCTCAAGAAACTCGAGAAGACCGACGAGAACATCGCCCAAGTGAATTCGCTCCGGCGCGAGCTCGCGCCGCACCTGCGCTTCCTTGAGAGCCAGGTAAAGAAGCTCGAGCGCGCCGACAGCCTGCGCGCCGAACTCATCGAGCTCGCGCAGACTTATTTCGCGATAGAAGACGCCTACCTCGCACAAGAGAAAGAGCGCGTCGCGCGAGAGAAGCAGGCTGCCGCCGAGCGGCTTGCGGCGGCTTCCGCCGAGCTCGCGTTCATAGAAGAGCGCGCGACCACTGACGCCGAGGGGACAAAGCGGCTCGAGCAAGTGCGCAGGGATGAGCGCGAGGCCGAGCGTCTCGGCGGCGAGCGGGGGAGCCTTGCGCGCGAGCTCGGGCGCGTCGAGGGAGCGCTTGCCGCAGTCAAAGAACGCAATGCGCGTGTCGCGCGCGAGCCCTATGCGAAAGTGCCGCGCGAGGACTTGCTCGCGCTTGCGCAGGAAGTGGAAAGGCAGACAGGCGAAGCGGCGACGCCCGAGGGGCTACGCGCCGCACTCGACTCGGTGGGGAGGCTGGTCAAGCTTTTCGTCAGCCGTTTCGCCGCACCCGCCGATGATCTCCTGGCGGAGGAAGAGCAAGCCGCCGAAGCGCTTGAGAACGAGCGGGCTGCGCTCCTCGCAAAGGACGCCGAGCTTGCCGGAGCGCTTGAGGCGGCACACCTCGCGCTCGCGCGCGCGCGCGAAGCGCTCACGGCACACGACGAGACCGGGCGCGAACTGCGTCACCGCATCCTCGACCTCGCGCAGGCGAAAGCGCACGAGGAAAGCGCACTCGCCGCAAGCGAAGCCCGCGCGCGGGAGATCGGCCTCTTTGCCGAAGCGCTCGATCGCAATAAAGCCGAGGCGGGGATGCTCGCCGGCATGGCCGCTGTTTCCTATGAGCCGCTTGCGAGCCTGCCCCAAGAAGACCGCCGCGCGCAGGAGGAACGCAAGCGCACGCTCGAGCGCCTGCAGATCCGCCTCGAAGAAGCGGGCGGCACCGGCGAAGACATTCGTCACGAATATAAAGAGACGAAAGAGCGTGAAGCCTTCCTCGCTACCGAGCTCGAAGACCTCGCGCGGTCGGCCGAGAGCCTCAAAGCGCTCGTGGGCGACCTCGACGAAGAGCTTGCAAAGCATTTTTCTGACGGGCTTGCGAAGGTTAACGCATCGTTCGGCGAATACTTCGCACTCATGTTCGGTGGCGGCGGTGCGCGCCTTGCGCTTGAAGAGCTCGACACCGAAGACGCCGAAAACGAAGAGGACGAGCTGGCTGACGAGAGGGGAAAGAGCCCCGCGGCCAAGGCGGGCATCGAGATCGCGGTCAACCTGCCCAAGAAGAAAGTGCGCTCGCTCATGCAGCTCTCGGGCGGCGAGCGCGCGCTCACCTCAATCGCGCTCATCTTCGCGATGAGCCAGGTTAACCCGCCACCATTTTTGATACTCGACGAGACCGACGCCGCGCTCGACGAGGCGAACTCTCGCCGCTATGGCGACATGATCGAGAACCTCGCCAAGAAGTCCCAGCTCATCGTCATCACCCACAACCGCGAGACCATGAGCCGCGCCGGCATCCTCTACGGCGTCACCATGGGCAACGACGGCGTCTCCAAGCTCCTTTCGGTCAAGTTCGACGAAGCCGTCGCCGTGGCGAAATAAAAAAGTCAGTGCTATAGTGCCGGCACCTCAACCAACCAAGGAGGCTGTGATGTGGCTCTTTCGTCCAAAACCGAAATTCGATGTGGGTCAGCTTGTCCACTTGATTTCAGTCCTCTCGATGGTATCCCCTCGGTATATGTCGATAAGGCGCCGCCGTTGGATTGTCCCGAATGGCGGCACGACAAGACGCTGGGTGTACGATGGCACTATTTATGAAGTGCAGGAAGGAGAAATGGTTTGGGCAACCTACGGTTCGTGTTGGTTCGAGGAACATCTCGCGCCGATTCCCGAGTGATTCAGGCTAACGCGGCAAGGTCGAAGACCTTGCCGCGAAATCTTTTATCACCGCGCGGTATCAAAAATACAATGCGGCCGCACTGTATTTTTGATACCGTATTAATTTTTATGCCGGCACGAAGTCGAGCTCTTTTCGGCGACGCGGGCGGCGGTGAGCTTCACTCTGATCGGGTCGCCGAGACGGCAGTGTGCAACACCAGGTGTTGCACACGAGGCGCGACCGCGAGAAGATGGAGATATGCCAATACGGACTACAGTGTTCGCGCCCGGAGAACATTATCACCTCTGCATACGGGGGAATAACAAACAGCCTATCTTTAGGAACAATGCCGACAGGATGCGCATGCTCTTTCTCGTCACGCATCTCCAGTCACCTGAATCGATACGGAACATGAGCAGGGAAATTGCGAAGCTCAGCGTTAACGAGGTATGGGATACGACCACGGACCTGATCTCGCAAATCATAAAGACGCGGTATGTCACGCTCGAAGCGCTCGCGTTCATGGACAATCACTTGCATCTGCTGGTTCGTGAGGATGAGGAGTCGGGCATCGTCCGGTATATGCAGAGAGTCTTGAATGCGTATGCGAAATATTCGAATACGAAATATGAGACGGTCGGGCATCTTTTCCAAGGGCCATATCGTGCCGTGCATGTCGAAGATAACGATCAGCTGCTCTATCTTTCTACGTACATCCATCGCAATCCTCGAGAACTCCCTGGAGTGGCGGGCAGAGAACATGCGTATGCATGGTCAAGCTATCGCGATTATCTCGGCCCGAATCGTTTCGGAGCGTTGCTCGACCCGGCCATCATTCTTGACCAGTTCAAGACAACGGATGAGTATCGGACTTTTGTTGATTCGAGCATAGCAAAAGACGAGGCGTACCTATTCGACCCGTTTTGATTGAGGAAATGTGCAACACCTGGTGTTGCACAAACGACAACGACGGCGTCAGCAAGCTCCTCTCCGTCAAATTCGACGAAGCCGTCGCCGTGGCGAAATAATGATCGTTTTAAATTAAATGTTTAACATTTAAAAATAACATTTAAAAATATGTCTAATGCGTGGCGTCGGGGCGGTATTTTTTATGCAACTGGGACGAAGTCGAGCTCCTTCTCCATGATGCGGGCGGCGGCGAGCTTCACACGGATCGGGTCGCCGAGGCGATAGGACTTGCGCGTGCGCTTGCCGAGGAGCTGATAATGCTTCTCATCGTATTCGAAATAGTCGTCCCCGACATCTTTGATGCGGATCATGCCGTCGGCATGAGTGGTCTGCTCCTCGACGTAGAGGCCGCGTTCGGTGACGCCCGAGATGACCGCGTCGAATTCCTCGCCGACCTTGTCGGCGAGGAATTCTACCTGCTTCATCTTGATCGAATCGCGCTCGGCAGAGGCGGCCGCGACCTCGCGCTCAGAGGCGTGGACCGCGAGCCGGTCGAACTCCTGCATCTCCTCCTCGCGGATAGGGTCGCCACCGGCGTGCGCTTTTACGAGCCGGTGGATGATGAGGTCGGGGTAGCGGCGGATGGGGGACGTGAAGTGTGTGTAGAAATCGAAGGCGAGGCCGAAGTGGCCGATGTTGCGGGTCGTGTAGACAGCTTTGCTCATGGAGCGCAGCGCGGCAGTCTTTACGAGGTACTCTTCGGGCTTGCCCTTTACTGCCTCGAGAAGCCGGTTGAGCTCGGTGCCGGTAACCTGGCCCGCGCCGGAGGTCTGCAGGTGGTAGCCCATGACGCGCAGGAGGTTTGCGAGGTTCTCGATGCGGTCGGTGTCGGGCGCATCGTGCACGCGGTAGAGCGAATGGAAGTGCGGGCCGCCATTCTGGGTGAGCTTCGCCAAGTGCTTGGCCACCGCCTCGTTGGCCAGGAGCATGAAGTCCTCGATGAGGAGGTTCGTATCCTTGCGTTCCTTTAGGCGGATCGCGATGGGCTTGCCGGCGGCGTCGAGCTCGACCTTGACCTCGGCGGTGTCGAATTCGATAGCGCCACGCGCCTGGCGGCGGGCACGGATCTTCTTTGAAAGGTTGAGGAGCAGAGAGAGCTCGGTGTGGAACACTCCTTCGCCGCGGTCGAGCACCGCCTGCGCTTCCTCATAGGCGAAGCGCTTGTCGGAATGAATGACGGTTTCGCCGAACCACTCATCGATGATGTTTGCGTCGCCGTCAAGGGTGAAGACGGCCGAGACCGCGAGGCGGTCCTGGTCGGGGTTGAGCGAGCAGAGATCGGTCGAGAGGATCTCGGGGAGCATGGGGATGGTGCGATCGACGAGGTACACGGAAGTCGCGCGCTCGCGCGCCTCGGTATCGAACGCGTCTCCCGGCCTCACGAAGAACGACACGTCGGCGATGTGGACGCCGACCTCAAACGTGCCGTCGCCTTTCGCGCGCACCGAGAGCGCGTCGTCGAAATCCTTCGCGTCGAAGGGGTCGATGGTGCAGGTGGGCGCGTCGCGCATGTCGCGTCGCTTCGGGTTTTTTGCTTCTTCAGCGAGGAGCGCACGGCCCTCGGCCTCGAGCCGCTTCGCCTCGGCGACGACGCCTGGCGGGAAGGTGGGCGAGAACCCCTGGTCGAGCGCGAGCGCACGCATCTCGGTCTCGTGATCGCCGGCCTTGCCGATGACTTCTTCGATGGTCCCGAGCGGGTAGTCCTTGTCGGCGTCCCAGCTCACCATGCGCACCACGACCTTGTTGCCCAGCGCAGCGTCGCCGCGGTCTTTCACGACGATCGGCACGTGCATCTTTTTATAATCGGGAATGAGAAGCGCGCCATGGTCTTCCTCGACTTGCCCCGTTAGTGCCTGCCCGGAACGGGCCGTCTCTAATGGGGCGAGCGTGCCGACAAAGGTCTCTCTCGCGCGCGAGACTACCTCGACGACCTTGCCTGAGGCGCGCGGCGGCATTCGCCCCGACGGGTCGCGGTAGGCGCCCAGGGGGGCGACCTTTACGATGTCACCCGAGAGCGCGTGGAGGGTCAACTCGGGCGGTATGAGCAGGTCCTCCTGGTCGTCACCCAGGGCGAAAAAACCGAACCCTTTTCGCGTCATCGTGATGGGGCCTTCGTGGAACTCGTCAGAGGTCATGTAGCTACTCTAGCAGATTCCGCGCGAGGTGCTATGATTTGAATGCGTGGCGTGAGCAACCGCGCGGAGAGCAGTTTTTGGGGCGGCCGATTGTGGTCCGCCCCTTTTTTTATTTGTTTGCGATTTCGTGCGGGTTCTGGTAAGCTGACCTCCACATGTTGATGATTCGATTCCAGCGCATCGGACGGACCAATGATCCGGCGTTTCGCATTGCCGTACTTGAGAAGGAGCGGGCCGCCAAGGCGGGCAATGTCGTCGAGCTGCTCGGCACCTACAACCCCAAGACCAAGGCGCTCACCCTGAACGAGGCTCACGTCAAAGAGTGGATTGCCAAAGGCGCTCAGCCGACAGACTCGATTCGCAACCTCCTTATCAATAAGGGCGTCATCGAGGGTAAGAAAGTGAATGTGCTCCCCAAGAAGACCCCGCAGAAAAATGAGGCGGCGATAGCGGCTGAAGCCGCCGCAGCGGCAGCTGCAAAGGCAGCAGCCGAAGCTGCGGCGGCGCCGGCGCCGATCGAGGCTGCTCCCGAACTCCCGACCGAAGCTGAGGTCGCTGCAGAAGCGGAACCGGCAGCCGAAGAAGCTCCCGCCGCAGAGGCTCCGGCCGACGCCGAAACCCCCGCCGGATAACGCGCCCGCCCGCGCGGCGGTGCTACTATATACTCCTATGGAACCAGACCAGGCATTTCTCGAATACGCCGTGAAGGCGCTCGTCGATCACCCCGAGAGCGTCGAGACGACGCGCGCGATTGACCAGATGGGCGTACTCCTCACGCTTTCTGTGCACCCGGACGACATGGGCAAGATTATCGGCAAGAGCGGCAAGACCGCCGAGGCGCTCCGCATCCTCTTGCGGGTGGTCGGCATGAAAGGGAACGCGCGCGTGAACCTCAAGATCAACGAGCCGGTGGGCGGGGCGCACGCTCTGACCGGGCAAGCCCCCGAGATGAAGACGGTCGACGAGGTCGTCGATACGCTCTGATTGCAGCGCTCGCTCGCGGCCGGCGATTTCGGAGTACGGAATATTCGCCTGCTGGCGAATTTCCTCCTGTACCACAAGGGCACTTCTTGTTTCCTAACTCACTCCGCTCGTAAGGAAACAATGTCGCTCGGTCCGTCGACCTGCGCAGAGCCTCAAGAATCGCCCGCGCATCACTCCCTATGAAATTCCACCTCATCACCCTGTTTGAAGAAGCATGCGACGCCTATCTCTCGGCGTCGATCGTGGGCCGCGCGCGGAGGGAGAAAAAGATTTCCATAACGTACCAGACGCCGCGCGATTTCGTAGATAACCGATGGGGCAAGGTGGACGAGCGCCCTTACGGCGGCGGCCCGGGCATGGTGATGACCGCGCTGCCGGTGGTGCGTGCGGTCGAGAAGTCGCTCAAGAGCCGCAGCGCGAAGCCGCGCAAGCCAGTCATCATATGGTTTTCGCCTGCGGGCAAGCAGTTTGATAACGCGGCGGCCGACGCGCTCGCAAAAAAGTATGACGACGTGGTGCTCGTGTGCGGCCGCTACGAGGGCATCGACGAGCGCGCCAAGAAGATGCTCAAGACCATCGCGCCGGTCAAAGAATTCGCGGTGGGCACTGCGGTCTATACCGGCGGGGAAGTGCCGGCCATGGCGATCGTCGACGCAGTGACGCGCCGCCTGCCGGGCGTGCTCGGCAAAGACGCCTCGGTTGAGGAGCGCCGCGTCGCCTCAAGCGCGGTCTACACCCGCCCCGAGACTATCGAATACAAAACGAAAAAATACCGCGTCCCCAAAGTCCTCCAGACCGGCCACCACGCGAACATTGACAAGTGGCGAGAAAATAAATAAACGAAACCGCCCCGGAACATCGGGGCGGCTTCGTTTTATGAGAGACCTCCGAGGTCTCTCAATTTCGTTAAGGTCAGTCGTACACCTCGTGGTCGCCGATGGTGAGGAGGGCGGCTTCGGTCTTGGAGAGGAAGATGAATACCACGCGAGTGTGGTAATCGACTGAGAAGCTCCACAGTCCGTTCATCTGTCCGTGCAACTTGTGAACGCGCAAGGGCTCATGATTGACCGGGTTTTTGAACTCCTCGATCCTGGCCGCGATGATTTCCTGGAATCGTTTGTCATATTTGCTGAATCGTTTCGAGAAGCGACGCGTGTACGAAATCTCGATGGTCATGCGAACTTCTTTGCGATTTCTCGGATATCGCCGCGCAGGAGGATGCCGGCACGCGCTTCGCGTTCAGCATCGCGCACTTCTTGGACGGCCGCGTCTTCAATCGCTTTCTCAATCGCGCGGCGGGCGAAGTCGGCCTTGCTCGAAGCGTAGCCGCTCTTCAAGAGGGAAGTGATGCCTTCTTCGAGTTTCGGAGTGAGCGGGACGGAAAGGGTGGACATGGCAGTAGTGATTTATAATATGAAAATATAATACCACGAGGCTGGTTATCCCCACAAGGCTTGCGCTTAGCGAGGGCGGAATGGTAGAGTGTCAGGGATTAGATACGACTGAGTCACGGAGGGCTAAATCATTTTGTGAGAACAAAATGATCGCCCGACCGCCGAAGAGGCGGTGTAGGGCGGGGCAGACCAATACGAGAAACAGAATGAACGCGATAGCGAGAGCGGACTATGTCCGTGCGTTTGCATTTCTATATATTATATTTTTAATCACCCTCACGACGATACCCCTATGAGCAAGAAGACCTTCGTGCAGAAGACGTTCGGTGCCTACCAGGCTCCCTCGGTCCCGTTCCCCGACTTCGTGGGGCACCAGCGCAGCTCATTCGACTGGCTCTTGAAGGACGGCCTCATGGAGCTTTTCAAGGAATTCTCGCCGATTACGGACTATTCGGGCAAGAAGTTCGAGCTCCAGTTCGACGGTTTCGAGATAGGGGAGCCAAAATTTGACGAGGCATTCGCGCGCGAGAATGCGCGCACGTATGAAGCGCCGGTGAAAGCCACCGTGAAGCTCATCAACAAGACCTTCGGCTCGGAAAAGTCGCAGGAGATTTTCCTCACCGACATCCCGATGATGACGCCGCACGGCAGCTTCATCGTCTCGGGCGTCGAGCGCGCTATCGTCCCGCAGCTCGCGCGCAGCTTCGGGGCCTTCTTCGTCTCCGAGCTCATCCGTGGCAAACAGTATTTCGGCTCAAAGATCATCCCGCTGCGCGGCGTCTGGATCGAGATCGATTCCGAGGCCGACGGCGCGATCTTCGTGAAGATCGATCGCAAGCGCAAGTTCCCGATCACGCAGCTCCTCACCGTCTTTGGCGCGGGACTCGGCGTAGCGGTCCTGAAGCATTTCGAGAAGGACCCGCTCGCGACGGCTGCTATCAAGGCGACGCTTGAGCATGATGAGGCAAAATCGATTGAGGAGGCGTATGTCGAGATCCATCGCCGCATGCGTGATGGCGATCTCGCCACGCCGGAAAACGCAAAGAATTTCGTCCAATCGCTCTTTAGCGCCGAGCGCTACGACCTTGGCAAAGTTGGCCGCGCCCGTCTCAACGCGCGTTTCGGCCTCCCGACGACCGAAAAGGTGCTTGAAAAGCGCACGCTCGCGCTCGCGGATTTCGTGCGCATCATTTCCGAAATAGTAAGGCTCAACGCCGATCCTGCAGCCCGCCCTGATGACATTGACCATCTTGGCTTCCGCCGTGTCCGGTTCGTCGGCGAGCTCCTGCAATCGCGCATGCGCGTGGGGCTCAGCCGCATGAAGCGCAACATCCAGGACCGCATGAGCACCATCGAGAGCGAGACCACGCTCCCGATGGCGCTCGTGAATCCGCGCCCGTTCCACGCGTCGGTGCACGAATTCTTCACCGCCAACCAGCTCTCGCAGTTTATGGACCAGCAGAACATCCTCGCCGAGCTTGAGCACATGCGCCTCTTCTCGGCGCTCGGTCCCGGCGGCCTCACGCGCGAGCGTGCCGGCTTCGAGGTGCGCGACGTGCATCCGTCCCATTACGGACGCCTCTGCCCGATCCATACACCGGAGGGCCAGAACATCGGCCTCATCCTCCACATGGCGACGCACGCACGCACGAATGATTTCGGCGTCATCGAGACGCCCTACGTCCGTGTAAAGAACGGAAAGGCGACCGGCGAAATCGTGCATCTGAATGCGCTCGATGAAGAGCTCGAATACATCGCACACGGTGCTACCAAGCTCGACGAGAATGGCCGCATCGCTCTTGACCAGGTCGAAGCTCGTTACAAGGGAGACCCGATCATCGTCCCGCGTGAATCAATCACGCTCATGGATGCCTCGACGTACCAGATGTTCTCCATCGCAACCTGCATGATCCCGTTCGTCGACCACGACGACGCGAACCGCGCTCTGATGGGTTCAAACATGCAGAAGCAAGCGACGCCGGTCCTTATTCCCGAAGCGCCGCTCGTTGCTACCGGCATCGAGGAGCCCGCGGCGCGCAGCACCGGTCGCCTCGTCCTCGCCGAAGAGGCGGGAGAAGTGACCTATGTCGATGCGCGCAAGGTGACCGTGAAGAATAAGGAAGGGAAGTCAAAAGACTACCACCTCCAGGGCATCACGCAGACCAACCAGAACTCGACCTTCATGCAGCGCCCGTCGGTCATACTCGGCGACAAGGTGAAGAAAGGCGACGTGCTCGCCGACAATTCCTCGACCGCCGACGGTCAGCTTGCGCTCGGCCAGAACGTGCGCGTGGCATTCATGAGCTGGAACGGCGCGAACTACGAGGACGCCATCATCATCTCGGAGCGCCTCGTCGAAGAAGCGAAGTTCACGACGGTGCATATCGAAGATTTCGATTGCGTCGTGCGTGACACCAAGCTCGGCGCTGAGACGACGACGCACGACATACCGAATGTCGGCGAGATGCGTCTCAAGAACCTCGACGAAGAGGGCGTCATTCGCATCGGCGCCGAAGTGCGACCCGGCGACATTCTCGTGGGCAAGGTCACGCCGAAAGGCGAGACCCAGCTCACGCCGGAAGAACGCCTCCTGCGCTCCATCTTCGGCGATAAGGCCAAAGATGTGAAGGACACCAGCTTGCGCATGGAAGGGGGGAAGCGGGGCCGTGTCATCGGTGTGCGCGTCTTCAGTCGCGAGAAGGGCGACCAGCTCGAGAGCGGCATCATTAAGAAGATCGTCGTCACGGTTGCGCAGGTGCGCAATGTCAGCGTCGGCGACAAGCTCGCCGGCCGTCACGGTAACAAGGGCGTCATCTCTCGCGTGCTACCGGTCGCCGACATGCCCTACGATAAGGATGGCAACCCTGTCGATATCATCCTCACGCCGCTCGGCGTTCCTTCGCGTATGAACCTCGGACAGATCCTCGAGATGCACCTCGGTCTCGCAGCAAACGCGCTCGGCTATCAGGCGGTCGTGCCGCCGTTCGCCGGTGCCACCGCCGACGAGATCCGCGACGAGCTTGAGGTTGCTGGATTCTCGCGAAGCGGCAAGATGCAGCTCTTTGACGGCCACACGGGTGCCGCATTCGCGCAAGATATCGCCGTCGGGTACATGTATATCCTGAAGCTCCATCACATGGTGGAAGACAAGATCCACATGCGCTCAATTGGTCCGTACAGCCTCATCACGCAGCAGCCCTTGGGCGGCAAGGCGCAGAATGGCGGCCAGCGCTTCGGCGAGATGGAAGTGTGGGCCCTCTTGGGTTACGGCGCTGCCTACACGCTCCGCGAGATGCTCACCATCAAGTCGGATGACATCCAGGGCCGCTCGGCGGCCTTCGATGCGATCGTCAAGGGCGAGCCGATCAGTCACACAGGCACCCCGGCGTCCTTCGCCGTCCTTACCAACCAGATCCGCGGTCTCGCGCTCGATGTCGAGCCGATGAACCTTCCGCCGGAACCGGAAGCGTAATTTTATCCAATTCTCGAAACTACCATGGCATTCACCCCCCGCAAACTCCCGCCCCGCGACGCTTGGAACGGCCTGCGCCTCACGCTCGCCTCGCCGGAAAAGATCCTCTCCTGGTCGCAGGGAGAAGTGACGAAGCCCGAGACGATCAACTACCGCACGCAGCGTTCCGAGAAGCACGGCCTCTTTGACGAGAAGATCTTCGGTCCGGAAAAGGACTACGAGTGTTACTGCGGCAAGTACAAGGGTATCCGCTACAAAGGCATCGTCTGTGACAAGTGCGGCGTTGAGATCACGCGCTCTATCGTGCGTCGTGAGCGCATGGGCCACATCGAGCTCTGCACGCCGGTCGCGCACATCTGGTTCCTCCGCTCCGTGCCTTCTCGCATGGCGCTCCTCCTCGGTTCATCAGCGACCGACCTCGAAAAGGTCGTCTACTTCGCCGGCTACATCGTGACGAAGATCGCTGAAGACGAGAAGAAACGGCTGCTCGCCGAGCTCGAGAGCGAGTACAAGTCAAAGTACAAGTCGCTCAACTCTGACAAGGAGCGCGATGCGCTCAAAGAGAAGATGACCGGAACGAGAACCGAGATCGAAGGTCTCGTCGTCGGAAAGATCCTCGACGAGCTCGAGTACCACCGCTTCTCCGTGAAGTACGGCGGCCTCTTCGAAGCGCGCATCGGTGCGGAGGCCATTTATGACATTTTCACCAAACTCGACCTCAAGGAACTCGAGAAGACACTTTCGGCGCGGTACGAGACGGCCGGCGCCGCCGAGCGTGAGAAGCTTGCGAAGCGCCTCTCGCTCATCGCGGGTCTCATTGCTTCCGGCGTGCGCCCCGAGTGGCTCTTCCTCACGAGGATCCCCGTCATCCCGCCGGCGCTCCGCCCCATGGTCGCCCTCGAAGGCGGCCGTCACGCGACCTCCGACGTGAACGACCTCTACCGCCGCGTCATCAACCGCAACAATCGCTTGAAGAAGCTCATCGACATCCACGCGCCGGAGGTGATCCTCCGCAACGAGAAGCGCATCCTCCAGGAAGCCGTCGACGCCTTGCTCGACAACTCCATCAGGAAGAGCGGCGCCTCGGCCGGTGCGATGACCGCCGCGCAGCGCCGACCGCTCAAGAGTCTCGCTGACTATCTCAAGGGCAAGCAGGGCTACTTCCGCCAGAACCTCCTCGGCAAGCGCGTCGACTACTCGGGCCGTTCCGTGATCGTCGTCGGTCCGGACCTCGAGCTTGATGAGTGCGGCCTTCCGAAGCACATGGCGCTTGAGCTCTTTCGCCCGTTTGTCATCGCGGGACTCCTTGAGCGCGAGCTCGCCTTCAACATCCGCGGCGCGGGCCGCTTGATCGAAGACGGCGTTGCCGAGGTGTGGGAGATCCTCGAGGAGGCGATCCAGGGCAAGTACGTGATGCTCAACCGCGCTCCGACGCTGCACCGCCAGGGGATCCAGGCGTTCCGTCCGCGACTCATCGAAGGCGACGCGATCCAGCTCCATCCGCTCGTGTGTAACGCGTTCAACGCGGACTTCGACGGCGACCAGATGGCCGTACACGTGCCGCTCTCTGAAGAGGCGCAGTGGGAGGCAGCGAACATCATGAGCGCCAACAAGAACATCCTGAAGCCTGGGAGTGGCGACATGATCGTGCTCACCGGCAAGCCGCTCGATATCATTCTCGGCGTGTACTGGCTTACGAAAGAGGTCGAAGGGGCGAAAGGCGAGGGCGGTCATTTCTCCTCGCCCAACGCGGCCATCCTCGCGTCTGAGTACGACGCTATCGACGCACGCGCAAAAGTCATGGTCCTGCCGGTCGATGGCAAAGAGAAGTACGCCGCATTCGAAGGACATCCGTTCGAGACGACCGTCGGTCGCCTGCTCTTCAACACGGTGCTCCCGTCCGACTACCCGTATGTGAACGAGACCATCACCAAGAAGGTGCTCGCGCGCATCGTGACCGACTGCATCAGCCGTTACGGCATCGATGCGGTGCCGGACATCGTGAACAAGGTCAAGCGTTTCGGTTTCGATTATGCGACGCGTTCGGGCATCTCGTGGGCGATTGATGACGTGGCCGTGCCGACCGAGAAGAAGCGCCTCATTGATGAAGCCGCAAACAAGGCAGCCAGCATCGCCGCTGACTACCAGAACGGTCTCCTCTCGGAGGACGAGAAGCGTCGCATCACGATAGAACTGTGGCAGGGCACCAAGCAGGAGCTCGAAAAACTTGTCGGCGAAAAGCTCGACCCGATGGGGTCGGTCGCAGACATGGTGTTCTCGGGCGCGCGCGGTTCGCTCGGCCAGATCAACCAGATGGCCGGCATGAAGGGTCTCATCCAGAACACCGCCGGCGTCACGATGGAGGTGCCAATCACTTCCTCGATGATCGAGGGCTTGAATCCGATCGAGTACTTCATGAGCACGCACGGCGCGCGTAAGGGTCTCACCGACACGGCCCTCGGCACTGCCAAGGCCGGCTACCTCACCCGCCGTCTCTTTGACGTCGCGCAGGATTCAATCGTCACCGAACACGATTGCGGCACCTCTCGCGGCGTCAAGATTAATCGCGTGAGCGCCTCGGGCATCCAGATCGACTACGCTGAAGCGCTCCGCGGCCGCACGCTCGCCGAAGAGGTGCAGGACGCTGACGGCGTGACGCTCTTTAAGAAGGGCCACTACCTCACCATCGAAGATGCCGAGACGCTCGCGGCGACCCCGTCGGTCGCGACCGTCGTCGCCCGTTCGCCGATGAGCTGCGAGACGCGCTACGGCGTGTGCCAGACCTGCTACGGCATGGACCTCACCACGCGTGAGATCGTCGACTTGGGCGAAGCCGTCGGTACCGTCGCCGCGCAGGCCATCGGCGAGCCGGGTACCCAGCTCACCATGCGTACCTTCCACGCCGGCGGTGTGGCCTCGGTGGGCGGCGATATCACGAGCGGTCTCCCGCGCGTTGAGGAAGTCTTCGAGAAGCGCTCGCCGAAGAATCCGGCCGTCATCAGCAAGTCGGACGGCCTTGTGACCGAGATCAAAGAAGAAGGCCGCGAGAAGGTCATCGTCGTCGCGCCCGAGAAGGGCCAGGGCAAGAAGGACGGCAGTGCGTACGAGTATCTCGCGCCGTATCCGCGCGTGCCTCTCGTGAAAGAAGGCGACACCGTCGTGCGAGGGCAGATTCTCACCGACGGTTCCGCTGACCTTGATGACCTCTTCGAGTATGCCGGGCGCGCGCTCACCCAGGAATACATCATCACCGAAGCGTCGAAGATCTACGAGCTCCAGGGCGCGCCGGTCTCGCGCAAGCACCTCGAGGTGGTGGTGAAGCAGATGTTCAGCCGCGTGAAGATAACCGAGGCGGGCGATACTGACTACTCGGTCGGCGACGTCGTCGAGGACTGGGAATTCGCGAAGGCGACCAAAGAGATGGAAGACGCAGGCAAGATGCCGCCTGCCGCGAAAGAGATCGTGCTTGGCATCAAGGAGAGCGCGCTCTCGCGCCGCTCGTTCCTCTCGGCGGCGTCCTTCGAGCAGACGACGAAGATCCTCATCAACGCATCCTTGCGCGGCTCCATGGATCGTCTCCGCGGCTTGAAGGAGAACGTCATCCTCGGACGCCTCATTCCGTCAGGTACCGGATTCGCGGGGAGCCAAAAGCACTCCGCTATCACGAAGCTCCAAGCGGAGCGCCCGGTGCCCGAGCCGACCGAGCGTACAAGCTTTGCTCCGCGTGCGCTCTGATTAAATAGGGAAGTGTGAAAGCCCGATTTTCGCGAAGGCGAAACGCGCGCGGCCCCTTTGGGGCCGCGCGCGTTTCGCCTTTGTGGATATCCGATATCCACAAAGTACGCCATACTATTCTTGTCTTGATGTTATTCGAAGATCCCTATGGTATGTGCTCCGACTTCTTCGTCAATCGGATTCCTGCCGAGGATAACGTCACGCGCGAACTCTCGGTATTCGCTGGGTGCATACAGTGAAGATAAAAACGCTCGCTCTACAAGCGGACGCTCGAACGTGCGGTTGTAGTCGCCAAGGCTCGTGTAGGGATAAGAACAAGCCCAATCGTACGCTTCGTCGAAATGGTCCCGTGCCCAAAGATACCCTTTCGGATGAACGTCAAACGCATTCTTAACTTGGATATACACGCTCACATAACGGAGATAATCGTCACTGTCGATAATTTTGCTACGGTACCCGCTCTGGAAAAGGGAGCCGGACTCCCGATGTCGTTCATTGAAGCGTTTCGCCATTCCGATACCGATCCGTTGCATGAAGCGCGGGACGCTTTTTTCGACCAGTCCGCGCAAGAGGAGATGAAAGTGGTTTTCAACGAGAGCAAATGCGATCATCTCCACTAGTGGCTTTTGCTCCGGCCAGCTGAGAGGCCGATCGAGGGAAGTGTGAAGCCCTTCGTCCTGTATGTCGCGATACCAGTTGAGAGAAGAAAAGTGATCGTTGGCATGCGTTAGCATGAGCAAGAAACGGAAGCGGTCCGACTCATCACGCACGATGGGCAAACCGCGCGTCCCGCGTTTGACGATATGCAAATACGGTCCTGCCTCCTGGCCATCATCCATGCTTCTCATCCTATCAGTGGCATACTTTGTGGATATCCGATATCCACAAAAGGAGCGGCCGTGCTTTGGGTCATAGAAATAATGCCGCGCGGATGCGTTCGGTGGGTAAAAGTTCGCGATAAAGTCTTTGATAAGTTTGCCACGGTATTATGTTTTGTCAAACTTCGTCACGGCGAGGTAGGATAGAAGTAATGGCAAAGGATACGGTGGCGGAGATAAAAGAACGACTGAGCGTACAGGACATCATCGCGCCGTATGTGAAGCTCTCGCGAGCGGGGAGGTCTTTGCGCGGGCTCTGTCCGTTCCATAAGGAGAAGACGCCTTCGTTCCACGTCTCGCCGGAGCGGGGCAGCTGGCACTGCTTCGGGTGCGGGGAAGGCGGCGACGGGTTTTCGTTCATCGAGAAGATCGAGGGGGTGGATTTCCGGGGTGCCCTGAAGATCCTCGCCGAGCGCGCGGGCGTGCAGATAGAGGAGTACCACGGCAATAGGGAAGTGTCGGAGGCGCGGGACCGTTCGCGCGCGCTTCTGGCGCGCGCGTCGCAGTGGTATGCTGCTCAGCTGCCCGGGAGCCCTGCCGAAGCGTACGCGAAGCAGCGCGGACTCTCGCAGAAGACGATACAGGAGTGGGAGCTCGGCTTTGCGCCGGATGCCTGGCGCACGCTCCTCGAAGCGATGGGTGCGGAGGGGTACTCCGTGCCGGAACTCATCGCAGCCGGTCTCGTGAAGGAAGCGGACGGGAAGCCCGGCACCTACTACGACCGCTTCCGGAACCGGCTCATGTTTCCGATACGCGACGCGGCCGGGCGCGTCGTCGCCTTCACCGGCCGCACGCTCTCGGCGGATGAGCAGGCGAAATACCTGAACTCGCCCGAGACCGACCTCTACCACAAGTCGGACATCCTCTTCGGCATGGACCGCGCGAAAGACGCCATCCGGACGCGCGGCTTCACGATGCTCGTGGAGGGCCAGATGGACGTGCTCCATTGCCACCAGGCGGGATTCGGCAACGCAGTCGCGCTTTCGGGCACCGCGCTCACGGAGCGGCACTTGAGTCTCATGAAGCGCTTCAGCGAGAATCTCATGCTCGTGCTTGACGCAGACCCCGCTGGACTCAAAGCGACCGCGCGCGCGGCGGCGCTCGCGCTTGGCGCTGGGCTGCGCGTGAAAGCCGCACGTCTCCCGAAAGGGAAAGACCCCGCAGACCTCATGAGCGAAGACGCCCCGGATTTCGGCAAGCGCGTCGCGGCCGCCAAACCGATCGTCGAATTCTTTCTTGCCGAGCTCGCAGACGCCGAGCGCGATCCGCACCGGCTCTTGCGCCTCGCCGAAAGCATCGTGCTCCCGCTCATAAAAGCGATACCAAGCCCGATGGAGCGCGAGCATTTCGTCCAGGTGGCCGCGCGGGCGCTTGGGCTCTCAAGCGAGGCGGTACGGGAGTCGCTCAAGCGGGTGCCGACGCTCTTGGAAACGGCGGGTGCCGTCTGGGTGGTCGCCGCGGCGCCGGCCGCGCGCCCTTTGCGCGCCACGCGCGCCGAACAGCTCCTCGCGGTTGTCCACGCCTATCCCGACACCCCCCTTGCCAGCCGCGTCAAATCGGAGTATTGTCGAATTACTGAAGCTGAGCAGCTGTCAAATGACGTACCCCCGGAGGCGGTCTTGTTCCAAGCGGAACAGACGTTCGGCGAGGATCCTACGGAAGGCGCTGCGGACGAGCTTATTCGCGCCTTTGAAGAAGCGGTGATCCGCGAGGCGTATCAAGAAGCGGTGATGAATTTGCGAAGGGCTGAATCGGCGGGCGTCGAGTCTGAAATCAACGATGCGCAAGCGGTTTGTGCGCAACTCTCATTGCGTCTCGCCGCTCTCGGGCGCTAACACAACCCTCTTATTTTTTTATTTTCGATATGGCGAAACCTGCTACAAAGAAGAAAAAAACCGTCTCGCGGCCCAGTTCTGGCAGCGTAAAGAAACCCACCGTCACGAAAAAGCCGGTCAAGAAAGCGCCGCCCAAAAAACCCGCCCGCAAGCTGGTGCCCAAAAAAACGCCGGCAAAGAAAGCCGCCACGAAAGCGCGTCCGAAACTGCGTTCTGCAAAACAGGTCGTCCGCGTCGTCGCGAAAGGCGCGAAGGCGAAGGCACTCGTCCAAAAAGCGCTCTCAGCGGAGCAGCTCATCGAAAAGGGCAAGGAGCGCGGGTATGTCACCTACAACGAAATCCTGAAGTCATTCCCGCATGTCGAAGAAGACGTGAATTTCCTCGAGTCGCTCTATGAGCGGTTCGCCATTGCCGGCGTCGACGTGCTCGAGGGAGGCATGCTCGAAGATGCCGCTGACGAGTACCTCGCGACGCGCAACATCAAGGACCGCCACTCCACGAGCTACGACTCTATCCAGATCTACCTGCGCGAGATCGGGCAGTACCCGCTTCTTACCGCCGCCGAGGAACGCGAGCTTGCCAAACGCATCGAGAAGGGCGATGCGGAGGCGCGCAACATCCTCGCGCGGAGCAACCTGCGCCTGGTCGTCAGTATCGCGAAAAAATACGTTGGCCGCTCGCCCGACCTCACCCTCCTCGACCTTATCCAGGAAGGGAACCTCGGGCTTTTCCGCGCCGTCGATAAGTTCGATTGGAAAAAGGGGTACAAGTTTTCTACCTATGCGACGTGGTGGATCCGCCAGGCGATCACGCGTGCCCTCGCCGACCAGTCGCGCACCATCCGTATCCCGGTGCACATGGTCGAGACCATCGCCAAATACAAGCAAGTCTCCCGTCGCCTCTCGCAGGCGCTCGGCCGCGACCCGCAACCGGAAGAGATCGCTATCGAGATGGGCGTCGAGCCGGAGAAAGTCTATCAGATAGAGAAGATCAACCAGGACACGCTTTCCTTGGAGAACCCGATCGGCAGCGACGACGACGAGAAGTCAACGCTCGGCGATTTCATCGCCGATGACCGCATTCCTTCGCCGGTACAGGAGTCGTCAGAGCGCATCCTCTCTGAGCAGGTGAAAGAGATTTTGAGCGGCCTCTCGCCCAAGGAGCGCAAGATTCTTGAGATGCGCCACGGGCTCATGGACGGCGTGTACCACACGCTCGAAGAGGTGGGGAGGGAATTCGGCGTCACGCGCGAGCGCATTCGCCAGATCGAAGCCAAGGCTTTGGAAAAAATCCGGACCCACGACAAGGCGCGGCACTTGAAATCGTACTGAGTGGCAAACATCGCTCTGGTCGGCCAAACCGGAACGGTGTTATTTGTGGGCGTGCCGATCCTTTGGCGGGGCAGGGGCCCGTGTTCGGAGGAGTGGTATTTTCGGTAAAGGAGGCGTAGTATAACGTTCATTCCTATGTTTAGCATGATTACAAAGATTCTCTCGACTGGCTCTCTTCCGGAGCCGGTTTCGCTTCACGAGCGCGGCGAGGAACCAATTGGCAAATCACTCCAGGCTGCCATCAAGACGCTCTATGGCGGACGGTCGCTCCGGATCCGTCACGTCGATGCCGGATCGACCAACGCTGAAGAGTGTGAGCTGACGGCGCTCGGGAATGCGTATTACGATGTCGAGCGGTTCGGCATCTCGTTTGTCGCGTCGCCGCGGCACGCGGACATCCTGACAGTCTCGGGCCCGGTGACGCGTAACATGGCGCATGCGCTCAAGACCGCCTATGAGCTGATGCCATCGCCGAAGGTGGTCGTGGCAATCGGCGATGGCGCGATCACGGGAGGCATTTGGAAGGATGCATATGCGGTCGCAGGACCGGTCGACGCGATCATCCCCGTCGATGCCGTCATCCCGGGAGATCCGCCCTCGCCGGGCGACATCCTCTCCGGGCTGCTTTCAATAATCGCCGCCGCGCGGCGCGCATAAGTAAGCGAGGTATGATAGCGAGCCTCGTTACCATTTCTTTCGCGTTCCTGGCTGCAGGCGCGCTTCTCGCATTCGTCCCGTCGCGCACCGACGCGACGCACCGGGTCACCTACGGCGCGTTCGCGTTTGCGGGTGTTGCTGCGCTTTTCGCCGCCGCGTGGTCTCTCGCGGCACCGCAAACGCTCGGCGCGCTCCCGATGACCCCGGCTTTCTTTTTCGGAATCATCGGTGCGGGGACTCTCCTCGCCTCGATCTACGCTGTGGGGTATTTGCCACTTTACCGAGACACATACGCTCTGCCATGGCTTGCGGCCGCGTTCGCGGTATTTATCATAGGGATGGAGGCGGTCGTGCTTGCGCCGTCGGTGCTATTATTCCTCGTGTCGTGGGAGGTCATGTCGGTCGCGGCGTATTTCCTCGTCATCGCGGATAGCTCGGAGAGCTCTCTTCACGCCGGCCTCGTTTACCTGATCATGACGCAGATCGGATTTGCGGCAATCGCGAGCGGCTTGCTGCTGCTTGCCGACGGCGCGCCGTTTGCCACGTGGCCCATGGTCGCACAGACTGCTTCGCACCTCTCGCCGCCGGAACTCGCGATCGCGTTCGTCCTGCTTCTCATCGGCTTCGGATCAAAGGCCGGGCTCGTGCCGTTCCACCAGTGGTTGCCGCACGCGCACCCGCAAGCTCCGAGCCATGCTTCAGCGCTCCTCTCGGGCGTGATGCTCAAGGTCGCGCTCTTCGGGTTCTTGGTCTCACTCTCCTTTTTCCCGAGCATACCGCTCCCGCTCGCGGCGCTCGTCATCGCGCTCGGTCTCTTATCGGCGTTCTTTGGCGCGCTCCACGCGGCTGTTGAGGATGATCTGAAGCGGCTGCTCGCGTGGAGCAGTATCGAGAACATGGGGCTTATCTTCTCCGCGCTCGGCGTCGTGTTGGCGGTTGCCGCGATGCCCTCATCACCGCTCTCTGCGGCGGTGGCTGCCGGAGCGGCTGTTTTTGTGGTCCTGCACACCTTGAATCATTTCTTGTTCAAATCAGGTTTGTTCTTTGCCGCAGGCACGATTGCGGCAAAGACGCATACCCGCGATCTCGATGCGCTCGGCGGGCTCGCTGCCCGCTGGCCGTTCTTCTCGGGGGTTGTCCTCGCACTCTCGCTCTCGGCCGCCGCGCTGCCGCCGCTGGGGACCTTCTTTGGCGAGTGGGTATACCTGCAGTCGCTCGCGCTCGGATTTGCCGCGCCGATGCCGCTCGCAGTCGTCGCTCTCGTGATGCTGGGGACCATCGGTCTCGTGGGGGGTCTCTCGATATTTGCCTTCAGCAAGCTTTTCAGCACGGCGTTCCTCGGGCGTGCCCGCTCCGCGCGCGCCGAAAATCCAGGGACGCTCTCGCCGTCCCTAATCATTCCTCCGCTGGTCGGCGCCGTTGCGCTCATGGGCTCAAGCTTGCTCGCTTTCCCGCTCCTCTCTTCGATAGGGGCTGCCAGCGCGCGCTCCATCTTCTCCGACACGACCATCGCCCCCGGAGCCGCAATGAACGCGTGGCTCGTCTCGGGGCTTCTTGTCGCGGCACTCGGTATCGTGTTTCTCGGCAGACGCGCGCTCGTTTCTGCGCGCGGCGTGCGGGTAACGGGTACGTGGGATTGCGGCGCGCCGCTTAGTCCACGTATGGAGCAGACGGCGACCGGCTTCGCGGCACCGATCCGGTTCTTCTTCCGAGCAATCGTGCTCGCACGCAAGGAGTTCATTGTCGAGCCGGTCGTCGCGTCGAATCCATGGATCGCCGAGCGGCAGCTCTTATGGAGCGTGGCCTCGTTCTGGGAGCGATTCTTCTATCAGCCGATTAGTGCGCTGGTGCTTCGCGCGGCGCGGACGATGCGTTCCCTGCAGAGCGGGGTCGTGCAGCTCTACCTCCTGTTCATGCTCGTTGCGCTCATCCTCGTTCTCGTCATTGCCTTATGAACCTCTCCTCGCTCACGATGCTTCTTGCAGAGAGCGCGGCGGTCATGCTCGCGGCACCGCTCGTGGTCGGCACGGTTCATCTGGTGAAGGCACGGTTCCAGAATCGCCGCGGCGCGTCAATCGTGCAGCCGTACTGGGCGCTTGCGTCGCTCCTGCGTAAAGAAATGACCGTTCCGGAGCATAGCTCGTGGGTCTTCCGTTTCGTGCCGTACGTTGTGCTCGCGACAACGATTGTCCTTGCCGTAGTGGTGCCGAGCGCGGGCATCGGAGCGTGGCCCGCGGCGGCTTCAAACATCTTCCTTGTCGCGGCCCTCGCGACGCTCGGTTCGGTCTTTCTGGCGTTGGGCGGCATGGATACAGGGAGTACGTTTGGCAACATGGGCGCGAATCGCGAGATGACGCTTGTGGCGCTCGCCGAGCCGGCGCTGCTCATCGTGCTCGCGACACTCGCGTTCTTTGCCGGAAGCGCGAATCTCGACGGCATCGTGGCGTTCTTTGCGGCCGCCCCCTGGCGCGCGAGCATGCTCATGGCGCTCCCGACGCTTCTCGCGCTGCTCCTCGTGGTGCTTGCGGAGAATGCACGATATCCGGTCGACAATCCCGCGACGCATCTGGAGCTCACGATGGTGCACGAGGCAATGGTTCTCGAATACTCAGGACCGTACCTGGCGGCGCTCGAGTACGCGAGCGCGCTCCGGCTCACGGCTTTCGGGTCGCTCTTCATGAATATCGTTTTCCCGTTTGGGATTGCTACGGTAGGCACTGGTGTTGAAATGCTTGCCGTCGGGGTGCTCTCGCTCGTGCTCAAACTCGGTTTCTTCGCGCTGCTCATCGGGAGCCTCGAATCGCTCCTCGTGAAAATGCGTTTCTATCGCATGCAAGAGTACTTCACGCTCGCGTTCCTCATCGCGTTCGCGGGTGCCGTGCTGGCATTCGCTCATACTTTCTGATCCATGGCTCCGTCTCTGACCCCTCTCTTGATTCTTGCCGCGCTCCTGCTCGGGTCAGCTTTTTTGCTCTCCAGCCGCTTGCGTCTGCGCTCGCTCGTAGGGCTCTTTCAGTTTCAGGCATTTCTGCTGGTCGCGTATCTCGCGTGGTCGGCCGTGCTACTGAGAGAGGCGCCTCTCGCGAGCATCGCAGTATTCGTGTTCGTGCTGAAGGGGCTCGTCATGCCTTCGCTCCTGCTGCGGGTCGCTCGGCAAACCGGCGCGTCGGAGCGCTTGGCGACGTATGTCCGACCGGCGCTGCTCTCGTTCATCGCTATGGCGGCGATTGTCGCTGCGGCTGCGGCGGCCTCGGCGCTCCCGTTTGACGATAACGTTTTCTTCATCACCGTGTCGTTCTCGCTCATACTCATCGGTTTTGAGCTTCTCATCACGCACAAGAACCTCTTCGGCCAGAGCGTCGGGTTTCTCGTGCTTGAGAACGGCATCTTCTTCCTCGGATTGGTTATCGCGCGTACCTTGCCGGTCTTGGTCGAGTTCGGCGTCCTGTTCGACCTGCTCGCCTTGCTCGTGCTCGCGACCGCACTCATCCGGCGCGTGCAGAGGACGCACGCGTCCGTGGCGACCGATTATCTGCAAGCCTTGAATGACCTATGATGATTACCACGCTCATCCTGGCGAGTCTTCTGGCTGCTTTCGTGCCGTTTGTTTCCTCGCGCCCCGAGCGCATCGTGCGCCAGGCGATTGTCGCCAGCACGATCGTGCTCGCGCTCGGTCTTCTTGCAGGCGTGCCGCCGCTTTTCGGCAGTCCGCCAGTCGCGTGGGCGGGGTTGTGGTATGTCGACGCGTTCTCTGGACTCTTGGTGGTGCTCATCAGCGTGGTGCAGTGGACCGCGACGCTTACGAGCCGGCCGTTTCTCCTTGAGGAGCTGCGCGAGGAGGTCGTGTCGTTGCCGCTCGTGCGCCGGTACTACGCGCTGCTTGCGCTGTTCGTCACCGCGATGCTCGTGACGGTCGTCTCGGACAACCTTGGGTTCTTGTGGGTCGCGCTTGAGGCGACGACGCTCGCGACGACGTTTTTGGTGGCGTTCTATGCGCGCCCTTCGTCGCTTGAGGCAGCGTGGAAGTATCTGATCATATGCTCGACCGGTCTCGCACTCGGTTTTGTCGGTCTCGTGCTTGTCTCGGCAGCAGCGACGCACGCGGGCGCGATGTCGGCGCTAACCGGGCTCAGATGGAGCGCGCTCCATGTCGCGGCGCACGATTTTTCTCCGTCAATGATGAAGATAGCTTTCGCCTTCGCGCTTGTCGGGTTCGGTACGAAGGTGGGTCTCGTGCCGATGCATACTTGGCTGCCGGACGCGCACTCAAGCGCGCCCGCGCCGATCTCGGCGCTCCTCTCGGGCGTCTTGCTTAATGCGGCGCTCTTCACGGTGCTGCGGTACAAGGCGCTCACCGATGCGGCGCTCGGCGGGGGCGCGTACACGGACGGACTCCTCCTCGCGTTCGGCGTGCTCACGCTGGTCGTCGCGGCGGCGTTCATCCTTACCCAGACGGACTACAAGCGTCTTCTCGCGTATTCGAGCGCAGAACACATGGGATTCGTGGCGCTCTCTCTCGGCCTCGGTCCCGTTGGCGCGGTGGCGGCCGTTATTGAGCTCATCGGTCACGCGCTCGCCAAATCGATGCTGTTCTTCGGTGCGGGGAATATTCTCGTGCGGTTTCGTAGCACGAAGTTTTCGCGAGTGGCTGGCGTGCATCGCGTGCTCCCGTACACAGGAGGACTCTTCTTCGCGGGCATCCTGATGCTGCTCGCTGTCCCGCCATCGCCGCTTTTCATGAGTGAATATTTGGCGATTGCTGCCGGTATCCGAGCACATCCGCTTGCAATCATGGCCGCGCTCGGGGCATTCGTCGTCATCCTCTCCGGCTTCATCCGGCTCGTGACGCCGTTTTTGTTCGCTCCGGTGCCGGAAGGGGGCGCGGCGCATCCAGTTGCGCGCGGCGAGTCGTGGAACCTGTCGCATACGGCGATGCTGCTGCATCTCGTGCTGCTAGTCGGATTCTTTCTGCTCGTCTTGTCCGGCACCGCGCTGCCGTTTATCGAACGGGTAACCGCTATCATTTCGTAACTATGTCCAAGACTATCGTTGAGCTCTGTCGCGATCACGGCCTCCCCTCCGGAGAGTCAGGGTCCGCGTCGCTGTCGCGCGATGTGCTGGCCGCCCGCGTATATGACCTGGTCGAGGCTGGCGCGCCGCTCGTACTACTCTATGCGACCGATGAGCGGGCCGCCGCGCGTGGGTTCGTCGTGCACGCCGCGGTGCAAGCGGCAGACGGCCTACTGACGCTTGAGTCGGCGCTTCCGGCCGAAGACCCGAGATACCCGTCCATAACGCGGCTGGTTATGGCGGCACACTGGTTTGAGAGGCTCATGCACGACCAGTTCGGCGTCATCGCGGAGGGGCACCCCGATTTCCGCCGACTCATGCACCACGAGAATATGCCGGCGGGCACGCACCCGCTCCGCAAGGATTTCGCCTGGAACACGAAACTGCCGGTGGCAGATGAGCCGTCCCCGATGCATCGTGTCGAAGGGAAGGGCGTGTATGAGATCCCCGTCGGACCGATTCATGCGGGCATCATCGAGCCCGGACACTTCCGCTTTAACGTGCGCGGCGAGCGCATCTTGTCACTCGAAGGGAAGTTGTTTTTTACGCACAAAGGCGTCGAAAAGCTCGTCGAGGGGAAGATGCCGGAGGAGGCGATGCGATTCGTGGAGCGCGTCTCGGGTGATATGGTCGTCGGGCACACGCTGGCGTATGCTCAAGCGGTGGAGCGCGTGACGGGGACGATTCCCAGCGCGCGCGCAAAAGCGTTGCGCGTGCTGTGGAACGAGCTGGAACGGCTGACGGCGCACCTCTTTGATATGGGGAATATGCCGGGCAACGGCACCGGCTTTTCGTTCATGGCGGCACAAGGATTCCGCATGGTGGAGGAGCTCAGGCGCATGCATGCGATGCTCGTTGGCCACCGCTTCTTGCGCGGCGCCATCGTGCTTGGCGGGGCGCACGACGTATCGACAGAGTCACAAGAACAGATCCTTGCGACGCTTGCAGAGACGGAACGCGATTTGAAGGAGGTCCTCAATATCGCCTTCACGAATGACGGTCTCATGGATCGCTTCGAGACTACGGGCGTGCTCAGCGAGGCGGCCGCGCGCGCCTACGGCGCGCGCGGCCCGGCCGCGCGCGCGTCGCGCGTAGCGACCGACCTGCGCGCGGAACTGCCCTACGCTGCTTATGCAACGCATGCGCCCGAGATCGTCACGGAGAAAGCGGGAGATGTCGCCGCGCGGTTCCGCGTGCGCGCTCGCGAGTGCGCCGAGTCTCTACGACTCATCCGTGCGGTGCTGGAAGAGCTGCCTGAAGGAGCGCCGGCCGTGCCGCTTGAGGGCGGCACGGGCAGTGCCTATGGCTGGAACGAGGCGTGGCGCGGCGCGGTCGTCGACTGGGTCGCGCTCGACGCGAAAGGGCGTATCGAGCGGCTCGTCATTACCGACCCGTCATTCATGAATTGGCCGCTTTTCGGCGAGATCGGCCCAGGCAACATCGTCCCCGATTTCCCACTCTGCAACAAGAGCCTCAGTCTCTCCTACTCGGGGACTGATTTATAAAATAGAATGGCGGCACGCAGGCGTGCCGCCATTTACAATTATAAATTATAATAGGTACTGTTTCAGGATTTTGAGGGCTTCCTCTCGACGCCCCTTAGTTGAGCGGCCTACGAGGAAGTGAGGGGGTTTCTGTCCGGTACCGTCGAAGTACCGCCGTATCCCATCCGTCTCGTGTTCAAGCAAGATGGTCGTTTCGTCCACGCTGCGATGCGTGCGTTGCGCAATGACCTCTGCCTCGTCAAAAGCAAGAAGGTATATTGGCGGGCTGATACTCTGCGTTTTAAGGCGCGCTGTGACGAAATGATGATGCAGCGAAGACGTTTCTTCGCATTCGTCATCGGTAGAACAATGCGCTATCGCGTGCAGATAGGCGTCGAGGCCGAAGCCGTCGGTAAAGACCGTCTTGCCAGCCTCAAGGGCTGGACGAAGTCTCCTCCCGACAAATTCATTCAGTTGCGCCCAGCTCTCGAAGAGCCGAGAAGAGGAAAGAAGGCCTCGCCTGCGGGCACCCCAATACTGCGGGTGCTCGAGAGTACCAAACGGATTTCCCAGAAACGCGAACGCGTGCATCGGATAACGCTCCGGAAGCATGGACTCGAGTTCCTGGTATAGCGCCGTTCTCCCGGCGCCCCGGGGCCCAGAAATAGAAAAGACCCGCTGAGGCCTTGAAAGAGCTTCACCCATTTTTTTCTCCTGGTGAGTGGTTTGTAATAATTCCAAGCACTAGCATACGCTTTCCCCACACGAAAGCAACTGGCCTTATTAGGGCCGGGGCGTTTGAAAAGAGACGAGCCGCTTTTGGGGCGGCTCGCGTGATTTGGCGGGGTCATCGAATGTTTCCGTGGTGCCGTTCAGCGGTTGTTAGGTGGATGGTCACGCGGACCTTAAACACGGCGTTGATTTCTCCGGCAATTTTCCTGGCCGCTTCCGCATTTTCTTTTCCGTATACGTCGAGGACCCAGTGCCGGTCGTTTGCGCCTTTCTCGACGTTACTGAACCAGATTGTCCCGAGAATGGATTGTCTCGGAACGTCTCGGCAGAAACGCGAGAAATCCCACCACGGCTTTTTCTCACGTTTCTGCAAAATGTGCAGAGAATCATTCGGTGCGGCATCATGCGTGGCGCATGAATATTGCGTGAGTCCCCGCAGAAGAAAGAACCTCCCGATAGCCTCGACGGGGCGGTGTGTGTCTGATCGTGCGTCCATATGCCTCTCCTTAGCGTGTGTCGTGGTCGGCCTCGGGCTTCCGGCCCTGCCCCCCTGGGAGATTGGCACTGGTGGTGCCGCTTGTCAAATGCGCATCCTTTCCGGGCGCGGTACACTGGAGGCATGGCGACCACGATGGCATTTGAAGAAGCGTACGGGAAACTCAATGCGAAACAGAAAGAAGCGGTGGATACCATCTACGGCCCGGTTGTAGTCGTGGCCGGTCCCGGCACGGGGAAGACGCAGATGCTCGCGCTCCGCATCGGGAACATCCTCCAGAAATCGACCGGTACCAAGCCGGACGAGATTCTCGCGCTCACCTTCACGGAAAGCGCTGTGGCGACGCTGCGCACGCGCCTCGCGTCTTTCATAGGCGGTGCCGCATACCGCGTGCGCATCCACACCTTCCACGGCTTCGCTCAGTCAATATTACAATTGCGCCCCGACCTCTTTCCGCGTATCGCGGAGGGCGCGCCGCTCGGCGAGGTGCGCGGCATCACGCTCATGGAAGAGCTGCTCGACGCAGGGTCGTACGCGAAGATACGCAGCCCGAAAAACCCGCACCGGAGCGCGCGCGCTCTGCTCAATTTCATGAGCAAGCTGAAGCAGGAGCACTACACGCCCGAGGAGTATCTCGCCGTGCTTACCAAAGAGTACGAGCTCATACTCGCCGACCCGGAGCGCGTCCATGAGGGCGGGCGATACGCGGGCCAGGAAAAAGGCGATTTCATTCGTCGCCGCGAACGGCTTGAGAAGCATATTGAGGTCGCGCATCTCTTTGCCGCCTATCAAGAAGCGCTTCAGCGCGAGTCGCTTTATGATTACGAGGATCTCATCAACGATGCGATTCGCGGACTTGAGAGCGATGAAGGTTTCCGCGCCCAAGTGGGGGAGCGCTCGCAGTTCGTGCTCGCCGACGAGCACCAGGACGCGAACCCGGCGCAGAACCGCTTGCTTGAGCTTGTGACCGATTTTGACGGCTCGCCCAACGTGTTCATCGTTGGCGACGAGAAGCAGGCGATTTACCGCTTCCAGGGCGCGTCGCTCGCGTCGTTCTTTTATTTCAAGGAAAAATACCCCGCTGCGAAACTCATCTCGCTCGACGAGAATTATCGCTCGACCGAGAAGATACTCGCCGCCGCGCACGACCTCATCGCTCCCGCGCCGGTACCAGACCCCACTCTGCGCCCGCAGCTGCGCGCGGTGCGCGGCGCGGGCGGCATGGTCGAGGAGGCGGCGTGCGACACGCCGCGGCAGGAGCAGGAGACTATTTGCGCGCATATCGAGAAGCTGCACGAGTCAGGCGTATCGTACGAAGACATCGCAATCCTCACCAAAAAGAATGCCGACGTGCTCGCGCTTGCCGAGGCCCTGCGCCGCGCTGGTATCCCCGAAGATCACGCGAGCGCCGAGGCGAGCGCGCTTGGGCACCCTGCGGTCCTGCTCTTCATCTCGCTCGTGCGCGCGGCGGCTGATCTCTCGCAGGATGCGCAGCTTGCCCGCGCGCTCTTCCTGCCGGGGTTGCCCCTGCCGCTTGGGGAGCGTTTGCGGCTGCTCGTCCATCCGCGAGACGGGAGACCGCTTCTGCGCATGCTCAAGGAGTGCGATGCGCCCGAGATGCGGGCGTGGGCGAGGAAACTGGAGGCGCTCGCCGAAGAGATGCCCGCGACGCCGGTGGTTGCGTGGCTTGCGCGGCTTGCTCTTGAGAGCGGGTTTGTCGCCGGACTGCTCGCGCTTGGCGAAAGCGAAGAGGCATACGAAGCGTACGAAGGATTCATGGGGGAGGCGGCGCTCCTCGCGCGCGAAAACCCGGGTGCGACTGCGCGTGACCTCCTCGCTCGGCTAGACATCATCGAGAAGCATGAGCTGCGGGTGAAGCGTGCGCGCACGCGGCACGCGGGCGTTCGCCTCATGACCGTGCACGGCGCAAAAGGGCTCGAATTCCCGTACGTTATCATCGCGCACGCGACCGACGAGAAGTGGCTGCGCGGGAGAACCGACGAGTTCTCGCTCCTTCTGGAAAAAGAAGACGACGAGCACGACGAGCGTCGCTTGCTCTACGTCGCGCTCACGCGCGCGCGAGACGGCGTGCTCATCACTCGCGCGGCCGTGACGGATGAGGATCGCGCGCAGACGCCGCTGCGGTTTCTCGCTGACATGGCGGAGCATGCGGCCGCAAGGGTTCCCGCAGCGGGAACCCTTGCGGCCGCGCCCTATGAGGCGCGCACCGTCCTGGACGCGAATTTCTTGAAAGAGCGTCTGCTTGCGCGCGGTTTTTCACCAACCGGTTTCAATAACTACATGCAGTCGCCGTGGCAGTATTATTTCCGCACGCTCCTGCAGCTCCCCGATGCGCCGACCCTGCCGATGATGTTCGGCACGGCGATGCACGCAGGGCTCAAGGCCTATGCCGACAAGCTGCCGGGCGGCGACGCGACCATCGACGCAGCCGTTGCAGCATTTGTGGGCGAACTCTCGCGCCTGCCGCTCTCGCCGCTCGATCGACAAGAGCTCGCAAAGAAGGGCGAAGACGCACTCCGCGCGTACCTCGCGCAAGAAGCTTCCGGCATGACGCGCGCACACGAGTCAGAATTCTCAATCACCGTGCCGCTCAGCGTGCCGGGCCTGGGCGATATCCCGCTCACCGGCAAGCTCGATCGGCTCGACCTGCGCGACGACGGTACGGTCGCGGTCATCGACTACAAGACCGGCAAGGCGCGGAGTGACAACGACATCAAAGGCCTTACGAAATCGAGCGACGGCGGCTACTACCGCCAGCTCGTGTTCTATAAATTGCTGCTCGACCGCGACGGGCGCTATGACATGCGCGAAGCGGCGCTCCATTTTGTGGAGCCCGACGAGAAAGGGAAGTGCGTCATCCGCACGTTCGCCATCACCTCTGCCGAAGTCGCGGCCCTCGAAGCCGAGCTTGTCGCAGCTGCGCAGAAAATCGCCGACGGCTCGGCGTTCGCAACCCCCTGCGACCCGGGCTCATGCGACTACTGCCCCCTCGTCGGATTTTTGCTCGCGCGATGATTTATCGCGCGTCCTGGAGTGCGGTATCGACGAGCTGCTGCACGGCGGCGTAGGGGTAGGCGCCAGGAATGACGACGGGCGGCTTGCCGGTGACGAGTATGAGGGAGTAGGGCGTGCCTTGCGCGCCGATGTCGATCGCATTTTGTCGGTCGGCCATGATGCGCGCGTCGACAGTGGTTGAGGCGTCGGCATAACAGGAGGCAAACGCGCCGCCGGGGATGCCTATCTGCTGCGCAAACGTGCCGTAGCGCGACGCGTCGGCCGGTTGGTTCGCGAAAAGGTCGTCAGCGAACGCCCAGAAGGCGTCGTTGCCGCCGGCGCTCGCGGCGCACTCGGCCGCTTCGGCGTTGCGCATCGCGTCGGGGTGGATTTCCGTGAGCGGGAATTCTCGGAAGACCCACGCGACATTCCCGTCGGCTCCTTCGTTTGCGATGATTTGGTGGAGCGTGTCGTTGAACCCTTTGCAATAGGTGCAGTCGAAATCGGAATACTCGACAATCATCACGGGCGCAGCCGGATTCCCGAGGATGTGGTCGCTCGCATCGACCGGGCGCACCAGAGCAGGGTTGCCCGAGCCCGACGCGGTCGACGACTGTTGCCGGGGTGTCGAGACGTACACGGCGACAGCAACGATAATGCCGCCGAGCACGATCGCGAGGGGGATGGTGTACGAGGATTTCATAATTGGAGGGCGTGGGTGAGGGAAGGCGTCTCGGCGAAACGGGTGCCCCAATCGGTGGTGTCGAGCTTTATGTCGCGCTTCTCGCGCAGGTCTTTGTACTTGAGCTTGCCGTGCTCGATCGCGTAGTCGTAAAGTTCGCGGGTGATGCGCACATCCTCGATGCAATACTGGCGCACCAAGTCCTTCTGCCCCTCGCGCCACCACTGCCCGGCCTTGAGTCCGTCGCCGGACTTACCGCGCCCGAGGGTCGCTTCGGCGAGGGATTGGAGCCGGATGCGCCGGCCGAGCACCTTCTGTACCTCGACGAGCAGGTCGAGCGACGGCACGTGGGAGAGTTCGCCCGGATAGTAGCGGTTCAGGAGCGGGATGTCGAACGAGTCAGAATTGAAGCCGATGAGGAAGTCGGCATGCTCGATGATGGGCCAGAGCTGCGGCAGCTCTTCGCGCGAGAACGATGTGTATTCGTCGGTGAGCGAATCGTGGATGCCCACGACGATGAGCTCCTGCTCGTTCACGTCGACGTGGCCGCGCACGACGGAGTCGGAAATGGATTCAATATCGAAAGTGATGGCGCGCGGCATACTAATGAGCGGCTAGCTGCCCGTGCGCAAGCGCAAGGGCAGCTCAGAGACGGGAAGACCAACTTCTTCGCCGGTCGCGAGGACTTTCATACGGACCGTCTGGCTCGCCACTTCGTTTGCGCCGTAGGCGAGGAAAAGCGGGATGCCCCGCTTGACCGCGTCTTTGATCTGGTCGCCGAGATTCTTTTCGGTGAGGTTCACGAAGACGCGAGAGCCCTGCGCGCGCAAGGTCGCCGCAAAGGCCTGCGCGCCGGGAATGTCCTCGGGCGAGGGGGTGCCCAGGTAGAGCTCGGGGCGGCCGTCCGTGTCGGCGACGGTGAGCCCGTGCGTCAGGAGGAAGTCGGCGAGCGTGACATCGCCCATGCCGAAGCCGACAGCGGGAATCGGGTCGCCGCCAAAGAGCGCGACGAGCCGGTCGAAGCGCCCGCCGCCGAAAAGCGCGCGCGGGTTCTCGGGGTTCGTATCGAATATCTCGAAGACGATGCCGGTGTAGTAGTCGAAGCCGCGGGTGAGGGTCGGGTCGAAGACGGCGTTGCCCACGCCGCGGCGCGCGAGCGCTTCGATGGTGTCGAGGAGCGCTTTCTTTTCTCGTGCCACGTCGGGCGACGTGCCGGCGTCCTCGATGAGGGCGAGCGGGTCCTTCGCGGTGATGGCGGCTTGCGCTGCCGCGAACTCTTCTGCGGGCATCTTGTTTTTCTTGTCGAGGAGGTGCAGGTACGCGCGCGATGCTTCGGCGTTGAGCTCGGCTGCGGTGCAGGCGGCGGTGAGGAGCGCGCGAGAGTTCACGCGCACGACAAAATCGCTCTCCTTGGCGCCGAAACTCTTCAGGAGGTCGGTGGCGACGGTGATGACTTCGAGGTCTGCTTCGGCGCTTCCCGCGCCGACGAGGTCGACGTTCAGCTGATAGTGTTCGCGCAAGCGGCCTTTTTGCGGCCGTTCGTAGCGGAAGACGTTCGGGATCGAGAACCAGCGCGCCGGGAGCGGCATCTCGCGGCGCTTGCCGGCGATCATGCGCGCGAGCGTCGGGGTCATCTCGGGGCGGAGCGTCACACGCCGGTCGCCGCGGTCGGTAAAGGTGTAGGTCTGCTCGGAGACGATCTCCTCCGAGGTTTTCGCTTCGTAGAGCTCGGCGCGCTCAAGCGGGGAGGCGGCGTACTCCTCGTAGCCCCACTGGGCGAGGGTCGCGCGCATGCGCGTAAACATCGCCTGCATCCGCGCCCAATCAGTGGGGTAAAAATCACGAACACCCTTGTACGGGTCGGTGGAAAGGTCGGTCATACCCGGGTATAGTATCACGAACACCCCTGGCGCATCCACAGAAATATTTGACAAACAACATATAGTCTGTATTATAGTGCTAGCTTAGTCTGCTCTTTGCATCAGCGTTCGCCACAGCAGAAAGGAGCTCACCCGGGGCCGCTTTCTGCTGTGGCGAACCCTGAAGGGAAGCTTGAACAGCACAACCACCCAAGGAGAAAACGTCATGACGACGAAAACCTATGACGGGCAAACAGCCCGTTTCATTGCCTCTGTTGCAACGTGCATGCCGGCGCTTTCGGGCGAAGTCATGCAAGGCTGGATTGACAACCCGCAGGCACTCAAGAAGTTCCTGAGAGGGCTCAGCCCGAGCAAAGAAAAACACGCGCCCGATGACGTCATCCGCGTTGACCGCTCGATCCGTCCGGCATACCCGAAATGGGCGGACCCGGAGTGGATCAACGACCCGGGTTTCATCGCTCTCGAGCAGACCGGTCCCGCTGAGTATCCAATCGGCAGTCTGGAGCAATGGCTCCACGACGGTCAGAAGAACGGCGGATTGGAGCGAGGCCACGCAATCTACGAGCACTTGGAGAGCAATAACATGCTCGTAAGCTGTCTCGGCCTCACCGATCTCCTGGCCATCCAGAAGCTCGGTGTTGAGGTCTTCCGCCGGTATTTCGCCGACAAAGCGGTGTTCGGTTGGAAGTCCGTCGTCCGGCACCGTGATGGCGACCTGGACGTGCCGTGCCTCGTTGGGGACGTCGGCGAGGTCGTGTTGGACTGGCACTGGCTCGACTACGACTGGGATGGCGATAGTCCGGTGCTCCGCTTCGCAAGTTAGATCTGGGTGCTCAGACGCTTTGCTCAGCACTCAGACCCTCGGACCTTTCGCCCCGCGTGTCTTCACGCGGGGCTTTTGCATGTAAAATGGGAAGCGGGAGTAGGCGAGTACGAGGGAGATTACGGTTTCCTTCTGCCGAATCCAGTATCCATGCGTCCAGAGTCTTGCAGGTTACGGCTTGCACGAGCGTGTCGCATGCAGAACCTTCGAAAAACGAAGACACTTGGTGCAAGGTGTCCTGGCATTATGATGCCGAATACGATTCAAGCCGGAGAGTACTCGATGGCTGGTGGCGTGGATGGCACTTTGCACATATCGTCCGGAACCGTGATGGCAACCTGAACGTGCCGTACCTCGTTGAGAACGACGGCAAGGTCGTGTTGAACTGGAACTGGCTCGACAACGACTGGAATGGCGATAATCCGGCGCTCCGCTTCGCAACTCTCTTCGTCCCAAACCCTGCTAACGCGTGGTTTGGTTTTGTCGCGCAAGCTGACCGTACCAGCCGCCAAGTTGTCGTCCGGTGTCCTCAACCACCTCTGAGATTGCCGCGTACTTTTTTGTGTCAAGTGCGCGTGTTTCCCAAGCGACCATCAAAAGGACCCGGAGGGTA
>JAJYQV010000003.1 GCA_021794425.1 bacterium
TTGCGGAAGAAGCACATCAAGATAATTTTCCTTGTTGATCACCATGAAGGCGCTCTCGGGGTACGTCTCGCGCCAGAGCGCTGGAGCGCTCGCTTCTGCCGACCACTTGCACTCGATTGCCGTGAGGGCGCCCCCGCGTTCACGCACGATATCGACCTCTTTCCCCGTGTGCGTTCTCCAGAAATAATACTGGTCCTGATCCCCGCGCAATGTGCTCTGCTTATAAAGCTCCATAAATACGAAGTTCTCCCAGAGTCCGCCGATGTCATTGCGGCTCGCGCGGTCGCCGAATTGCCCTATCACCGCGTTGCGCACGCCGTTGTCGAGGAAATAATACTTCGCTTTTTTTGAAATTTCGTTGCGCAGATTCCGACTGAAGCCGCGGACCTTCTTTATCACGAACATCTTTTCGAGTACGTCGAGATAGCGTCCGACTGTCTTCACGTCGGCCTTTACCATAATCGCGATTTCATTCAGCGACACTTCGCTCCCCACCTGGAACGCGATGGCGCGCGCAATATCGCGCAGGAGATCCGGCGACTTTATCTTGTCGAGCACAAGGATGTCCTTGTAGAGGTACGACGAGACGAGCTCGTTCAAGATACGCTCCTTCTCCGCCTTCGTTTCCGCAGAAAGCACTTCGGGATACGAGCCGTATATAAGAAAAGTATCAAGAGCGCCTTTCAATTCAAAACGGCTGGCGGACATTTCAGACTGGGCGAGCGGGAGCAGGGTCAGAGTGAAATGGCGTCCCGTAAGGGGCTCTCCTATTTTTGACGAGAGATCAAACGATGATGATCCGGTTAGGATGAGCTGTTTCTCTGGGAACGCGTCGATAATCATCTTCGCTCCGAGGCCGATACTGGGCACCTGTTGAGCTTCGTCAATGGCAGTGATGTTGTACGGGCGAGCGAAATCAAGAATCTCATCCCTAAGTTCTTTCTCAAAAAGTTCCCGGACGCGAAAATCGTCCCCTAGTACATACGAAACTGATTCGTTTTTTTGCGAAGAAAGATACTCCTTGAGAAGAGTGGTCTTGCCGACGCGGCGCGGCCCATAGACAACGAGGGCGCGTTTCGGAGCTATCGCCGTCTCTATTTTCTGTGTTCGTTTGAATTGCATAAATCTATGGTATACCGAGCAACATATTTTGTCAAATATATGGTTTTGAATACCCTATATTTATCATACTCAAAATCTGGTCTTCTATTTCGCGTTGAAATATAAGCCTATATTGGCTATATACACAAACTACTACTTACGTAGCAATTTGTTATGCACAGCCGACGGGAGATCAGCAAGCAAGTTGGCAACGATGGGGCGAGGCGTCAGATGAGCCTTGGAAAAGGTTGCCGCAGCTTCGCCGAGGTGGCGAAGCTGCGCGGGCTCCTGGAGGAGTCCGCGCAGGGCCGCTGCGAGCGCGGCGGCATCGGCGGGTGGCACAAGCACGAGCGGCGGCGTGCTCGGTGCAAACAATTCCCGTATAGCTGGAGAATCTGCGGTGACGATCGCTTTGCCCATCAACATGCACTCGAAGACTTTGTTCGGCACGACACGCATAGTCTTCGCCGTGTCTCCAAAGATGCCAAGGCACACCTGGGCCGAGGCTATGAGAGCCGGCAATTCTTGAAGCGGCACCGAGTCCACAAATTCAATGTTTGAAAGTCCTAGTCGCGCCGCGTCCTTGCGCACGCGCCCTGACTCCTGCCCACTTCCTACAATACGAAAGCGGATGGGCTCATTAGCGAGGAGCCGCGCCGCTTCGAGGATGTAGGGGATGCCGTGGAGCGGGATGAACGTGCCATGGAAGTGCACGATGAATGCTCCCGCAGTCGGGTCGGCGTGCGGGTGGAAGACGTGTTCGTCCGAACCGACAGGAACGCGAAGAAACTTTTCGCGTGGCAATCGAAACGTTTGGACGAAGTAATCGATGTGCGCGGTGGTGTCAAGTAATACAACATCGGCAATCCGCGCGCTCACATAGTCGCGCAGCCAATCAAGGCGCCCGCGCAAGCCCGCGGCACCGTAGAGCTTCCGATCAAATACATTCGAATCGTAGAGCGAGACGAAAGCGTCAAACACTATCGGGCGCCCGAACAGGAGCCGCGCGAGCCATACGGCAGTGTGGCCCGGGAAGGCGACGATGATGAATTCGAACGGATGCTTCCTGATACGGAGATATTCGCGAATGAGTAGGAAATATTTCAAGATGCCGCGGTGCTCGCGCGGGCTGACGCGGCACGACACGATACGATACCCGTTCTCCTTGAACCCGCGGATGAGCACTCTGTTGCGCGAATAGAGCGGATCATAAATACCGAAGAAGCATACTTCCGGCAACTCCTTATCAGTTTTCTCCATAGAAAGCGAGGATGCGCGGGATGAGGGATTGCACGCCCATGACCTCGACGCGCTGCTGCAGGTCGGTACGCACCTGCTCAACTGCATCGGGGCGTTGCACGAAAGCGGCGATCCGGTCGGCACAGGCGACCGCGTCCTTTTCGGGGAACAGGAGCTCGCTCGCGTGCGGGCCGAGAAGCCCGGCGAAGCCTTCGTTTGATACAATCACGAGCAGCCCCGCCGCCATGGACTCTAAGACGGCTTTGTCCATGCCGCCCTTTGGCGACAGGTTCACCGAGAGGTCGAAGGCGCGATACTGCTCGGGCATGGCCGCGTGCGGTACGCTCCCCGCAAAACGTATCTTGTCGGCAATCCCCCGCTCCTGCGCCAATGCTTTGAGCGACTCAAGGTACGCTGCGTCAGAAGGGCGCGCCGGCATGCCGATGAGCGTTGCCGTCGCCTCGATTCCCCGCTCGTTGAGGAGCGCGACCGCTTCGATGAGCGTGTCGAGATTCTTAATCGGCGTGATGCGGCCGACGCTCACGATGCGCGCGGGCGTACCGAATGGCCTGACCGGTGCGCGGAATGCCGCCGTGTCGATGCCATGCCCTACTACGTGGAGCTTTGGCGTCTTGAGCTGGAAGCCCTCGGGCGAGGCGGTAAAGATATTTTGTGAAAAAAAGCTCGCGATGCGGAGCTTCAGGTTGACGCTTCGATGGACGTACCACAAGCCGACGCGCTTCCCGAGTGTGCGCCACAAAGGCCCGCCCAGTACGACGTATTCCGGATTCATGTGCACGAAGACGGCGTCATAGTCGCGGTGGAGCCGCCAGGCGAGGGAGAGGAAGCGGAGCGCGTAGGTGGTGCGCCGCGCGAAGCGCGGCGCACCCTTCTCTTTTCCGAGCGAGTGCACGCGCACGTTCGCGGGAAGCGAATCGTGTTTCCCTTCCTGGAGACAGATGACGTCAATATGCTCGGCGTTCTTTGCAAATTCTTCTATCCAACGCACAAAGAACCCGAGGACGGAATCCCCCGCATCGACCGCCTGCGTGACAATGAGGAGCTTGAATCTTGACTGGATCTTGACGTTTGATATCATATGAAGTATCACGAATGGAAGAGCAACCCCTACAAGGTTCTGTCCTTGTGGGGATTCTTCTTTTTGTATGAGAGTCGAAATTCTAGGTCGTTCATAAAACGCAGAAACGGCTTGACCGTTTCAAATTTTAAAAGCGCAGAGAAATGTAACCGGTTCGGGATAAGGATGACTGCGAGCTTATTCTGCTCTATAAGGTACTTGACGAGGCAGTAGAAATCACCATCGCCTGTCACGATGACGGACCTGTCGAATTTTTCGTATTCAATCATCGTCTGCAAGACAAGCTCGGCATCACAATTTCCCTTTGTCGTTCCGTCTTTGTATTCAAGCGTTGGCTTAAAAATGCAGATGAAACCAGCTTCTTGCAGCGAGGTGTACAACGAACTATTCTCCTTGATATACCCAATGAAGAGGAATGCTTTCGTCACTCCGTATTTTTCTTCCAGATACACTCGAAAGCGCTTCCAATCCAATTTCCACCCCTGTGCGCGAATTGCTAGATTTACGTTCTGGCTATCGATAAATGCGTAATTGTTCTCCTTCTTCCGCATCAATGCAGTATATCACTCAAGCCTGGAGCCGGATTTTCGGTATTGAAAGATAATGATAGCGGCGCGTTTACGGGTTGCCTACGGTACGGGCGAGATCAGCGGCAATGCGCGCGGGCAGGTCACCGATGGCGGCCAGGTGGGCGCGCGCGGCGGCCTCGGCGTGAAGCGGGAGCAACTGTCGCAGGCGCGTGTCTTCGATAAGTTTCCCTATGCTGCGCTCAAGCGCGACCGGGTCGGCAACCGGCACCGCGAGGACGTCTTCGTCATTTTTCAAAACGTCGCCGACGATGCCGACGTCGGTGGTGACGATGGGCACCTTGGCGAGCGCCGCCTCGATAAGCGTGCGGCCGTAGCCCTCGTACGCGCTCGCTTGAATGAAAGCCTGGGCGCTCGGCATGAGCGCGTGCGCGTCGGGGCGACTCCCGAGGAATATCACTTTCCCGTCGAGACCGAGGGCGTGCGTACGGCGCTCCAGGCGTGTGCGCTCGCACCCATCTCCGACGACGAAGAGCCCGATCATCGGGTACTTTAGAACGACGAGCTTGAGTGCGGTCAGGATGTCCTCAACGCGTTTCTCCGGTTCAAGCCGCCCGACGGCGATGAGGGAGAATTTGAACGAGTGCACCGGTAACGGCACCGAGGCGGGCGTCGCCGCATCAACGGCTATGGGGATGACTGACGGCGCGGGGATGCGGGAGCCGTATCGCGCAGCAAGCGATGCTTTGATGCGCTCGGAAACGACGCGGATGCCGGCTGCCTTGGGCAGCACGCGATCGGCGAGGCGGCGGCGGTGCCGGTTCAGGAGTGCCATGCGCAGGCTCGACCAGCGCCATCCAGACACCTTTATGAACCAGGGGGAGAGAAAATCGGTGTGCACTTGGATGTGCAGCTTCGCGCTCGTGCCCCCCACGGCGCGCGCCGCCGCGAGCCCATGCTCAAACGGATCCTGTGCCGAGACCACCTCGATACCCCGCGCGCGGATGACCCTGCGCGCGCAGCGTGCGAGCGCTCGCACGCGCAGAAGCTTCGGAGCGTGCACTGGGTGCAGGAAGAGGCCGCCCTCCTGCAGCTCGCGCGCGTCTCGGCCGGCGGACGAGACGATGTGCAACTCCCCTATCGCTTTCGCATAGGCATGCATGCGCAGACGAGCCGCGCTCGTCGCATCGAAAATCGTCGGATCGGAACCGATCATTAGTACGCGCATAGCTTGTTGAGTATTATAAGAAACTCTTGCGTAACTTCTTCCCGAGAATGTGGAAACGCGTACGCTCTGACGCGGGCGGAGACCTGTCTATATTCCTCGGTATCGAGCAATCCCTCCACCGCTTTCCGGAGTGCCGTCGCGTCAAGCGTGTCGACAAATATACCCACGCCAGCGAGCCGCGCGCGCGCGCCGGTATCATACGGCAGAATGAACGGCTTGCCAAAGCGTATGGCGTCTATCGCGGTATTCGAATTCACTTCGCTCACCGACGACATAACCACAGCATACGCATCTCGGATGCGCGCCTCGTGCTCGCTCGGGGGCAGTACTCGCGTATCAAGCTCGATATCAGGAAAGGAGCGTTTTAGGTCGGCGAAAATCGATTCGAGCATCTTCCGATTCTTAAGGACATGTGGGCGGCCAGCGGAAACGAAAACGCGGCCTTTTGCTGGCGGCGACTCACGCACGGGCGGATATTCATTCTCGATGACCGAAGCCTTGGAGGGATCGAATGCGTATGCTTTTTCCCAAATATCCTTCTGCCATGCCGTATTGAAGACGAGCGCGTCCGCACGCCGAGTCACCCATCGAGCACCCAAAAATAGCAGGCGCTCCTTCAGAGAAAGAGCTCTTTCCTCAGAATAAAACGTAGAAAGTTTGACGAGCTGGCGCGTCCGCGCCAGGTACGTCTCCCAGAGGAAATCTCCGCCGATGCGCACCAGCGTCTTCTTCCGGCGCAATCGGGCGGCAAAGATCGCCGGTACGCCAGTACTCCAGGTATCGAAAGCGATGACCGCATCTGCCTCTTTCACCGCACGGAAGACGCGCCAGAAGTACGCGACATGCCGTACGACCTTCGGCAGGTGCCGCACCTCGCCGAATTTCACCACCTCGACTTCGACACCTTTCCCCGGCAACCCTTCCTCAAGGAGCTTTGCATACGTCGCGGGCCCGCCAATCTCAGGTGGGTACAAGGGCGTCGCGATGACGAGCTTCACCCCGCGGGGCGTGTCGGTTCCCGGGCTCCCTGCGTCTCTCCGGTGCTCCGTGCGCACCTGCCCTTCGTCGCTCGCGGAGTTCATATGCCTGTATTCTAACCCCTCTTGCGGGCGCGCGGTTTCGGCGCCGGTGCTTTCTTGGCGTACTTCCCAAACCACGCGGCGATATCTTCATACTCCCACCGGTCCTCGGCGATGTGCAAGGCAAGGTCATAGAGACCGCCTTCGGGCACGTCGATATCGAAGCCGTTGTCTATGAGAAATACCGATGCGACTGCGATCCCCGTACGCTTGTTCCCGTCGAGGAACGGGTGATGCGCGATGATGTTGCGCGCATACACGGCGGCCTTCAAGAATATCGTCGGATACAGCTCCTTTCCGAACACCGCCTGGTGCGGCTGCCCCACGACGCTCCGTATCGCGTGCTGGTCACGGACGCCATGCAGACCGCCCGTCTCGTCGACGATGCGATTATGGATGAGGATGAGGTCCTCCTCGCCGAGAAGCTTAAGCATCCTTGAGGCGTTTGAGGTCGGCACGGTAGCGCTTGATGAACGCATCCGTGACCGAGAGCACGCGCTTCTCGCGAGCACCGAGCGCAGTGCCCTTTCTCTTTTCGGGCAAGATGCGGACGGTGAACGTATCCGGTCGCGCGGCGCGCTCGACACGGATCGGCGCACCCGCGGTGCGAGCGCCGAGCAGGCGCTTCGGTATGACCGCTGCCGTCGAAGTCCCGACCTTGATGAGCTTTTGCAGTGTTGCCATAGACGTATCAGATTATGATTATAATGCCATTATAATAGACTCATACTCTGTCGTCAACTGATTCCGTTACCTCTGAAGAGCACAACAACGAGCTTCGTAACCTATCCGCCGGGAGGTGGGTTGCACTCATTATGCTAGACTTCCACTATGCGCATAGTGCTTGCGACACCCCTCTACCCGCCTGAAATCGCCGACGCCGCCGTGTATGCCAAAGAGCTCGCCCGACGACTCGCCGAGAACCACGACATCACCGTCGTGGCGTACACACATCTACCGGAACAGCTCCCCGGCGTAACCGTCATCGCGGTTGATAAGCTTCAGTCACGCGTGTCGCGTATCCTCGCCTTCCGGACAGCGCTCGCCCGCGCAGCCCGGTGCGCAGACGTGGTTATCGCCATAAACGGTGCATCGGTCGAGCTTCCCGTTCTCGTGACCAGGCACCCTCGGCTCGTGTTCGTGACTGCGGACGCTACAGCGCACGCACGCGGCGGTGCGCTTGAGCGCCTTGCCGCCCGGCGCGCTGACGCGGTCCTCACAGAGGTTCCGCCGCAGAAACCGGAAATCCTCCCACTCGAACCGGAACCGACCATAGCACTCGCAGCGTGGAAAGACGCGTGGCAGACGCACCTAGCAGAGCTCGATTCACTTTTGAAAAACCATGCCTGACGCAAAACGAGACTGGGAGGATTATGTTGCGCACGAACGCGCGCGCATCGTGCCTCTTCTTGCCGCCCAGGGCATTACACTTGACGTCGAACAGCCTCAAACCATCGGCGAGCGCTATCTCACTCGACCGGTCGGGAGCGGGCGCAAGGTAGTATTCTTCGGTCGCCAGAAAGACGGCGCGCGTGTTGTCGTCAAGACGTCGAGCGAGCTTCAAGGCAAAGACGAACTTCTTCATGAAAAGCGCGTACACGAGATGCTCACGCACATACGGTTCGCCTACGGCACCTTCGCATTACCGGAGATACTCCGCTTCGACAAAGAGCAAGGCTTGCTCGTCACTGAACACATCGAACAAGAGAAGTCTTTCCTCGAGCGTCCGCTCGAGGAACAATTCACCATCGCCCTCGATGCGTTCAAAGTGCAGGAGCGAGCACATGCGACCACTGCCGAGCATTGGACCGCACTTGAGCATCTAATGACGTCACACGCTTATTATATAAAGCCAGGAGAATACCGGAAGATTAGCGCTTACTCAAGGGACCTTCTGGGCCTGCTTGCGCAGGGTACCGCCGCGTACGAGAAACTCGACACTCTGACAGACCGGACCATCGACGCCGTGAGTGCGTACGAGACGGCGCTCGAACGCTATGATGGATTTCTCACGCACTGGGATTTCACGCCGCAGAATTTCCGTATCAAAGACGGGACGCTCTACCTCCTCGACCTTACCTCGATGCGATTCGGTAACAAGTACGAGAGTTGGGCGCGCTTCATAAACTTCATGACGCTCTATAATCCGGCCCTGGCGCGAGCACTCGTTGAATACGTACGGCTGAATCGCACCGAAGACGAGACGCAGGCGCTCCGCATCATGCGCGCCTACCGCCTCCTTGAGCTCATCCGCTACTATGCAACCTGGCTCGGGAAGACCACCGGCGATACTCGCGCACTCGCCGAAGCGCGCATCGCGTTCTGGACCGACGTGCTTGAGGCGGTTCTCGACGACCGCGAAGTGCCGGCTGCGACTATCGAAACATACAAAGAAAAACGCGATGCGCTACGCACCGCGGACGAGAAGAAACGGCAGGTCGGCCTGCACTAGCGTCCATCGCAAAACCTCCCCGAGCGAGGGGAACTGTCCTCTTGAAAGACTTGAATTGGGCCCTCTTTCAAGAGGATAGGCCCCCTCGCGAAGGCGGATTTGGAGGTTTTGCGGTTGACGCTAATCGAGCTCCTTCATCTGTTCGACCAGCTGCGCATACGCGTCCACGAGCGGGTGCGGCCAGCTCTCCTGAAGCATTGCGAGCATCGACTCCTCGAACCAGAGCTTCTTCTCGCGACCTGCATTGAAATGCAACCAGACCGCGCTCCCCTCGCGCTCGTGCGCGGCGATGAGGCTCTCGGCGTTTGCGATCTTATCAGCGACCGAGACCGCTTTCGCCCCTTCCGAGGCGGCGCGCACGGCCTCTATGTATGCCTTCTTCTTATCGTCCCAGGAGAGCGTGTCGTCATGCGTCACCGGCGCAACGATGGCGGCGACTTCTTCCCCGAGCTCGCGGCGGACGTCTTCGAGAGAGAGGCTCGTGTCCTCGACCACATCGTGTACGAGCCCGGCCGCGACGACCGTGTCCGAGAGTCCGTACCGGGCGAGCAGGATCGCCACGCGCATCGGGTGCACGATGTAGGGTGTCGGCGCGTCCTTGCGCATCTGCCCCTCATGCGCGCGCAGCGCAAGCACAAATGCTTTCTCTACCAATGGTCCATTCGATTCCATAGCTACGCCGTCATCACTTTCATGAATACCTTGTCTTTCATCTGCACCGCAATCTTGTCCCAGTCGTAGTCGCGCTCGACCATCGCTCGAGCGCGCTCGGAGATCTCGCGCACCTTCTCTGGATTCGCGATGACCTCTTTCACCTTCTTTGCGAGCGCCTCCGGGTCGTCAGGCGGCACTACCCACGCCGTCTCGCCATCGACCGCATAATCTGCGATACCGCCGACGCCCGAGGTGACGAGCGGAAGCTTCGAGCCAAGTGCAGAGATGAACGCGTTCCCCAACCCTTCCGAACGGCTCGGTGCGACGAAAATGTCGGCAGCCTTTCGGTAGAGCGTCACGACCGAGCGGTCCACGCGTCCGGTAAAGATGACCCGGTCCT
>JAJYQV010000033.1 GCA_021794425.1 bacterium
TGGTTGAACAGGTGCTTCCACTTTTTACTACCGCCGCCGACACCCTTTTGTTTCAGCGAGGGGCAGTCCCGCCCGCTGAAATAATAAACCCCGCGTCGCGCGGGGTTTGTCGGGCGACGGCTCCTAGCGCCGCTGGTATTGGCGCTTCTTCAAGAGCTCCGTCATTTCCTCCATGTGTACTGGATTGAATGGCCGTCCGCAGGAGCGGAATCGATCATCCAGAACCCTAATTTGTTTCCCGTCCTCCTCTTTCTCGTGTTCTTGTTGGTTTTGGAACCCGATAACTTCTTTTTCTTTCGACATCTTTTCCCTTTCCCTTCTAAAATTTAAAAGACGCTCTTGCGAGCGTGCGTGATGCCCTTGTGACTGCTAAGGAACATCTGCTGCATAGTCTAGCACAGACTCTAATTTTGTCGAATCGCCCCTTATTCCCGCCTCTATTTTGGCGCTTTTTGCGGCGGTCGGCTAGAATAAGCTCTGATATGCTAACGGCGATATTGCGGTGGGTGGGGATAAGCGTCGCCGCGCTTGCCTTCACCTATGTCTTGGCGCATGCCAACTTCTTTGCTACCGAGTATCGCTCCGCCTCGGCGGACGCGCCGGAGCGGTTCATCCCGCTGCCCGCGCTCAACAAAGCGGACTACGATGCGCGCCTTCTTGCGCTCGCGCATCTGAGCGAAAGTTCGACGTCCACAGCATTGAGCGCGTCGTCCACGCCGCGGCTTTGGCCGGTAAAGACCGTCTACCCAAACGCTGGCGCGATCTTACCGTTCAAGCGCATCGTCGCATTCTATGGCAATTTCTATTCCGCACAGATGGGCGTGCTGGGCGAATACTCGCCCGACCAGGTGCTCGCCAAGCTCGCGAGCACGACGGCGCAGTGGGCGGCGGCCGATCCGACGACGCCCGTTATGCCGGCGATCCAATACATCGCCGTGGTGGCGCAGGGGAGTGCAGGGAAAGAGGGGAAGTACATCCTGCGCATGCCCGACGACCAGGTCGAAAAGGCGCTCGGCATGGCCAACCAAGTGCACGGACTCCTCATTCTCGACGTGCAGGTGGGGCAGAGCACGCTGGAGCACGAGCTCCCGATGCTTCAGAAATATCTGCGGATGCCGAATGTCGAGCTTGCTATCGACCCGGAATTCTCTATGAAATACGGGAACGCGCCCGGCACGGTCATCGGCACGTTTGACGCCGCCGACATAAATTACGCGGCGCACTATCTCGCGAGCCTCGTGAATGCCTACCACCTGCCGCCGAAGGTACTCGTGGTGCACCGCTTCACCGAAGCCATGGTGACAAACTATAAGAAGATACAGCCGCTGCCCGAGGTGGAGATCGTCATGGACATGGATGGCTGGGGCTCGCAGGCAAAAAAGAAGGGGACGTATAATCACGTCATCGCGCCCGAGCCGGTGCAGTTCACCGGCATCAAGCTTTTCTTCAAGGCCGACCTGAAGCCGCCTTCCACCGGCATGCTCACTCCCGAGGAAGTGCTCAAGCTCACTCCCGCGCCAATCTACATCCAGTATCAATAAAAGATTGCGCGCCTGCAGGGTGTGCTATGATTCCTTGTATATGGAAACTAATGAAATCACCAACAAGTTCTTCTTACCAGCAGCAGTCATTATTGCCGGGCTTTTCATCGCTGGCGCGGTCATGTGGAGCGGCTCGCACCCGGCGCAGGCGCCGGGAGTTGCCGGCCCTGCCGGCGCACCTGCCGCGGCGCCATCGGTGAACATCGCGGACATCAAGACCGCCGGCGACCCGTTCATCGGCCAGGCAACCGCGCCGGTGACGATTGCCTTCTGGAGCGACTTCCAGTGTCCGTTCTGCAAGCGGTTCGAGCTCGACACCTTGCCGCAGATCATTACCGATTACGTGAACACGGGGAAAGTGAAGGTCGTCTTCATGGACTTCCCGTTCCTGGGTAACGACTCGATTGCCGGAGCGCTGTACAGCCGCTCGGTGTGGAAACTCTATCCAGACCAGTATTTCGCGTGGCGCACCGCGATGTATAACGCGCAAGACGAGGAGGGCGATAAGGGTTTCGGGAACGCCGCGACCATCGACAAGCTCGACGCCACGATCACCGGCCTTGACGCCGCGAAGATTGCCGCTGACGTGAAGGCGAACACGACCGTGTATGAAGCGGCTATCGACGCTGACAAGGCCGAGGCCCAGAAAATCGGCGTGAATGCGACTCCATCGTTTGTTATCGGTACCCAGCTCGTCCAGGGCGCGTACCCCTACGCGAACTTCAAGTCCGCTATCGACGCCGCTTTGAAATAAGCGGCGATAATCCGTGCGCAGACGGGCGGCGGGCAGTAGCCCGCCGCCCGTCTGCGCACACCCTCGCCCCTTCTCTCCGCACTGTCTGCTATAATTCATGCGTATGAGATTCCTTTTCCACTGGCTTGTCTCGGCGCTCGCGATCGGTGTTGCTGCGTATCTGGTGCCGGGCGTTTCGGTCACCCTCTTCGGCGCGCTTGTCGCCGCCGTAGTCCTTGGCGCGCTCAATCTTTTCATCCGCCCCATCCTCCTAGTCCTTACGCTCCCGATAAACATCCTCACGCTCGGGCTCTTCTCGCTCGTGGTGAACGCGCTTTTAGTGCTTCTCGTGTCATACCTCGTGCCAGGCTTTTTCGTTGCAGGCTTCGGGACGGCGCTCCTTTTCGCGCTCGTGCTGGCGATTGTGAACTGGGTCTTTCATCTGTGGCGTCATGCATACCATGATTGATCCTGAGCTTTCAGAAAAGCTGGATGAAATAGGCGCGAAAGCAGACAAGGCATACCATGCCGCCGAGACGGTGCGCAGATACCTCTTCTGGACCGGCGTCATCACTGCGGCGCTCATCATCCTGCCGATGATCGGCCTCGTTTTCGCTATCCCGATGTTCATCAACGACTACGTCAACCCGATCAATGCTGCAGCCGGCACCAACCCGACCTCGACCACCGACCTCTTAAATTCTCTCGGGCTCTGATTGCTTGGCGATTTGATCCTTTCGTGACTTGGTGCGCGCTCGGGTGAAATTCGTGACGACGGGGAGGAACGAGACCGCGATGATGGCGAGCGAAATAGGGAGCAGGTAGTGTTCGCTCCCGGGGATGACCGCGCCGAGCGAGTAGCCGAGCGAAAGCATCCCGATGCCCCAGAGCAGCCCGCCGAGTATGTTGTAGGAGAGGAAGCGGGCATAGCGCATCGCGCCCGCGCCGGCGAGGAGCGGCGCGAGCGTGCGCACGATCGGTACGAAGCGTGCGAGCATGACGGCCCGTCCGCCGTATTGCTCATAGAATTGTTTCGTGCGCAGGAGATATTCGCGCTTGAAGAAGCGCGAGTCAGGACGCTTCATGAGGGCCCCTCCGGTGCGCACGCCGAGCCAGTAGCCGACCGAGTCGCCAAGCACCGCCGCAAGGGCGACGATGCCTGCGAGCAGCGGGAAGGAGAGCGCGCCGCCACCGGAGAGAAGCCCCGCTGCAAAAAGGAGCGAGTCACCCGGCAGGAAGATGCCGATAAGGAGACCGCTTTCGACAAAAATGATCGCCGCGACGCCGAGATAGCCGCCGGCTTTTAGTATGGCGATGGGGTCGAGCTGTATACAAGCCGCCAAGAAGTCATGCATGTGCATGCAGTATACTAGAAACACATGGAATCGATACCGAAACTCGCAACGCCGGAAGAGGAGCTTGCGTACTTGCGCACGCAGGTCGCGCGCAAAGAGGCGGAGCTCGCGGGAAGCGGCGCGCCGCAAGAACGCGCGCAGATCATCTCGGAACAGATCCAGGCGCACCGTGCGGCATCCGAGGAAGTGCTCGCGCGCGACTATCGGCTGAATGAGGCGACCAAAGCGAGCGAGGCGGAAGCCGTGCTTGCCGAGCTTGAACTGGGCGGTTCTGAGCAAGCCGTGCGGGGCTTGCAGCGCACGATGGAAGAAAAGGGTATCAAGAACGCGCTTGCCGTCCTTGAGAGGCTCAATAACCCGCGCCTTGCTGATGATTTCCACCGCTATCTCGTGCGGTACGTCGCCGCGGGTCTTCCGGCGCAAGGTCTCGATGAGAAAGCTCCGCGCTTCAAGGCGCTCCGCATGACGCTTTATGAGATCGCGTTGCCTGGACCGAAATCTGAAGAGCCGCAATCACGCGCGAAGACGCTGAAGGAGCTCATCTCGGGCATGGAGCAATTCTATGCCGGCCTGCTCTCCGTGGGTGAAGCGACGCCTGGCGAGCCAGGCTACTACACGCTTGAGCTCGCCGTACCCGCCGACAGCCCCGAGCTTCAATTCTATGCGGCCGTGCCCAACGGGAAGCGCAACCTTTTTGAGAAACAGTTGCTCGCGATATTCCCTGACGCGAGCCTTACGCTCCAGCCCCGCGACTACAACATCTTCGTGGATCGCGGCACCACGCTGGCCTCGGTCGCGCATCTTGCGGAGCATCCGGCGCTTCCGCTCAAAGAGTACCTGGAATTCGACTACGACCCGATCAACGCGGTGATGAACGCCTTTGCCAAAATAGAGCACACGGGCGAGGGCGCTGCGTTGCAGATAATCATCGAGCCGAGAGGCGACCGGCACGTGAAGCACTATCGGAAGATCCTCCAGGCTCTGCGCAAGGGCGAGAAGCGTCAGGAAGCGTTTTCGACACCCGAGACGATACTGGGGGAGGTTGCACGTGATCTCGGTAAGACGCTCTTCAGCAGCAAGCCCAAGGACGAGGAAAAAGCGAAAGAGGCCGAGACGCGGCAGGCCGAAGAGAACAAGGCGCACGTCGAACAGCTTGAGAAAAAGATCGCGACGCCGATCGTGGGTACGACGATCCGGCTTGCGGTTTCTTCCGGAGATGCGGGCGTCGCGAGCCAGGTGCTGGGCGACCTTGAGGCGTCGTTCAACCAGTTCGCGAACACGCAAGGGAATCGTCTTGAGTTCGCACGCGTGAGCGCTCGCCGTGCTCCGCAGACGCTCGAGGATTTCTCGTTTCGTCTGCCCGCAAGCGACGCGCTCCCGCTCTCGCTCCGCGAGCTCACGACCGTGTACCATTTCCCGCCGTCCGGCATCGAGAGCGCACCGCACCTGAAGCAGGCGCGCGCCGCTCACGCGCCGGCCCCGCTCAATTTGCCGCAAAAAGGCATACTCCTCGGCATCAATGCGTATCGCGGTGTCGCGACCGAGGTGCGTATGGCCCCCGAGGATCGTCTGCGGCATCTCTACATCATCGGTCAGACCGGCACGGGCAAGACGGGGCTCATGAAAAGCATGATCATACAGGATATAAAAAACGGTGATGGCTGCTGCTTCATCGACCCGCACGGCTCCGACATCCTCGACATCCTTGCGGCCGTACCGCCCGAGCGTTACGAGGACGTCATCTATTTCGATCCGGCGGACCTCTCGCGCCCGTTCGCGCTCAACTTTCTTGAATACGACCTCTCGCGCCCCGAGCAAAAGACGTTCATCGTGAACGAGCTTCTCATGATTTTCCGTCGGCTCTACGGCGATGTGCCCGAGAGCATGGGGCCGGCTTTCGAGCAGTACTTCCGCAACGCAACGCTCCTCGTGATGGAAGACCCGTCAAGCGGCTCGACCATCCTCGATATCGCACGCGTGCTCGCGAGCAGTGAGTTCCGCCAAGAGAAGCTGTCGAAGAGCATGAACCCGATCGTGAACCAGTTCTGGAACGAGATCGCGGGCAAAGCGGGCGGGGAGGCGGCGCTTGAGAACATCGTCCCCTACATCACCAACAAGTTCGACGACTTCACCGCCAACGACTTCATTCGCCCGATCGTCGGGCAGCAGCACTCATCGTTTAATTTCCGCGAGGTGATGGATAGCAAGAAGATACTGCTCGTGAATCTCTCGAAAGGGCGTCTCGGTGAGAGGAACGCGAACCTGCTCGGCCTCATTATCGTGGGCAAGCTCTTCATGGCGGCGCTCTCGCGCGCCGACAATCCGCGCGCGGCATTCCCGCCGTTCTACCTCTACATCGACGAGTTTCAGAACGTCACCACCGACTCGATACCCGGTATTCTCTCGGAGGCGCGCAAATATAAGCTCAGCCTCTCCATGGCGCACCAGTTCCTCAACCAGATAGAAGAGAAGACGCGCAATGCGGTCTTCGGCAACGTGGGCAACATGGCCGTCTTCCGCGTGGGTGAGGAGGACGCCGAGTTCTTCGCGAAGCAGTTCGCGCCCACCTTTGAGACGCTCGATTTCGTAAATATCGAGAACCGGAATGCCTACGTGAAGATGCTCGTCGGCGGTATCCCGCAAAAGCCGTTTGATATGAAGACGCCGGATTTGCCTCCGGCAAATCCGGCGCAGACTGACGACCTCATACAGCTATCCGCACTCACCTACGGCCGCGACCGTGCTACAGTAGAAACCATGATTCGCGAGCGCTATCTTTCGAACTGACGCATGCTTGAACGCCCACCACAAAACGGGGGAGAGGAACGCGGATCCGGCACCACGACGGAGGAGCAGCCCATCGCGATGAAAATCGCCCTTGAAAAAGCCAAATCAGCGAAAAAAGAAAGCGTCGCCTTTGGCAAGTCTGTCGGGGAAGAGCTCTGGAAGACGCTTTCTGACTCCGAAACCGTACAAAAGATTTCCGGAAAGGCCGCGGGGGATAATCGTAAAAATGAAGAGTCGCGGAAACCAGACCTGCAAAAAGAATCCGCACCGAAACCCGAGGAACCGTTCGATGTGAACAGCTATTCAGGGAACGTTATGAAAACGTACGTGGGTCTGAATCGGTACGTTCGGAAACAGATCAAAAACAAGGCACGTGCCGCGGACGTGTTGAGGCCCGCCGACGAGACGTTTGCGGAAATCAAAAAACTCTCTGAAGAATACGGCAAGGCATCTGGTCCGGAAGCAAAAGCGGACATCTCAGCTAAAATCCAAGTCCTGGGCGTAAGGCTTGAGGGAGAAATAAAACAAAATGTCAGAAAAGCCGCTGAGCGGCCGACAGAGAGCGATGGCAAAAAGAAACCCCAGAGCAAATCAGCCAAAGCTGCCCCTAAAGAGGCGCCGCTGATCGTCGGCAGTGAACCAAAAGCCGCGCTCGCCGCCGAGCGCGTAGCGCCGCCGGGCGAGCCCCTGCCTGAAACGGAAGAGGGTTTGCCGACCGCCGATGAGGCGCTTCTCCCTGTCGGGGAGGAATCGAAGCCGGGTGAACACGAAGGGGAGCTGATGCCTCAAGAAGAAGCGCCCGCAGTATTCCGCAGCAACCGTCGCGAAAAAGCCTCCGAAACGCCGGCTGAGCTGCCGATCATCCCGAACCCGGAAGACGCGATCGACCGGGAGCACGTGCGGGGGCTCTTGGGGGAAGACAAGACGCCAAAAGAATGGAAGAACGAGCTGCGCGGGCTCATCGAGAAGACGCTCGCGGCAAACCCGAGCGAAGCCCAACGCGGTCGTCTCGAGAAGATGCAGAAGTATCTTGAGGCTCGCTCGGAAATATCAAGGACAGAAGCAAAAAAGCTTGGCCTGCTCGAACGAGGGTTCGATTCTTTGCGCTGGGTCGGTGAAAAATATAACAAAGTGAACTGGAAAACGAAGCTTGCGGTGGGTCTGAGTCTGGGTCTCGGCGGAGCCGCTTCGGCGACCGTTTCTCTTCCGGCTGCGTTCGCGTGCATCTTTGCTATTGGCGCACAGCGCGCTCTTGGTATGACCGGCATGTTCGTGCATTTTGAAAATCACCTGAAGAATGTCGCGAAAGGTGAGTCGGAAGGATTTTTCGGAGGGAAGCTTCTCGGAAAGGAAAGCCGTTATCAAGAATTCATCAAGAAGATGGATTTTTCGGAGAAAGGGCGGCGGAATGTGGCGTTGTTAATGGCAATGGGATACACGACCAGCATGAGCGCTACGATCGGGGAGGGCGTGCAGCTCGCAAGCGAGTCATCGTGGGGCGAAGCCGTGCATAACTGGCTTGGCAATATGCTCGGACACCAGGCACCGGTGCACGGGCACGAAGCGGTCGGGACCATCTCGCATCCGTCCGCGATAACGTCCGAGGTCGCACAGCCCGCGGCCGCTGCGGCCGCGGGCGAACCCCTCGCGGCGCATCTGCCCGAGATGTCGACCGTCGGCGCGTCGAGCCATGGGTATGAGGGCATGCTCAAAGAGCTGTGGCAGCGCGTCCACGAGCCCGGATTCCACGCGCCGGAAAATCTTGACGAGAACAGCGATCTCGCGCAGCTTCTCAAGGCTGACGAGGCTTCGCTCGACAAGGTCGTGCACGAGATGTCCGGATCGCGCGACGTGGGCGGGATACACGGGCATCATTTCTTCAATCCCGACGGCACGAGCGTTCGTATCGACGCGGACGCGCACATGACCATCGGGCTGCACGGCGAGATTCATCTCGAACAAGGCGGCCATGATTTCGTCGATGCCCCCTCTGAAGCGCCGACGGTCCCCGTGCCGCACCCCAAAGCGCCGCCCGCGCCTCTGGCGTCACACCCAGAGACGCCCACTTCTGTTTCTGCCGCACACCCCTCCGCGCCAGAGGCGGCGCACGAGGTGAACCCGGTGACAGGGTTGGTAGATGAGCAGCCGCCCGCACCAGTGGAGACGGCCACCCCTCAGCCGGTTACGCAGGTGCATGACACGCTCGTCGACAGCAGCGGCACGCCCGTCGTCGATTCGCAGGGTATGCCGGTACGCACCGGCTCGTACGAGCCATCGACCCACGCGGCTCCGGCGGCGGAGCACGGCGCTTCGGTTCCAGAGGATCATACCGCCGTTTCGGCAGCCGAACACCCGAGCGTGTTTGTCGACCCAAACACGCCGCACATCTACTCGACTCCGGATAACAGGCTCTATGTTTTCGGAGGTCCCGCCGATGCGCTTGACGCGCAGGCGCAGGAGTATGCGCTCAAGCACCACGTGTCGGTGTTCGTGGACAAATCCTACAAGCTTCTCGGCTTCATAGACACGCCGCGGGTAGTCGAGTATGCGTCGCAGCCGGATGGTTCGGTCGTTATGGTCGTTCATTCAGGCCCGTCGCTTGTCCCCGACCCGCAGAAATTTACGGAGCGCGTCTTCTAACCCATGGTATGATTGACCCTATGCAAGACGAAATGACCGCCGCAATCGCCGCCGACCTCGGCATTGCCGACCTCTCGATCGAAGAACAGAAGACGATCATCGCGCAGTTTGGCGAGGTGGCGCTCAAGGCCGCGACGATTTCGGTTGTCGGGAAGCTTTCTGGCGACAAGCGTGAAGCATTCTTGCAGCTTGCCGAGGCGGGTGATGCGGCTGCGCTCAAGACGTTCCTTGACGCCGAAGTTCCCGGCCACGAGGAGCTCGTGAAGGCCGCCGTCGCCGAAGAGGTGAAGCGGTTCAGAGATTTTCAAGCCACATAATAATAATTCATTGATATGAAACCGACTCAGACTGGTATCGCTGTCGCGCTGG